>NZ_CM001977.1:1289497-1581436 GCF_000406165.1 Dickeya zeae NCPPB 2538 | reverse complement strand
GGTATACTTACAGATCTGGCGTTGCCAAATCTCATGGTCGGCTAAGAGCGAACAGCGGACATTTATTGGACTGTAGACTGACTCCACAAGAGTGTCTACATAAACAGTCGCAATTCACGATGCGAGCGGAATAAAGTTTGAGTTAGCCGATTTCTAATTTATTCTGAATCAAAAATACGGATGTGATTGTTTATGGCAAATAAAAAAAATCTGAGCAATCCTTTTTCTACAGGCGGTGGCGGTGTTCATTTTGAGGCACATGTTCAGGCGTCGTTTGTTGCACTGATGCTCACTAGCGGCAATGCCCCATGTCTTCCTTGCTGGCCTATTGTAGAAATCAAACTTCAGGGAAAGATTGAAGGTTTTGATACCGACGACCTCATTGTCGTTGTTGAGAATCCCACCAGTAAAGAAAAGCAGAAGCTTCTTGGGCAAATCAAGCATTCCATTTCAATTACGCAAGGTAGCGCGATATTTGGGGAAGTGATACAGGCCGCCTGGAATGATTTCAATAATCCCGAGGTGTTCACCAGGAAGAAAGATGTCATTGCGCTGATCACCGGTCCGCTAAGTTCGACCGATACCCACAATGTGCAATGGCTGCTTAATCAAGCCAGGCATACCAAAAATGCGGATGAGTTTCTTAGGAACGTGCGGCAAGCCAAGTTCAGCCCAGCCAGAAGCAGCGAGAAACTGGAGGTCCTCCAGTATCACCTGAAGATAGCAAATGACGGTAACGATCTAACAGATGATGAACTGTATGAATTTTTGAACCATTTCCACTTGCTCGGCTACGATCTGGGTAATGAATTCGGTGTTGTTCTGGCTCTGCTGCATTCCCACATCGCGCAATTTCATCAGCAGTATCCTCAATGGGTCTGGTCGCGGATAGTCGATATCGTGCAAACATGGAATCAGGATGCTGGAACTATCACATCCAGTAAGATCCCAGACGATCTTTCAGAAGTGTTCAAACAAAGAGTTGTTGCTGAGATTCCCGAAAAATTAAGAGCGGTATCGCAGATAGTACAAACCGACTGGGCCCACCATCCTGATGCTTCCTGTTTAGCCATTGCAGTATTAGTCGGGAGATGGAATGAAAAAAATGAATATGACCTGGACGTGCTAACCCAGTTGCTTGGTATTGGTTATGACGAATGGTTAAGGAAGGCGCGAGAAATATTACATGTACCGGACAGCCCTTTGTCTGTCAGAAATGGCGTCTGGAAAGTCGCTAATCGAATGGATCTGTGGAGTATTCTGGGGTCCCGTATACTTGACCAGAATCTCGATTTGTTCAAGTTTCTCACTATTTCAGTACTTAAAGAGCCAGACCCTGTTTTTGAATTACCCGCTGAAGAGCGTTACGCTGCGAGCATTTATGGTAAAGAGCTCCATTTTTCACCTATGCTGCGACAGGGTATAGCTGAGGGTATGGCTATCCTGGGAAGCCAACCAGAGGCTTGCATTAACTGTTCTCAGGGGAAGGCCGAAGCTTGCAGTAACGTAGCGATTCGCGAAATTTTAAATGAAGCGGACTGGGTTTTATGGGGTAGCCTGAACGGCTTATTACCCACGCTCGCTGAAGCCGCTCCCGCAAAATTTCTTGATGCAGTTGAGAAGGCAATGCACCAGACACCCTGTGCATTTGATGAGCTATTTTCCCAAGAGGGAAATGGCATCATTGGGGGGAATTATCTGACTGGACTGCTATGGGCCCTGGAAGGGCTAGCCTGGGATGAACAACATCTGGTTAGGGTCTGTGCTGTACTTGCTGAACTCGCCAGCCACGACCCGGGGGGGAAGTGGTCTAATCGGCCATCCAATTCGCTTTCCACTATATTATTGCCGTGGTTGCCGCAAACGCTCGCATCAATTGAAAAGCGCCAGGTTGCTGTAAAAGTCATTTTTAACGAATGGCCTGACATTGCCTGGAATTTGCTTGTTCAGCTTTTGCCTGGTCAACATCAAACCTCTTTTGGGACACACAAACCTTCCTGGCGCCGAACCATCCCCGATGACTGGGAAAACGAAGTAACGAATCAGGAGTACTGGCAGCAGACACTGTTTTATGCGGAGCTTGCCGTTGCGAGCGTCGGAGAAGATACCGGTCGCCTGACCGTATTAATTGACCATTTTGATCATCTGCCAGCCCCCGCTTTCGATCAACTCCTTGAGGTTCTCTCCTCTAAACCTATTATCGGGCTGCATGAAGAAAAACGTGTTTTGATATGGGATCATCTCAATCAGTTATCAAATAAACACAAGCGATACTCTGATGCCAATTGGGCATTGCCTGATAATCTGATAACCCGCATTGAAAATGTTGCCGAGCAACTGGCTCCCACCAATCCATTTAACTTATACCAGCATCTTTTCTCAAACCGGGACTTTGACCTCTACGATGAAAATGGTGACTGGGAAGAACAGCAAAAGAAAACCGAAGCGAGGCGCGAATCCGCAATTTCGGAAATTTTTCGGCTTAATGGGGCAGAGGGTGTTATACGATTTGCTGACAACGTTTCTGCACCCAACAAGGTCGGCAGTATACTTGGAACGTTCAGCAATGATGTGTTCGAAACTATCCTGTTACCTCATTTCCTGGACACAACAGAAAATAAGCACAAGGCATTGGTAAGCGCCTTTATTTGGAAGCGTTTTTGGCTCAAGGGTTGGGAGTGGTGCGACAATCTCAGCAAATCTGAATGGACCCCTAAACAGTTAGGCCAGTTCCTTGCCTATTTACCTTTCTCCGGGGAGACATGGGGACGAGCTTCTCAATACCTTCAAGCTTTCGAAAGCGAATACTGGACCCGTACCGATACCAATGCCTATCAGTCTGAAGGAGAGCTGGCTGTAGCCATTGATAAACTGATTGAACATGGCAGACCCCATGCGGCAATCCACTGTCTGTACAGAATGTATCAGAACAAACAGCCTATCGATGCTAATCAGTGTGTTCGTGCGTTGCTGGCGGCCCTTTCAACTGATGAATCAAGCTCCAACATGGACGCATACCACATAACGACTTTAATCAAATTTCTTCAGACTAAATCTGATGTAAATCAGGAAGATCTATTTAGCGTTGAGTGGGCATATATTCCTCTGCTAGATGGTCACAGAGGTACTGTGCCCCAGTTACTTGAAAACAGGATGGCTAATGACCCAGAGTTTTTCTGTGAGGTAATTCGACTTATTTTCCGTTCCGACAAAGAGGATCCTTCAGCCAGTGAACCCACTGAGCAATCGAAAGCTATTGCAAGAAATGCATGGCGACTCCTAGAAAAATGGGAAACCCTACCGGGAAGCCAACAAAATGGTACGTTTAGAGCAGATAACTTTACTGAATGGCTTGAGAAGGTTAAGGAAGTTGCAACAGAATCAGGTCATTTAGGGGTTGCACTAAGCAAAATTGGCGAAGTTTTAATTACTGCTCCCTCCGATCCCGATGGCTTGTGGATAAACCGAGCGATCGCTTCTGCATTAAATGACCGAGATGCTGAAAGCATGCGTGAAGGCTACAGACGAGGAACCTACAATTCTCGCGGTGCACACTGGGTCGATCCAACTGGGAAACCTGAGAGAGAACTGGCGGATCAGTTTCGGACAAAAGCAGAGGAAGTAGAAAATGCAGGCTATCAGCGATTCGCCGTTACCTTAAGAGTTTTAGCGGATGGCTACGACCAGGAAGCTGAGCGAGTAATAAGTGATCAAAAAAACCGTGAAGATGATTAACCTGCACTGCATTGATTAGCAAATACTGATTAAAGCAACGTCTGCTGTTGGCACGAAGCAGCTGAACTGAAGGTCCGCAGTGAGCGAAGAGCGGATATACACTGATTCAGGTCAGCACCACAATGCAGGCAACAAGCTGACTGGAAGTTGTCATTCAGGGCCGGTAGCCTTACCGGCACTTGCCATGGTCAATGCCTTCGCTGTTTTTCTCTACAGCCCTAAATGTTTGCAAAAAAGGAAGAGGTCAAGCGAATACGTTCAGAAGGATGGGATTTATGTGATTGATTTAAATAACCGTTTGTCGCACTCTGTATCAGTCAGGAGTGGGGCTAGATGGAAGGCACTATTAACGTGTTAATACAGCCTTCCATCTAATCACTGTTAGCCGTCTCAAGGAGTGGCAGGCAAACCTATGAATTTGAAACTGCGAATACTTTCTCTCTCGGCGTTGCTATTCGCTTTTGCTCCTGTGTGGGCTGAAGAGTCCGGCGCAAAGGCCGTATGTGAGCTTCCGCATCCAACGCAGCCTCGCAAGCCTGCGCAGACTGCTAGACCTGAAATAAGCATCGTCTGCGGATCAAACACCGTTTCCCAGACCGTTAGCATGCCGCCAACGCCGGCCGTAACTACAGTCCCGAGTCCAAGCGGCAATGTGCCCACGGGTTCATCAACTCTTGTCGCGCTGATCTCTGCGGCTGCCGGGGTATTCGGCGCACTGGCCGGAGGGCTTGCCAGCTACTTGGTTGCCAGACAAAAGGCGAAGTCTGATTTGGAACTCGAAACCAAACGCCTGCAGGCGAATCTTGTAGCGACAGAGCGTCTTCGTTGGCTGCAAGATATTCGTGAAAGGTTGTCAAATTTATATAAACAGCTTGACCTGCAGTACAACCTTTTGATGCGTCCAGTTGCTCCCGGCTCAAGTGCAACTACACAGCAGCAACTTGATGTGATGTCTTCTGATATCATGGAGCAATGTAACATGATCACGCTAATGCTGAATCCAGCTAAATCTGATCAAGCCGAGCTTCGCGACGCGCTTCAGCAGGCGCTCACATTCATGCAAACAGCATTCCTGCAAGCGGCAGCATCCAATCACACCGAGTACGCTAGGCTTAAGCAAGCTGCATTTGACGCGATGACACGTCTAGGCGTAGAGACTTGGCGACAGGTGAAATCCTTGTCATGAGCAAGCGACGGCTATTAGGTTTATACAATAAGTAAGGATACGCAAAGCCTTTATTTCTCTCTGAAGAAAAGTGATAGCGTCAGATCAAAATACAGGAGAGACAGATGAGTTTACCAATGCCGTGGAGTTTAGCTGGACGCCTCTTCAAATGGGGTTGGGAAAAGATCACACGATTATGGTTACTGAAAACCTATCAGAAATCGCATGAATATAAATTCAGACGCCATCAATTAGGTGCACACTGGGAGCCACTGGGTGAGCATTTAGAGTACTCGAAGCGGCTTGCTCATTCAGCCGATCATGAGTCGGTTAAATCCCGCGTGGCGTTCCGGGCAAAAGGGACGCTTGTGGAGAACCTCTCTCTTTATTTCGAGGCGTCAGGGCATGGTATCCGTTACCAGCAGAAAATTGATCTGGTCAATCTAGACCAGTCTGTGCTGATTGTTAACCTAAACCAGATACCACGTCAGGAACTCATGGAGGTTTCTGAACGCGGAATTTATTTTTCAATTACTGAAACACAGTTTACTCAGTGCGTCATTACGCTACCCGGTGGCAAAAAACAACCGCCTTTTGACTCACAACGGTTTTCTCTGATGCATGGTTGGATGTTAAGAGACACATGGGAAAGACGCTGGGGCGTGGTCTGGAACAGTAGTGCAATTGAGGACGCAAAAAAAGAAATGAAGTCGTACTGGCGCTGGCGACTGGGGGAATACAGCTATTTCTCGCTTAACCATCCGAGATTTGGCCCCATTACTCTGAATGGTGTGTTTCGCAAACACCTGTGCAGACTGCTTATTAACCCCTATTTAATAACGCTGCAGTTCTGGCTGGCAATACACTCCGGACGATATGATCTGGGAGATGGCAGGCTTATATTTAGCCGTAAGCGAATTAGAAAAATGAAGGCACGCAAAACGGCGAAGCTCTGATTTCTGCTGCTGTGTTATACAGTCCGGATGACCCTGACCCGATCCTCGTTGATTCAGACAAACGCTAAGCAACTTCCGCTCTTGGCACAGAGCGGACAGAGAGTAAAGCCACCAAGCACCTTGAACAGCGTCGTCTGATGCTGCAATAGTGGGCTAATTTTCTGAATGCTAACAGCAACGGTCTGGTTAGGCTGTTTGACAGAATCAGAACGGTGGCAAGGAACGGTATTCCGGTTCCATTTAAGGCCAGATGTTTCTGTTCCGCACTATCGACGAACTTGAACAGGCTCCCGTCAGCCACGATTAAAGGCATGCCTGTTTAACAGCATAGAAAGAAACGTCAGAACCCGTCGATGAGGAAGTCTATTGCAGCCTTTACCTGAGAACGGTACTGAGAAGCATCACAAAACGCCGCACCCAGGGCCTGGACAGGGATACTTGCCAGCTCGTGGGTCATTACGGCGTACTCTTTACCGTCCGTCAGCCTGACGACGGGGACAAGGCGATCCGGTCGGCGGCCTGCCGGATACTTTTCAATAGGGAGCAATGGGATCACTATCCGACGATTCAATTGCCCAATAATATCGCTCGTGACATCGAGCAACAGCGGGTAAACGACGCTTTTCCCGGTATTACCGTATACGGTGAATTGCATGGTTAAAACGTCCTGTATTCATCACTGAAACAGCCGTTTTCATCATGAAAACGATTTAATGCGTCGATAGCCTCCCTGTTCTCTTCCTGCCATTTTTTCGCTTCATGACGGCGAAGCTCCGCATCCAGGGCGGTTGACAGAGTAGCACTCAGGTTAATCCCCGCTTCACGCGCCCGGACCAGTAAGGCACGCTCCACCGTCATGGTCACGCTCTGCGTGTTGCGCTGTTTCGCGGTCATGGTTTCTCTCCCGCATGAAATACGTGCACATTACACGGCATAATACACTTACCACAACACCAAAAACAGGTTCTGCTACCGTTGCAGTCCTGCAAACTTCACAGTCAGTCGTCATACCTGAGCCGTCGTTTACAGCAATCACCGATGTACAAACGTCGTTTACGGGATGCGCGGGCTCTTTGCCGCCCGCACCCGCAGCCTGAGAATATTCCGGGCATTGAATGCCCGGAATATTCTCAGGGAAATTGAAACATCCGCCACGCTGCCTGCCCCGATATCAGGTTAACGCCGCCTTCCTTTGCAGCGTAGTCCCCTGCCCCTCAAACCTTATCCATCAGATAACGATGCGCTTTCGATGCCGCACTGGCGGCTTTGAAAATATAGCGCTTGTCGTTCTTCAACGCTTTCAGCCAGGAAGCGATATAGCTTTCATGCTGAACCTCTCCGACAATCCCCAGATCCGCCATCAGAAACGCGCTTCCCAGCTCGGCGATCAACTCTTCAAAGGCGTAACCTTCACTACCAAACTTCCCTTTCATTTCACGGTTAAGACGTATTTTTGCTCCGCTCCAGTGAACCAGCTCATGCAGACCGGTAGCGTAGAAATTAGCGGCATCGGAAAAAAGATGGCGTTCCGGTAGCCAGATTTCATCCGTTGACGGTTTGAAGAAGGCACTTTGACCTTTCTCTACGATGCGGGCACCACTGCGGCGCAACAGGTTTTCAGCCTGTGGTAACGGCTCGAACGTCTCAGCGGGGCTAACCGCCTCAGTTGTCAGCGGAAGGCCGTCGATTTGTTCAACATTGAACACGGTGAACGTTTTCAGCATCGGGATCTGGTCGATTTCTCCGTCTTCGTTTTCCTTTTCCAAGGTTGTATAGAAAATGGCTGTCGTGCCGTGCTCGCCTTTGCGAACCTGCCCGCCTACTGCCTGTGCTTGTTTGTAGGTCATCCAGCGTGAATCACCGAAGCCCTGTTCTGACGCACTGCACCACAACAACATGATATTCATTCCGCTATACGCGATACCGGTTGCGAAGTTGGAAGGCAACTCAGACATGCCCGGCACTCGTTGCCACGGACACGTCCAGGGCTTCACTCCGGCTTCCAGCGCGGTAATGATGCTGTCGGTGACAGTCTGATAAATATCGGTTTTGGTTTTGGAAAATGTCGTTTTTGAGGAGCCTGACTGCTCCAGCGGGGATACGCTGGTCGCCGCTGCGGTGTTAGGGGCGCTAGTCTGGGTATGCAGGGAAATGGTCATGGTTTTTTCTCCGTCAGTGGTGTGATTTTCGTCTTCGTATCGCCTGACGGTTCGCTTTCCCGGCATCGTTCCGGCACGCAAGGGCGCAGAATGCGTGCCATTTACCCTTGCGAGACGGGTTGTGGTGGGAAACGATTAACCGGAAGCTGATACGGGGAACGGAAAGCACACGGGAGAAAAAACTGACACTGGATAGTCGGGCGTAGCGCCCCTTGGGCCGCAGCGGTGAAATGGAGGTTGGGGTTGAATTTAGGGGTATTAGTTCAAATCTAAATTTCCTGTATCTTGAGGTAGGGCATAATAAAATTATGCAGTGTGGGAACAGTCCAAACGATATCTCAAATCGTACATATAAAAACTGGCTGTTTTTATATTCGTGAATTATCCTTTAAATTATCTCTTGAAAAAACAAAACATTTAATTTACTCTCATTTTGAACAATCAGCAACCTTAACAAAATTATAAGTTACAACTCACACTTGATGCGACGGAATATAAATTAAAAATATACCGCAATAAATTTCATCTTATCTTTTTGAACCAAATCGGTCATGAAATTACAGCAATACTGCATAAATTAAAAATTTATGATGCAAGCCTTCTTTTTTTATCATAAAATACCATGATATTTATGAGAAATGCCATTGTTAGGAATAATCATGAAACCTCTCAAACAGAGCATCATTAATAAATTTTACGACCAACATATCTATCAAACCATCGATGAAATTAGAGATCTATTAATAAATGGATTTGATGAATCACAAAAAACAATATTCTTATGTGGAAAAGATAAAACTGATAAAAAAAGCCTCAGATATAAATTCTCAACCTTTCTTTCTCAAGAGAAAGG
Source organism: Dickeya zeae NCPPB 2538 (assembly GCF_000406165.1). Lineage (NCBI taxonomy): Bacteria > Pseudomonadati > Pseudomonadota > Gammaproteobacteria > Enterobacterales > Pectobacteriaceae > Dickeya > Dickeya zeae. Next base: position 1,572,568 of record NZ_CM001977.1, on the reverse strand, counting down.
AATAACTCTTACCTACCCAGAAGATTTATTTGAAGACCTCCTTGAAGGACAAGGGAAAAATAGCCTGCTATCCCTTGAAACTCAACTTGCGAACTCTGTTGACCTGATAATTCTCATACCTGAAAGTCCTGGCTCTTTCGCTGAATTAGGTGCATTTTCCATGGATAAAGCCTTAGCAAAAAAAATGCTAGTAATGAGGATGGGTGAGTTCAAGTCAGGAAAAAGTTTTATAAATCACGGGCCTGTTAGGCTAGTTCGAACTCATGGCGGTGAAATATATGACATTCCAAAAAATTTCGATGAAAAGAATTCAATACATGTAAAAGCAGTACTCAATAAAATTAAGGCAACACTTCCAAGCGGAAGAAAGAAGAAAGAGTTAGATAACATCTTATTATATTCGAAGCATATATTGCTTTTAACTTACCTGTTTGATGATTTGAATTTATTGTCAGTGTACAAAACCATGGAACTTATCATGGAGAGAAAATTCGAAAGTAGGGATAATATTGCCTGTAAAGCTGCAACGCACTCACTCATAAGGGCTGGTATGATCAACCAGCAAGAGGGTTTATTCACGATAACTCAAATGGGCTATGATTCAATAATAAATAGTTTCCACTTAAAATCATCACTCACTGCACTAAGAACAAGAATCATGAATAAACAATATGCTAGACACTGATTAGTGTTTCATCATAGAATTCCGCAGTGTGCTAGTTTTTAAGCAGGTGACTTACTGGTTCGCTAGTCAAGTTCACAGTGGATGGAGAGTCTCTCCGTTCCCGCAGTTCATCACAGAGATAGCGCGATGATCGAGTCCCCCAATTCCCGCCCACCGTGATTTGGGGGACTCGTACATCCGCCTTACGGAAGGATGCTTCGCATCCATACCTTCCTAGGTATGGATGCTCATTCCCCTTCCTCGCTGTAGTCGTTAAAAACTAGCACACTATTTTCGAGCATATAAATACAACTCTACTATGATGAAATAAACATGAATACTCATCAAGGAAAGTATACCCAGCAACTGTTATCTCTTCCAATTCTTGAGAATGTTGACGATTTGTCACAATCCCTCAGGCTTCCGAAAGAAGTTATCTCCAAATTCAGTTTAAATAATGATAAATACTACCATCGTATAGAAATGAAAAAAAAAACCGGTGGCATTAGGCACATCGAAAGCCCTCTAAGAGAGTTGAAAGCAATACAACGATGGATTCTTAGATATATTTTAGATAAATTAGCACCATCAATTTATGCAAAAGGCTTTGTAAGAAAAAAATCTATCATTGACAATGCTAAACCACATGAAGGAAATCAATACGTATTGAATCTCGATTTACAAGATTTTTTTACCAATGTACCAGCATCTCATGTATATACATTATTCAGAAATATTGGATATAACAATAATATAGCATTTATACTTACGTCCTTTTGTACTAAAAGTGGATATTTACCTCAAGGGGCACCAACTTCACCAGCCTTATCTAATCTCGTTTGCTTAAGACTCGACCATCGTGTATCTACATATTGTAAAAAAAGGGTTTTAACTTACACACGTTATGCTGATGATCTTTGCATATCAGGAAATAAAATACTTATCTTACAGAGAGCATCTTATTTAATAAAAATGATAATTGCCGATGAGGGATTTACCGTTAACACAAAAAAAGAAAAATTCCTTGGTCCTAAGGTGAGAAGGGAAGTTACAGGGTTAACTGTAACACCCAGGATTACTATCAGTAAAAAAAATTATTGCGTCTACCGAAAAAGAATATATGACCTAGTAAGAAATGAAGTCCAAAATAAAAATGAAATTATAAGAGGCATATTGTCTTTTGTTCAAAGTATCGATAAAGACAAAGGAAAGAAACTTTCCACATTTTACCAAAAGCAAATATCCCTCATTGCAGACATTTAACACCAATGGAGGCCAATTTAATGGTCTCATAATTTATAGCCAGCTAAAAACCATTGTAAGTACCCCACCCAAGCGGACCATGCGTTTTTAGATATCTGACCTAACGTGCTGTAACGTCCGAGATGTTCGCTTCTGGCGCAGAGCGGGAGAATGCATGCCACTGTAGGTCAGCTATGAGCTAAGAATCGGCCTCAGCACTGAGGACTATTGTAGATATAGAAAGTTGGTTGAAACAAAAATTTGATTGTCTGGTTTTGGCTGGCGACTCACCTGAGAATCGAACTCAGAGCTACTCCTTCATAAGCACCCTATTGCAAGGCGCTTATGAAGGGAGTTGCTTTACCTATTAAGCGAGTGAGTCATAGAAATTTTCTATGATTTTATCTGCCTTGTCAAGATCATAAGAGTATTGTGAATGTATATAGGTTTTAGCAACTTTTTTTATCTTTTCGTGATCTTCACCATATTTTTTCCAAGTATTGAACGGGATGCTATCAAAAATCATTTTCTCCGTAGGTTCAAGGAGTTCTGCTATTTGTTCTGTAAAGTCTAAAAGAAATTGGCACCAAAACTTAATATCATGAAATGATAAGCTGTTTGGCTCATTTGGAGCCGAAATCATGTTGTATTTTTTTTGCAAGAAGTCGAGGGAGTTTTTCTTAGAGTTATAATATTCAATTGCTTTCTTTTTGCTCTCTATACTTGGATGAGCAATTGAATTGCGTAATAGCCTAAAATAATCGGCTGAATCAGATTCATACCGGAAGTTTGTTTTATTTAATGGCGTTTTAGTGAAATTGTTTTCTAGTATTTTCAAAGGGGAAACTTTATCTTTTTTTTCCCACTGGAAGCCATAACGATTACATTCGGATTCAATTTCTTCCAAAAATAAGTCAAACCCACTATAAAGCGATACAATTGCGAGTCTATTCTGGCTATTTAGCACTATATCAGATTTTATACCTTCAAGTTTTATACCTGCCTCTTCAGCCTTTTCACTCCAATATTTCTCATTTTCAAGTTCGAATTTTTTGGACTCTAATAACGAAATATGGACTGCAGCTGCTTCTGCTGTAAGCTCACCTATGTACAACTTAAAATTTCTTACGCTTGGGGGTCTGTATGCGCACATCAGTGATGTCCTTTCTATTCTCAATCTTAATATATTATTTTATAAATAATAATAATTATACAGGGAATATCCGCATTTTGCACAGAACTGCCTGTCAGGCAAGGCTTAGCTCTGTATCGTGACAATACTAGATCAAGTCTGAGCTAAATACACCTAAAGATTTGTAACACGGTCGCAGTACTGTTCGTATTCGAAGACGTTCGATACCCAAGGTTCTGAGTAACAATTTTAAAACAAGTAATCAAGTCAGCTCATCTCTCATAACAAATGGCACGCCATAATTTGGTCTGATACTCATCGACCTCGGTACACCTCGCATCTCAAGAGGAAAGTGCCAGATATTAAAGTCTTTGTTCGGATAGGTATCATAGTGAAAATGGTCCCACCCAAGCATTGCTGCCATTCGTTTGAATGCTATTTCCTTTGCTACCGATAACTGCAACTGAGAATTGAGAAATTTAAGGTAACCAGAGTTTACTGCCCCGTTAAAATATCTACAACCTGTAAACCCAAGTGATGTTTGGAATCATGCATCGTTACAGACGTCACCAGTTTATCTATACCAGCTTTAGCCAACATATTATTGGCGATGATCCCAGTAACCTCATCATTTTTCTTATACTTATCAATTTTTTTGTCAATCATGACATCTATTGGACTCTTAAGCTGACGTGCCGCATTCTTAACAAGGAGAGTGTAAGTCTGATAGAACGCCATTTCCCTGTTCGTTTGCCAATTGTTATAAATATTCTTCACAACTATGATAGAGTGAAAACAGCATGAATTTTTTAGCACAAGAGCAAATAATTCAAGGCAGATGTTTGCTTGCCCAGCGCTGTTCTTAATCTTTGACCATTTCAATTCACCTACGATGCCGTACTTGTCTTGCAGTTTCCGAACACGCTCATTGAATATATCCAGTGTGTTTTTTCATATACACAATAAGCCAATACCATAACAACGGTCACTCCCTGTCGTACCGCTTTCATCACCAAAAGCCACATATTCCATGAAAAGACTCGTGTATAAGCATTATTAATAACATGGGTATTTAATGTGCAACCCAAGCAGCTGGCAACGCTTTGACTATAACCGCTTAGCCAACCGTGATCCAGTTTGTTTGGTATAGTCACAGGGGTTTCACTACCGCCCTGTAGTGCCACACTGATTTTGGTCACATAAACCGAGGTATGAAATGTCCGTGTCTGGCACAGAGCAGGCTGCCAAGTTTTTCCTCGGTACAGTTCCACTATCGGGACAGGATCAACAATGCCCTTATAGATATGATCATAAACATGTCGAGGTTTGCTCACACCAAATTTATATAATCTGCAACTATTGGTGGTCATTCTGGTGGTCTTGACAGAAATTGAATTCAGGTTTAGCTTATTTATTAACCAGTTAACGGCAAAGGCGATCCCAGTCAGAGGAGCCAAATTTAGAAAATCCCGCTTAAGGCAACTTAAGCGGGATTTTTGCTTTTTAGCATTGTATTCAATACGTTCACGTGAAGAATACCGCCAGGATGAACAACCCTATCTTTTCGGTTATCGGGCACCAGCCAGTCACGGAACTGAAGCCTCGCCATCTCATCGTTCTGCTGAAAGGCATCGAGAAAAAAGGCGTTGTATTTATGCGGACGACAAAACCAAAACCGCGCTCATCAGCGCTGTTTGGCCGTATCAGAATGCGGGTAAGGAACGGTATTCCGGTTCCGTTTGATGCCAAAAACCGGGAGAGGTTTCTGTTTCGCACGATAGACGAACTGGAGCAGGCTCCCGACAGCCACGGCTAAATGCCGTCGATGAGGAAATCGATGGCGGCCTTTACCTGATTACGGTACTGCGACGCATCACAAAATACCGCCCCCAGCGCCTGTACAGGAATACTTGCCAGCTCGTGGGTCATTACGGCGTATTCTTTACCATCCGTCAGCCTGACGACAGGGACAAGGCGATCCGGTCGGCGGCCTGCCGGGTACTTTTCAACAGGGAGTAACGGGATCACTATCCGGCGATTCAACTGCCCAATAATGTCGCTTGTGACATCGAGCAACAGCGGGTAAATGGTGCTTTTCCCAGTATTACCGTATACGGTGAATGCATGGTTAAAACGTCCGGTATTCATCGCTGAAACAGCTGTGCTCATCATGAAAACGGTTTAATGCGTCGATGGCCTCCCTGTTCTCTTCCTGCCATTTTTTCGCTTCATGACGGCGAAGCTCTGCATCCAGGGCGGCTGTCAGAGTAGCACTCAGGTTAATGCCCGCTTCACGCGCCCGGAGCAGTAAGGCACGCTCGACCGTCATGGTCACGCTCTGCGTGTTACGTTGTTTCGCGGTCATGATTGCTCTCCTGTATGAGATACGTGTGCATTACACGGCACAATACACTTATCATAACACCAACAACAGGTCCGGCTACCGTTGCCGTCCTGCAAACGTCACCGTCAGCCGTTGCTCCTACCCAGCTAATGTGGACACAGCTCTAAGCGAGGTTATGGTTTTCAGTCTGGGAATATAGGGGCAATGCCACCGAGAGGCTTGACGCTGCCTCAGCCATGAGCCATTTTTTGAACCGTACGCACTTTTCATTCTGACTCAGGGCCTTTGGCGACAGCAGACAATAGCTGGAACCATCGCGAATAAAACCGTAAGGAGCATATAGCTGCCCACTTTCCAGTTCGTCCTGCACCATCAGGAACGAAACCATAGCCATCCCCAAGCCAGATGCCGCTGCCTGAACACACAGATAGAAATGTTCGTAGTCCACGCGGATGCTGCCTTTCGTTGAAATACCCGACAGGCGTTGCCAGGCCGACCATGCTTTCGGCCGGGTTCCGGAGTGCAGCAATCGCACACCGTCAAGGCGCACCTTGGATCCCTCCTTTGCACGGGTTACCGGCCCCATCCACTCATCACAGATTTTCTCGGCATGAACATCCTGATCCCAATGGAAGTCATCGCGACGTAATGCCATATCGACCCCGGACCTGGCGAAATCAATCGGTCCACCGGCAGCCACAAGATGTAGGCTAATATCAGGGTTTGCACTATGAAACGCGGGAAGCCGGGGAATCAGCCATTTCATGGCGATGGTCGGCTCACAGGACAGCACAATCACATCTTCCCGCGCCGACTGCTGCAATCGATACACGGCACCTTCAAGTTGTTCAAACACCGAAGTGGTTGTCGCATGTAATAAGCGCCCGGCCGCGTTCAGGAAAATCGCTCTGTTCCGCCGTTCGAACAACTCGACACCCAGAGCCTCTTCCAAAAGCCGTACCTGCCGACTGACGGCACCATGTGTCACATGCAGTTGTTCAGCCGCTTTCACAAAGCTGCCGGTTTGAGCTGCCGCTTCAAAAAAGCGGAATGAGGCCAACGACGGAAGTTTCATATACACGATGAAATTTGACAGATTCCCTTCAAGATAAATCGCTTTTCTCTCCGGTGCAAGCACTCAATAATTCAATCTCAACTGCACAAAAACAAACGAAAAAATAAATATTGGGGTAATAAATGGAGATATTATCGTCTGAAAAAAGCATTGTTGAGCCAAAGTTGAAACAGACTGCAAGTCATAATCGCATCAACAATCTGTGCAAAATCATCGCCAAAAAAGATTACATCATACTGCCATCCGAAATGACCCAGTCGCTGCTCTCCGCTGAGGATGAGGACATACTGGACGACTGGACCGAATTCCAGGAGAGCTGGAACCGACTGGAACAAGACCAGTTCATGAAAGACGGTGGGACGTATCGGTTTCGGCGCCACGGGGTCTACAGCGCCACATCGACCTCAGGCGTTCAGATTGAACCACCACAACCCCACTATCAGAGCGTCACATACAACACCCTTAACGGCGGTGTTGCCCGGCATTTCGCCCCCATTGAGCCGTCGATTGCTTCAGGGAGGATTTTGATGTCGGCGCTGGAACTGTGCCGAGCCACATTTAACAACCTGGCGCCTTTCTACGATTGGCATATTGAGGTTCATCAGTTCCGGATCGTCTCTACCAGTGCGGAAGCATTGCCCACTCCAGAAGGCATCCACCGTGACGGTGTAAGCTTCGTATTCATGATGCTGGTCAACCGCGTCAACGTACTGAATGGTGAGACTGGCATCTACGACAGAGATCGCCAGAAGCTGGCCCGCTATACGCTGTCAGTACCTCTCGACGCAGCTATCGTCAACGACGAACGCACCATGCATGGCGTGACGCCGATCCTTGCAAGCGATCTCACCCAACAGGGTTATCGCGATGTCCTCGTCATCACCTTCAACAAGCGCTGACACCGTCTGTGGAGCGGCCAGATCGTTCCACAGCATTCCAATGGAGTTTTAAAACGATGAACGAACTGATTGCAGTAGCCACCATCACAATTCTGGCCGTTATCAGTCCAGGCCCCGATTTCGCGATGGTCACCCGAAACAGTTATGCCTTCGGAGCACGTACCGGCCTAATTTCTGCGTTTGGTATTGCCTGCGGCGTACAGATCCATGTGATGTATACGGTACTGGGTATCGCCGTAGTCATCGTCAACTCGCCCCTGCTGTTCATGGCAATGAAGGTCCTGGGTGCCTCTTACCTGATCTACCTCGGGTACAAATCGCTGACCAACAAAGCAGTGCTCAAACTGGGAGAGGCCTCCAGCTCTGCGCCATCTACATTGGCGGCTTTCCGCATGGGCTTCCTGACCAACGCACTCAATCCAAAAACAATGCTTTTCGTTGTCGCGACCTATACCCAGGTTGTCCATGCGGACAGTCCGATGAGCCACAACTTCGCCTACGGCCTGTTCATGTCGGTATCTCACTGGATCTGGTTCAGCATCGTTGCGCTGTTCTTCGCATCCCCAGCCATGCGCCGTCGTTTGCTCGAACACCAGCTTACTGTCGACAAGTTCATTGGCGTTGCCCTGATCGTGCTCGGTACATCTCTGGCTTTTACCAATGTCAGCGCCTGATGAAGGAGGAGGATATGATGAAAATTGCCTGTATTGATCTCGAAGGTGTTCTGATTCCAGAATTGTGGCCACAGATAGCGCAAGCCAGCGGTATCGAAGCACTGTCCATCACAACGCGGGAGGAACCCGACTACCCCGCACTGATGCGCTGGCGTATCGATCATCTCCGAAAAAACGGCCTACGCCTGAGGGACGTGCAAGCGATGATCGCGAAAACCCAGACTTATCCCGATGCGGTTGCATTCCTCCAACAACTCACACAACAACGAGGCTACCGGGTCCACATTGTCTCGGATTGTTTCTACGAACTGGCTGGCACATTACTTGATGCCCTTGGCTCACCAGAGTCATTCTGCCACTCGCTGGAGACAGATGCGGACGGCTGGATAACCGGATGTGCGTGGGCTGATCGAAATGGCAAGGAGGAACACATATCCCGCTTACTGGAGCAGGGTTGCCACGTTCTAGCCGCAGGTGACGCCTTCAACGATCTTGCCATGCTACGCCTTGCGCACAACGGCTTTCTGGTTCGCCCGTCGCAGGCGACAATGACGGCCGCCCAGGACATGACTGTGGTGGAACACCTGTACGAAATCATCGAGGCCATCGGTGCCGTGGAGCCGTCATCGGACAGACGCATATCGCGGTCCGGGCGATAGTCCCATAAACAATATGGACTCGCCTCCAAGCCAGAGAGATATTCATTCCACTGTGAGGTTAAGGTTGTTGGTACTCGCGTCGCTACGTGCCGCCTCAGCCTGAGCCTCACTGTGTTACCAGTTAAAAAACCATGAAGACCGTATTCTCTGGCAGTTTTCCTGTCCCGGCTTCAGATTTTATCCATCAGATAACGATGCGCTTTCGATGCCGTGCTGGCGGCTTTGAAAATATAGCGCTTGCCGTTCTTCAGTGCTTTCAGCCAGGAAGCGATATAGCTTTCATGCTTAACCTCTCCGGCAATCCCCAGATCCGCCATCAGGAATGCACTTCCCAGCTCGGCGATCAACGTCGTGCTCAGTAAGAATGCCTCTATCATGGAGTAACACGACTCAGAGAGAGGACCTTTATCAGATTAGGCCCTGATTGAAACACTTATTTGAGCTGAACGACGACCTTGCCCTTGGCGCGTCCCTGAGCAAGATAGTCAAGCGCATCCTTGGCTTGGTCGAACGGAAAGACCTTATCAATGACGGGATGAATCTGTTCAGACTGAAGTAAGTCGCCAATTTCAGATAATTGACGCCCATCAGAACGCACGAACAGAAATGAGTAGGTGATATCGCGTTTATCCGCAAGACGCATGATCTTGCGGCTCATCAAGCTGAAGAGGAACTTTAGAACGACGTTCAGTCGGCGAGAGCTGGCAAACGCAGCATCCAGCGGCCCGACCAGAGAAATAATCTTGCCTCCCGGTTTAAGGATGTCGATGGATTTTTTGATCTCATCTCCCCTGAGAGTACCCAGCACCATGTCATAACCATGCAGCACGTTATCGAACGCCTGCGTCTTATAGTCAATCACCTCATCCGCACCCAGGCTGCTGACCCATTGAACATTGCCTGTGCTGGTCGTCGTTGCGACTTTTGCACCCATGTGTTTTGCCAACTGGATTGCGAAAGTGCCGATACCGCCAGCCCCGGCAGGGATGAATACTTTTTGCCCTTTCCGAACGTTCGCCCGCTCTTTTAGGGCTTGCCAGGAGGTCAACCCGACCATTGGAATCGAGGCTGCTTGCACGAAGTTCAGATTGGTCGGCTTTAGTGCGGCAACATTCTCTGGCACGACAGCGAATTCGGCGAGTGATCCCAAACCGAGATCGAACAGGCTGGCAAAAATAGCATCACCCGGTTTGAAACGGGTCACGCGGCTACCTACCTCTTTCACCACTCCGGCCAAATCGCTTCCCATCGTGGCCGGGAGTGGGAACTTAAGGATAGGTTTGAACATGCCTGTTGGAATCATGTTGTCGATCGGATTCAACCCCACCGCGTAAACCTCAACGAGCAATTCGTCAGGCTTTAGCGTGGGATAGGGAACCTCGGCGAATCCAATCTCGGGCGATTTGCCATAGCGTTTGAATGTGAGTGCTTTCATGTGATTCGAATTCCTGTGTTGATTAATTGATGCGATGTGGCAGAGGTTCGAAAGAAATCCACCCCATGCTCAGGGTTGGAGATGCTCAGGATGAGAGAATGGCTTTGTTGTTCAAGGGGCGTCTGATGATCGTGGTCCGTACCGACGGCGACCGAACACTCCCCCCCTTGAATCTTTAGGCTATCCCATCAGACATTGACGTCCACGACGGTGCGACCACGCACCTGCCCGTGAAGCATAGGCCCAACAAGATCCACCACATCGGTCAACCCGATGACCTGCGTGGCATGTGCAAGTTTACCCAGATCCAGATCAGTCGCCAGACGTTCCCATGCCTGCAACCGTACGTCCTGCGGCGCATTAACTGAATCGATACCAGCCAGAGTCACATTGCGTAGAATAAACGGCAGCACAGAACCAGGCAGATCAGCCCCCTGTGCAAGCCCGAAAGCCGCCACTGCGCCGCGATAACGCGTTTGCGCCAGCACATTGGCGAGCGTGTGACTCCCCACGGAGTCGATCGCACCGGCCCAACGCTCTTTACCGATTGGTGCGCCAGGTTCGGACAGCGTGCGACGCTCAATGACCTCGGCAGCGCCTAATTCGCGTAAGTATCCGGCTTCCTCCAAACGCCCGGTCGAGGCCACAACCCGATACCCCAGTTTGGACAACAGGATGACAGCCACCGAACCCGCGCCGCCACCAGCGCCTGTCACCAACACGTCCCCCTTGTCCGGCGTCACGCCCGCATGCTCCAACGCGAGTACGGACAGCATCGCGGTGTATCCAGCCGTGCCGATAGCCATGGCATCTCGCGTCGAAAAAACATCGGGCAATTTGACCAGCCAGTCACCCTTGACGCGCGCCTTCTGCGCCAGGCCACCATGGTGGGTCTGGCTCAGGCCCCAACCGTTGGCGACAACACGATCACCAACGTTGAACCCTGGGTGCGACGAGGACTCGACGACCCCTGAAAAGTCAATGCCAGGAATCAATGGAAACTGATGGATTATCGGCGCTTGACCGCTGATGGCCATTGCATCCTTGTAGTTCACCGTTGAATAGTCGATAGCGACACTGACGTCACCCGGCATGAGGTCGGCTGCATCAAAATCGACGAGCGTTGTTGAAATTTCGCCGCCGGTCTTGGTGGTCAACAGCGCGTTAAAAGTTATGCTCATTTTTACTCCGTGGTGATAAATTTCGTAGATAAGTCAGCATATTGAGGGAAAAAGGGCTCTGGATACTCAATTTATCGTACAGGCAAGAGGCCCCTGCACTGCCCTCGACATCATGCCGGACGGTGCGACGTCACCGACTAGATGTATTCATAGCGTGGCCCATCGATTGGCATGAGTTAACCCAGACCAAATTGCTTGTGCAGCATCTTGTCGAAGAAACCACGCGGAAGAAATCGCCGGGCGAAAGCCCCCTGACGTGCTACCTTGCCCGAGGGGTAACGCAGACGAGGTGTTTTATCGTTTGCTGCCAACACGATAGTTTCGGCCACGCTATCAGCGCTATCCGCTACGGACATGGCGCTCTCGTAGGCGACAAGGTATTTCTGGCGGCTCCAATCATAGGCAGAAAGAGGCTTATCGGATGGGGTAGCGCTTGAGTCAAATGACGTTCGTGTGACGCCCGGTTGGATAACCGCAACGCGTACCCCAAACTCGCGCACTTCATGGTCAAGAGATTCGGAATACCCTTCAATTGCATGCTTAGTCGCCGAGTAATGCGCGTTGTAAGGTGCCGGAATAATCCCCAACCCCGACCCGACATTCAAGATGCGACCACTGCCTTGCTTTCGCATGGTGGGTAAAACGGCATTGGTCACCCTGACGACGCCAAGTACGTTGGTGTCAAACAGCGCACGTACCTGTGCAATAGAGCTCTCTTCCGCTGCCGCAGGGCTAAGGCCGAAGCCCGCATTATTGACCAGCAGATCGATGCGTCCTTCCAGGCGCAGCAGTTCATCGACGGCGGCGGCGACAGATTCATCGTCCGTCACATCCATCGCCAGCAGAGAAAACGTGCGCAGACCGGCCTGAGCGCCCTGCCTGCTCGTGCCATAGACCCGATAGCCAGCCGTTACAAGCTTGTCGGCAGTGGCTCTCCCGATACCCGATGAGGCCCCGGTAACGAGGGCTACGCGTCTCTCTCTTTTCATTCAATGCTCCTAATCATTCTTACAAATTGCTGTCCGACCTCTGGGTGGCGGAGTGTGCCGCGCGACGCAACAGACGTGTGGGGCTAGTAAATGCGCTGCTTTCGATACTTATTGGGGACGATAGCGTTCCGCTGCATGCGCCTGTCGGAGATCCGACATTAAACTTTGGCGCGCCGCATCCAACGAATCCCAACGTTCAGCGACATGAAGCGGTGGAATAGTGACCAACTCACGGCGATCGAAACCCACCAGCGCTGCATCGACAAGCTCATCCACTTCCATCACTTCAGGCAGCGTATTGATGTCAATACCGGCACGCTCCCAGATTTCCGTGCGGGTCGCTGCAGGTAACACGGCTTGCACATAGACACCATGAGGTGAAAGCTCCAAATGCAAGCCCTGTGACAGAAAGAGTACGAAGGCTTTGGTGGCACCGTAAATTGAAGCACCTAACTCGGGAGCAAAGCCGACGACCGAACCAATATTGACAATGGTGCCACTGCCAGACTGTACGAATCGCGGGGCAACCGCAGCGGCGAGCCGTGTTAGTGCCGTGGTGTTGAGTGCAATCAGGTTTTCGATACTCACCGCTGTCTGCTGCACAAAGCTACCCGTCTGAGCCATCCCCGCGTTGTTGATCAGAATGCTGATGCGGCTGTCATCACGCAGACGGGCTTCGAGGGCGGCAAGATCGGCAGACTGCGTCAGATCAGCCTGCAATACCTCAACGGCGATATCGAACTCCTCTTTCAGACGTGCAGCCAATGTGTTCAGCCGCGTTTCGTCGCGGGCGACAAGTACGAGATCGTGACCACGACGGGCAAAACGCGCGGCATAGGTGGCACCGATGCCACTGGAAGCCCCCGTGATGAGGACTGTTGCAGGTTTGGTCATTATTTTATTCCTTTGAATGAGTGATGTGAGTTGGCGCGTTCAGCCGCCGCACAGGCCGAAAAACATTTTCTCGGTCGTGTCATTTCAGTTCCTGGTGTTGTAAGCGAATTCAATGATGACAATCATAATCTAAACTGTCAATATTTTGATTACGGTCATAATCAATGTATAGTGAAGCTATTCCTTAAAGCATGAACTCACAATGGAACGGATATGAAGGTCACCAAAGCACAAGCGCAGGCAAACCGGGCACACATTGTTGAAACGGCATCAACCCTGTTTCGGGAGCGCGGTTACGATGGGATTGGTGTGGCCGATCTCATGGCGGAGGCAGGCTTCACCCACGGCGGCTTCTACAAACATTTCCGCTCTAAGGCTGATCTGATGGTGGAATCGGCCGCGTGCGGCCTGGCTCAGACCGCAGAACTGTCGGCTGGCTCGGACATATCGGCGCTCGTACGGGGTTATCTCTCACGTGAGCATCGCGACGCCCGTTCAACAGGCTGCACGATAGCGGCGCTAAGTGGGGATGCCGCACGCCAACCGCAAGCCGTTCGGGCGGCATTTGCCGCCGGTATCGAGAATGTGCTGGCCGCACTGAGTCAAGCCAACACGATGCCTGACGCACCAGACGCTAACGCTGTGCGATCCCACTACCTTGACATACTGGCGCATGCCCTTGGTGCCATCGTCATGTCGCGCGCCTGTCCAGACGACTCACCACTGGCTGATGAAATCTTGATGGTTTGCCGCGACAAGATCCTCGCGTCACTGAACACGGCAGATCCTGAGGATGCGTCAGCGAACGAACACAACGGTTGATGGCTGTTACAGCCGTCAACATCTATCCGACCTGCATTTTTATCAACGGAGCAGCACATGAAATACACCGCTTTTGGTAAGACCGGTCTTCGCGTCTCTCAGGTCGCTTTGGGTACGGGTAACTTCGGCACCGGCTGGGGACATGGCGCTGACCCTGAAGCCGCAGAGGCCATCTTCAACGCTTATGCCGAGGCTGGCGGCAACTTTATCGATACGGCGGACATCTATCAGTTCGGCCAGTCCGAAGAACTTCTCGGCTCGCTTCTGAAAGGACGGCGTGAGGATTTCGTTCTCGCGACCAAGTTCACCGACGGTGCCATGCCGAATGCAAACCGGTTGGTGACAGGCAATAGCCGCAAGGCACTGGTCGCCTCCGTAGAGGCGAGCCTCAAACGTCTCAAGACTGACCGGATCGACATCTACTGGGCGCATCGTCCTGATGACATCACCCCCATCGACGAACTCATCCGTGGTTTTGAGGACCTCGCGCGCGCAGGCAAGATTCTCTATGCTGGCCTGTCGAATTTCTCGGCCTGGCGTCTTGCCCGTGCGGTCACGCTGGCGGAATTGACCCGCGCAGTCCCCATCGCAGCGGCACAGTTTGAACACAGCCTGGTCCACCGCGAGCCAGAGGCAGACCTCTTTCCTGCTTCGCTCGCACTGGGTCTTGGCATCGTGACCTGGTCGCCGCTGGGGGGCGGCATGTTAACGGGCAAGTACCGACAAGGCGAAAAAGGACGCGCTGAAGGTTTTGGTGGACGAGCATTCCAGCCGGAAAACTCCACACATCGGACACAGATTCTCGACACGGTATTGGCTATTGCCAATGAACACGGTGTGAGTGCCAGTCAAGTCGCCATCGCCTGGGCGGGTACGCATGGTGCCGTACCGATCATCGGTCCACGTTCACAGGCCCAACTCAGCGATAACCTTGGGGCGCTGACACTAGCCCTATCAGACGAACAACTCCATCGCCTCGACACCGTGAGCAACATCGCCTCCTCAGCACCGGCGAGGTCCCCGATTCCTTGGGCCACCAGCCTCACTCGGGTCGTCGCTTAAGCTGAGCGAAACCGATGGGGCAAGAACCAATAGGCCCCCCCAAAGAGCGCATCAACGTATAACCACGCGATTCTGCGTGGTTATCCATGCATGCGACGTCTTCACGTCACGGTAGCTTTCGCCATGACATTGCCACGGCCGCAAAAGATCATTCGGAAGATGTACATGAAAAATGAGCTTCCCTCATCCACGTTAGCACAAGCACCGATCAGACCGCCCCACTACCCGATCTGGGCGGTATTGCTGGCTGCAGCCGGTGCGTTTGCATTCACCATGGGTGTGCGCAATACGATGGGGCTATACCTGTCATCATTGAACGCGGCCACAGGCTTAGGGATCACGGACATCAGCCTGGCCTTCGCTTTCGGACAACTATGGTGGGGAATAACGCAACCTTTCGCGGGTGCCATTGCAGACCGCATTGGCGCAGGGCGTGTGATTGTCATTGGCGTGATATTGATTGCTATCGGTACGACAGTGACACCGTTCATGCACTCTACCCTCGGCCTGATTATCAGCCTTGGTGTATTGGCCGCCGGAGGGGCTGGCATGGCAGGTCCTTCCGTTCTGATGGCAGCAAGCGCAAGGCTGGTGCCAACGCACAAACGAGGATTGGCTACAGGTATTGTCAATGCTGGTGGTTCTCTCGGGCAATTAGCCATGGCTCCCATCGCAATCGGCTTGACAACATCCTTGGGTTGGGCGCAATCCATGCAGTGGCTGGGTGTCCTGGTGCTATTGGCACTCCCTGCCGCATGGGTGCTCAAAGGTAACGCCAACGCAATAGCAACAACCTCTGCAATCGCATCAGACTCAGCGATGCCTACAGCACGTCATGCTCTGGCCCACGCGCTGGCAACACCGAGCTATTGCTTCCTCGCGGCAGGCTTTCTGGTCTGTGGGTTCCATGTCGCATTCCTTGCTACGCATCTACCCGGCATGGTCGAGAGTTGCGGTATGCCTCCAGCGATTGCAGGCTGGTCACTGGCGCTGATTGGCCTGTTCAATATCATAGGCAGTCTCACCATGGGCTGGGCCGTGGGGCGCTGGCGCATGAAGTCGTTGCTTTCATTGCTGTATGCGACCAGAGGCCTGGCCGTTCTGGCATTCCTGCTGGTCCCCAAAACACCGATTATCATGCTTCTGTTTTCAGCGGTGATGGGGGTGACTTTTCTGTCAACAGTACCGCCTACAGCCGGGCTCGTCGCAAAAATGTTCGGACCAGCCAATATGGCAATGCTCTTCGGCGTTCTAATGCTTGCGCACCAGATCGGCGGTTTCCTCGGCGCTTATCTCGGTGGACTGGCTTTCCAGGCAACGGGCAACTATGACTGGGTCTGGTACATCGACATTGCGTTAGCAACAGGCGCGGCGCTCATCCATTTTCCGATTCGCGAGGTATCACCGGCGACTCACTCAGCGACAGAGTCAGCCTGAGGACTCCCCAGGAACTGTCACAATCCTAATACGCATGGCATGAGCAGCAGCGACTACAGAAACGCTGCGGGCACGGGAAGTGCATAAAGCGCTTATCGAGTGGGCGGAATGAAGGCGTAAACCTTCGGCGACAAACCCGATGAAAGAATAAGGCTGAGCGTGAAATGCTGCTTCACGCTCAAGCCACCAAGGGGGTTAACTGTCTTGAGTTTAGGCTCCGGTGCCTATATCTCCCCAGGCTTCCCATGTTTTGAGCCGCTCGGCATAAACATACGGGATAACCTGGCTGGCAAGCGGGCCAAAGAAGATGCGCAGCGGCGGGTCTTCGGCATCAACCACTTTCAGCAGCGCCGGGCCAACGATATCAGGGTCGGCTATCGGCATAGAAGAGAAACTGGCGTTAAACGCATCACGCACACCGCTGTAAGACTCCAACGGTGAGGCGTAAACCGCGGATACGGAAAAATCGGTGCTGAACGGGCCGGGTTCGACAATCGTTACGTTAATGCCGAAAGCGGCAACTTCCTGGGATAACGCATCGGCAAAGGCTTCGACAGACGCTTTAGACGCGCTGTAGATGCCGGTTGTCGGGAAGGAAGCGAGGCCGAGCAGGCTGGATAACATGATGATATGGCCGCTGCCCTGAGCGCGCAGGTAGGGCAACGCAGCCTGTGTCACCCACAGCGTACCCAGCACGTTGGTCTCGAATTGGGTGCGTACCTCTTGCTCGCTCATCTCCTCGATCATACCAAAAACGCCATAACCGGCATTGTTGACGACGACATCCAGCCGTCCGAAGTGCGCGTGAGCCTGACTGATAGCGTCGGTTACGGCCGACTTATCGGTCACATCCAGCGATAACGGTAAAACCGCGCTGCCATAAGCCACAACCAAATCGGCTAGCGACTCGATAGTCCGAGCGGCTGCGACAACTTTATCGCCACGCTGCAGTGCCGCTTCAACAAAGCGGCGGCCAAAGCCGCGAGAGGCTCCGGTGATAAACCAAATTTTACTCATAGCAATGTCCCTTGATGTTGACGCAGTAATAACGTGAGAACACGAGGCGGAGCACGTTGTGCCAGCGCTTAGCCTGATGATATTGCCTCGACGCTCGCTTCTTAATCCGCCTCCCAGCGACGAAACAGCACGCTGGCGTTCACCCCGCCGAACCCAAATCCATTCGACAGGGCATACTGCATCGGCATTGCTCGTGCCGTTGTCGTTACCAGATCAAGGCCGTCGGCCAGCTCATCCGGATGGGTTAGGTTGAGGGTTGGGGGTACGATTTGATCGCGCAGCGCCAGAACCGTGAAAATGGCCTCGATACCGCCGGCCGCTCCCAGTAAATGACCGGTACTGGATTTGGTGGATGTGATCGCAACGCTGGAGTCAGTTCCGAACACCGCGCGAATGGCGCTCAGTTCTCCCCGATCGCCGACGGGTGTAGAGGTAGCATGTGCGTTAATGTGCTGAACCTCGCCGGGAGCGATGCCTGCTTGTCGCAGTGCTTGCTGCATCGCGCGTTGAGCGCCGTTGCCATCTTCCGGACCGGCCGTCAGATGGTAGGCATCAGCGCTGGTGCCGTAGCCGACCAACTCCGCCAACGGACGTGCGCCGCGCGCCAGTGCGTGGTCGAGGGATTCAATGACCAACAGTCCCGCGCCTTCAGCCATCACAAAGCCGTCTCGGTCTCTGTCAAAGGGGCGGGAGGCTTCCTGAGGGCGATCATTGAATGCGGTTGACAGCGCTCGGGCGGCCGCAAAGCACCCGAGAGTGACGCGGTGTAATGCCGCCTCGGTGCCGCCGCATAAGGCAACGTCCGCTTCGCCGCTGCGTATCAGCCGTGCCGCATCGCCGATAGCTTGCACGCCCGCCGCGCAGGCGGTGACCGGCGCGCCAATCGGTCCGTTGAAGCCATGCGCAATAGAAACATGTCCGGCCGCCATATTGGCGAGGAAAGAAGGGGCGGTAAATGGCGACAGCCTACGCGGTCCGCGCTCATCGGTGGTACGCACCGCCTCGGCGATGGCACCGAACCCGCCGATACCGGAAGCAATAATCGTGGCTGTTCGCTCACGTTGAGACGCTTCGGCAGGGTTCCATCTCGCCTGAGAGAGCGCTTCTTTAGCGGCCATTAACGCAAACTCAATGAAACGATCCATTTTCTTGCGTTCTTTGGGCGCAATAACCTCCCCGGCGTCATAACCCGCCAGCGGATCGTCCTGTCGATCCGGCACCTGCCCGCCGATCAACGTGCCGGTCCCCTCGGTAAACTCGGCAGGTAACGTTCGAATACCTGATTGTCCGGCCAGCAGGCGAGACCAGACGTTTTCGGTGCCACATCCCAATGGCCCGACAATACCGGTTCCTGTCACGACGATACGTGTAGCGTTTCCCGTACTCATGGCGTATTACCTCTAACATGCTTACATAAGCGCTAAATCAATGGTCAATTGAGCCCGAAGGTTTTACGCAAACTGGAATCAACCGGGCCGGCAGGCATAAAACGGCGCAGTTTGCGTAGCAGAGAGGCTTGCCCTGACGGTGTGCGGCGCATCTGCCACGGTCCCAGAGCGGCATCGACAATCGTGCCAGCCACCCCTTCAGGGGCGGGGGCGCTTTTGACGCTGTTGACGATGGCGCGTGATGCCTGTTCGCGCTCGCGATCGTAGCTGTCGAGTTTGGTACTGGTCTGCGGCGCGTTGATATCCAGATTGGTGCGGGTGAAAGAGGGTTCCACCAGCGTGACGCGGATACCAAACTGGCGGACTTCATGATCCAGACTTTCCGTGAGTCCTTCCACCGCATGTTTGGACGCGGAGTACAACCCCATGTACGGCGCCGGGAGGAAACCGAGCACCGAACTGACGTTGACGATCCGCCCGCTACCCTGCGCGCGCATGAGTGGCAGCACCGCCTGCACCGTGCGCAAAATACTGAACACGTTGGTCTCGAACAGAGCGACGGCTTCAGCCGTTGAGGTCTCTTCCACCGCGCCGACTAAGCTCGTTCCCGCGTTATTGATAAGCACATCAATGCGTTGGGCCCGCGCCACGATCGACTGAATGCCGCGCTGTACGGCGTCGTCGTCACGCACATCCATTTCGATCAATTCCACACCGGGCAAGCCCTTCGCCGTATTGATGTTGCGCACGGTGCCGAAGACCTTACAGCCCTGACTGGCAAATTTCTGTGCGACGGCACGACCTATGCCTGACGAGACGCCGGTAACCACCACAACCTTTTGTTCTGACATAGTAAGTCCTCTCAAATTAGATAATTAATGGTCAGTGGACAGATCACGCATGGCGAACCGCCTTGATCTTGAACCAGATGGAATACATGGCCGGTAAGAACACCAGCGTCAGGATTGTCCCGGCCAACGTGCCGCCGATCAGCGTGTAGGCCAGGGTTCCCCAGAACACCGAATGGGTGAGCGGGATGAACGCCAGAATCGCCGCCAGCGCCGTCAGCAGTACCGGTCGGGCTCGCTGTACAGTGGCTTCGACAACCGCACGGAACGGATCCAACCCCTCCTGTTCGTTGTGGTGGATCTGTCCAATCAGTATCAGCGTGTTACGCATCAGGATCCCTGACAACGCAATCAGGCCAACCAGCGCGTTGATGCCGAATGGCTGCTGGAACAGCAGCAGAGTTGGCACCACGCCGATCAACCCCAGCGGACTGGTGGCGAACACCATGATCATGGCGGCGATTGAGCGCACCTGCAGAATGATGATGAGAAGCGTGAGGGCGATCATGATCGGGAACAGCGGCAGCATGGCTTGGGTCGCCTTGGCGGATTCCTCGATTGAGCCAGCCTGCTCTATCCGATAACCAGCCGGAAGGCGCGCGATGATTGGTTGCAACTGGGTCATGATGGCGGTGGAAACATCCGGCGGTTGCAGCCCTTCAGCGATGTCACCGCGCACCGTGATGGTCGGCGTGCGGTCACGGCGGCGTAGGATCGGGTCTTCCATGCGGATATCGACCGACCCTACCTGAGACAACGGGATGCGCTGCCCGGCGGAACCGACCAATGTAAAGTCGGCGATCCTGGCGGGATCAAGGCGGATATCACCCGCCGCACGGCCGACAACCTGCACCGAACGAATATCTTCACGCACGTCGGTCAGCGGGGTACCGCTCAGCAGGAATTGCAGTTGCAGGGACACCGAGTTGGTGGTCAGCCCTACCGCCTGGAGCCGGTCCTGGTTGAGCGTGAAGTGTAAGGTCGGAACACGCGGTCCCCAATCCGTATTGACGGTGCGCATCATCGGGCTGGCGTTCATAACGGTTTTGATTTCATCGGCGATGGCGCGCAGTTTGTCCGGATCCGGCCCCATGACGCGATAGGCGACGGGGAACGGCGACGGCGGGCCAAACACGATCTGAGTGACGCGTACCTGCGCCTCCGGCGCTAAGCCGCCAGCTATCGCCTCGCGCAACCTGAACTTGAGGGCTTCACGCTCTTTGTCGTTACCTGCCAGCACCACAATTTTGGCGAACGACGGATCGGGCAATTCAGGTGACATAGCGAGGAAGAAACGCGGCGCCCCCTGGCCGATGTAAGACGTAACAATCCGCGCTTCTTGCTGCTGCGACAGCCAGGCTTCGACTTTCGCGGTGGCGGCGCTGGTTTGCTCGATCGAGGTGCCGTACGGCATCTGCACTTCAACCAACACTTCTGGCCGGTCGGATGTCGGGAAGAACTGTTTCTTGACGGCCCCCATGCCAAGCACCGATACCACGAACAACGTGATGACCGCACCAGCGACGATCCATTTGCGGGCAATGACGAAACCCAGTACTTTTCGAAAACGGTTGTAGTGGCGGGTGTTGTAGATGGCGTCGTGTCCGCCCTCGACCTGCCTGATATCCGGCAGCATTTTCACCCCCAGATAAGGGGTAAACGCCACTGCCACCACCCAGGATGCGATCAGCGCAATACCGACTATCCAGAACATGTTGCTGGTGTATTCACCGGCGGTGGATCGGGCGAACCCGTTCGGCATAAAGCCGATGGCAGTGACCAGCGTACCGGAAAGCATCGGGGCCGCCGTGTGGCTCCAGGCATAGGCCGATGCTTTGATGCGGCTATACCCTTCTTCCATTTTCACCACCATCATTTCGATGGCGATGATGGCATCATCTACCAGCAAGCCCAGCGCCAGAATCAGCGAACCCAGCGTGATGCGGTCAAAATTTTTGCCCGTGGCGGCCATGATGACGAACACCGCCGCCAGCGTCAGCGGCACCGCCGCGGCGACCACGATACCAACGCGCCAGCCCATGCTGATAAAACACACCACCATCACGACCAGCAACGCGACGAAGAATTTGACCATGAACTCATCGACCGCCGAACTGATGTTGACGGCCTGGTCGGTCACCTTGCTCAAGGTCATGCCCAGGGGAAGCGCTGCGTTGATGCTGGTGACTTCCGCTTCAAGCGCCTGGCCGAGTTTCAGCCCGTTCCAGTCGTCTCGCATCACGACGCCCAGCAACAGCGCCGGTTCACCGTTGCTGCGGACCATGAAGGTCGAGGGGTCTTCATAACCGCGCTCGACGGTGGCCACATCCGCTAACTTCAGTGTCCGTCCCTGTGCCACGATAGGGGTCTGGCGGATTTTCTCCAGGTTATCGAACGCGCCATCGACGCGCACAAACACCTGCGGTCCTTTGGTCTCGATGGAGCCCGCCGGGGTCAGCACGTTCTGGTTATTGAGCGCGGCGAAAATATCCTGCGGCGTGACGCCCAGCGTCGCCAGACGGTCGTGGGAGAACGAAACGAAAATGCGCTCAGGCTGCTCGCCGATGATATTGACCTTCTTCACCCCGGGAACGTGCAGCAGTTGCTGGCGCAAGGCTTCCGCATCCCGCACCAACAGCCGCTGCGGTTCGCCTTTGGCTTTGAGCGCAAACAGCGCGAACGTCACGTCGGCATATTCGTCGTTGATGAGGGGGCCGATAACGCCAGCAGGCAATTTTTTGGCTTCATCCCCCATCTTTTTACGCGCCTGATAAAACTCCTCCTGCACCTCCGAAGGTGGCGCGCTATCAAGCAGAGAAAGCATGGTGACAGCCAGACCAGGGCGGGTGTAGGTTTCCGCGCGGTCGTACCAGCGCAACTCCTGCAGGCGTTTTTCCAGTGGTTCGGCGACCTGATCCTGCATCTCCTGCGCCGTCGCTCCCGGCCAGGCGGTGATGATCGTCATCTGCTTGATGGTAAACGGTGGATCTTCCGCGCGTCCAAGCTGAAAAAACGCGAGGATACCGGCGACAGAGATCAGGAAGATCAGAAACAGCGTAATGGCACGTTCGCGTACCGCGAGCGCCGACAGATTGAAACGGCCTTCACTCATGGACGGCCTCCCGCAGTAGCCGTCGTGGCGGCAACCTCAGCAATACGCACCGCTTCGCCTTCGTGCAGCAGGTGCGCGCCGAGTGCGACGATCTGTTCACCTTGTTGTATCTGGCCGGTGACACGGGCAGTGTCGTCGCTCATCGTCTGAATGACGACCGGACGCCAGGTTACCGTCGCCGGTTCGCCGTGGATAACCCATATACCCGGCCCCTTACCTGCGTCAAACAGGGCGGCCAGCGGCACTTGCAGGCTGCCCTGCGTCGCGGATTGCGGGTCGGGGATGCGGATCATCACCGTGGTTCCCAACGGGGCATTAGCCTGCTCGCCTTGCAGTACATAACGTGCCTCGAATGTGCGCGTCAGCTTGTCCGCCGTGTTGGAGAGTTGTCGCAGAGTGGCCGGGGTGCCAGCGCCTGCCTGACCAAAGCGTGTTGCCAGTGCGATTGAACCGAGCGCGGGACGCAACGTTTCCGGTAACTGGATAACCGCTTCGCGCTGCCCGGCCTGCGCCAGACGTACGACGGTTTGCCCGGCGCTGACCACCTGCCCCGGTTCGGCCAGCGTGTCCATCACAATACCGTCACTGTCAGCGACAAGTACCGCATAGCGGTTAGCGTTTCGGGCCACATCAGCCTGAGCCTGAGCGGCGCTGAGCTGGGCTTTAGCCGAGTCTGCCGCGGCTTTCACCTGATCGTAAGCGGATGACGATATCGCGCCG
This sequence comes from Dickeya zeae NCPPB 2538, assembly GCF_000406165.1. NCBI lineage: Bacteria > Pseudomonadati > Pseudomonadota > Gammaproteobacteria > Enterobacterales > Pectobacteriaceae > Dickeya > Dickeya zeae. The sequence continues at coordinate 1,548,974 of NZ_CM001977.1, read as the reverse complement.
GTTCCACGCAGGTCACGGTAGCGGGCTTCATCTTCGGCGGTTTGTAGCGCCCTGGCGCGGGCAGCGACGACGGCTTCCTGCTGTGCACGAGCGGCGAGCTCCAGATCGGCAGGGTCAAGCCGCATCAGCGGTTGACCGCGTTTAACGGCTTGCCCGGTATCGACCAGCCGTTCCAGCACTTTGCCGGAGACCCGGAACCCTAAATCACTCTCTATTCTGGCAGCGACCGTTCCGGTAAACGTCCGTGATGCAACCTCTGACCCCTGTAGTGTTACTGAACGTACCAGTGGTGCCTGCGTTCGCGGGTCGGAGGGCGTTTTTTCGCCGCAAGCGGCCAGGGCAAGCGGCAATGCGCAGATGACTGCAAATGAAAGGAGGCGGCGACGAGCCATAGTGTAGAGTCCCCTTGACGGATTAATCAGGTGACCCATCTTCAATCAAGTGACCATTTTAGTCAATAGTCACAAATCATGTTCACTGTTGAACTATGGCGATAAGCTACGCAGTATCAGGCTGGACAGCTGTGCCGGCGCTTTATCGGCATAATCGAAACTGTACTGCAATATCAGCGGGTTGAGATAAGGTCGCATGACGAGATAAATCGCTGCTGCCGTTTCATCAAGCGGCGTTTTTCGTTCAAAATCCCCGCTCTGCCGCCCTTCCAGCAAAATATCATGCAGCAGGGTCTGGATGCGTTCTTCATAGGCGATCGCCGACTGCCAGCGCTCGCTAGCGGAGGAGGCGGCAATTTCATACAGCTTTCGGTCCTGAAAGAACAAACGCAGGCTGGCTTCGACGGCAGCTTTAAACATTTGTCGTAATTTTTCCGGCGGCTGAGCGGCTTCTTCAATGGCGGCGCGAATTTCTGTCTCGATCTCTCGCAGGCAGTTGGCACAAATCATCTCGCCAATCACCTGCTTGGATGAGAAGAACTTGTAAATGTAGGCCTTGGAAAAACCGATGGCTTTGGCCAGGTCGGAAACCGTGGTTTTTTCATAGCCATAAAGTCTGAAATGTTCAGTCGCGGCGCTCACTATCTGATCCCGTACATCATGATCAGCCGGGCCCCGGTTCGACACGGGATAAGGGTTTTCTTTACTCATGGTCTGCAACTTGCCCCTGATGTAATACACAGGGAGAAGTTTACCCCCTGACCTTCTCGTTGACAACGAGTGACTATTTTGTAATATGGTCACAAGTCAGTGCAATGTCTATGGTGGAAAATTATGTTACCCAAGTCTCCCGTTATCGCCCTTACCGTGGTTGGTTTGTTAACCGGTTGCGCTGTCGGCCCTGATTACACCCGGCCAGTGGTGTCCATGCAGGAAAAATACCTGGGCCAGGAGGCGGTTAATCAACGACATGCCGCCACCCGTGCCGAGCTTCTGACGTGGTGGGAGGGCTTCGGTGATCCGCAATTAACCCGATTTGTCACGCAGGCGTTGCAGCAGAATCTCTCTCTTGCGCAGGCTTCCGCGCGGGTCATACAAGCTCGTGCCGGTCTTGGCGCGGCGAATGCCGCACTGCTGCCTTCCGGCAACCTTTCCGGTCAGGCGGGCCGTGCCTACCAGTCTGTCGAAACCCCGTTGGGGCGAGTATTGAACTCGACACCGGGTTTCGACCGCTACGGTAATAGCTACGAGGCCGATCTCGGTGCCAGTTGGGAACTGGATGTGTTCGGTGGCCTGCGCCGCGGGCGGGAAGCGGCTCTTGCCGAGTATCAGGCGTCTGAAGCGGGAGTGGCGGCAACCCGTCTGGCGGTAGCCGCACAGACCGCCGACATCTACATCACAATTCGTGGATTACAGGCCCGCCTGAACGTCGCTCGTCGGCAAGTGCAAACACAGCAGGATTTGCTCGCCACCATCAACCGCTTGTACGGCAAAGGGTTGGCGGCAGAGCTTCAGGTAAAACAAGCCGAAGGCGCGTTGGCGCAGGTGCAGGCATCGGTGCCGGTTTTACAAACTGCGCTGGATACGGCAATGAACGCGCTGGATGTGATGCTGGGGTCAGCGCCGGGCACAAACCGGGCTGTACTGGCTGAGACCAGCGCCATTCCCGCCGCGCCGCAAATCGCCGCCACCGGCACGCCGGGTGAGCTGCTTCGACGCCGGCCGGACCTGATCGTGGCGGAGCGTCGCTTAGCCGCATCCAACGCGCGTATTGGTGTTGCCATTGCCGAGTATTACCCCAAATTTTCCCTGAGCGGGCTGCTTGGCAACGCGACGACGGTATCCAGTGGCAACCTGTTTAGCAACGGCGCCAGCCAATCGTCCGGGGTGGTTGGTTTGCGCTGGCGGCTGTTCGATTTCGGCCGCATCAATGCGCAGATCAATCAGGCCAAAGGCCAGGAAGCCGAGATGCTGGCGGCCTATCGGCTGGCGGTATTGCAGGCGACTGAAGATGTGGAAAACGCCTTCTCGGCGCTGGTTAACCATGAGGAGCAGGCCCGCGTGCTGACACAAGGGGTTGATTCACTCAGCCGAGCGCGGGATGCCGCGTTTGCGGCCTATCAGCACGGCACCCTTAGCCTGATAGAGGTGCTGCAAGCCGATGACAGCCTGCTGCGAGCTTCTGATGCGCGACTTCAGGCGCAAGCCGAATCCGCCCGCGCGGCGGTCGCGGCGTTCAACGCGCTCGGCGGTGGCTGGCAACCTGGCGACACGGGGGAAGCCGCGCCCAGTCAGCACAGCAAGAGCGGCGTTTAACTGTTATTCATCACACTGAGTGTTGGGCCCATATGATGACGAAATTATTACCGAACGCCAATCGAAGCCACGAGCCGACCGCCAAACAATTGACCACGGATATTCTGGTCGGCCCCATCCTGCCAGTCATGCTGCGTCTGGCGTTGCCGACGATTGCGGTGCTGGTGGTTCAGGCGCTGGTGGGGGTCGTAGAAACCTACTTTGTCAGTTCGCTTGGTGCCGATGTATTAGCCGGGGTGGCGGTGGTCTTTCCCGTGTTGATGCTGATGCAAATGATGGCGAATGGCGGCATTGGTGGGGGATTGTCATCGGCGATATCGCGGGCATCGGGTGCCGGTCGATGGCAGGATGCGCAGGCGCTGCTCTGGCATGGCGTGATTATCGCGATGATTATGGGGGCGGTGTTTGCCGGTCTTCTTCTCATCGGCGGTGAGGCGCTGTATCGCATCATGGGGGTCAACGGGCCGTCACTTTCTGCCGCGTTGGCCTATTCAAATCTTGTGTTTGCCGGGTCACCGCTGGTCTGGTTGGTTGCGTTGCTGTCTGCCGCTCTGCGCGGCGCGGGCGACACGAAAACGCCAGCGCGTATCACCTTGCTGGGTGGCGCTATTTTGCTGCCGCTCTCTCCTGCATTGATAATGGGATGGGGGCCGCTACCCTCGTTTGGCGTCGCCGGCGCGGGGATAGCGATACTTTCCTATTATCTCTTTGCCACGCTATTGCTGGTCAGACACATGCGCTCCGCCAACAGCGTTATCCGGCTGGCAATCGCACCGCTGAGTTCCCGATTGTTCAACGACGTACTTGGCGTGGGTTTCCTGTCGGCCATCGGTACTGTGCAGATCAATTTGACCGTTACCGTGGTGACTGCCGTTGTCGGGCTGTTCGGGCCAGATGCCATCGCCGGGTATGGCATCGCTTCACGGCTGGATTATCTGCAAATCCCGCTGCTGTTTGGGCTGGGAACGGCGGTTATGACCATGGTCGGCGTCAACATCGGTGCGGGGCAAAAACAGCGCGCACAACGTATTGCCTGGGTTGGTGCCGCCGTCGCGTTTACGTTTACCGAGTTAATCGGGCTTGTCGTGGCGGTTTATCCGCGGCTTTGGCTTTCGCTGTTTAGCGACGATCGCGCCATTCTGGCGGTTGGGACCCTCTACCTGCAAAACGTCGCGCCGTTTTATGGTGCCATCGGCATCGCTATGGCGCTCTATTTTGCCGGGCAAGGGGCGAAACGCGTGTTCTGGCCCGTGATCGCCGGGACCGTACGTATGGTGATTGCAGCGGTGGCTGGGTGGCTAGCGGTCACACAGTTTAATGCTGACTTATCATCGCTTTTCACGATTATCGCGCTGAGTGCTTTTGTTTATGGTGCCATAACTGTAGCGGTTAGCTTCGGCATGGGACGGTCAAACCGCTTACCAATATCGACGAAAGCGTGATTTGGTAAAGCCATCGGGCCACGTAATTTGTAGCAGCAGTAATCATGACAGAGTGTTCGTAATTTTATGAGTGCAACATCAGAATTCAATATGGACTGCGGGAAATAATATGTAGACCGTTCTAGCCAGGTGAATATTAAAGAGATAGCGCATTTATATTTATATCCTAAATAACTCGAATTATTAGGAAGGCGGCCATCGAACAAATCCTCAGGTGCTAACACAAATCAGTGTCTGGGGTGAGTAACGCAACCAACGCACCTGCAACTTGAAACATGGCGGGTATACTACTGATATTCAGGAGAATATTAACTATGAATAAAATTTGGTTGATTCTGGCAAGTATAATGCTTGCTTTTAACGCTGTTGCCACACAGATTACCGACGGTAAACAGTATAAGACCTTAGACAAATCGGTTGCTGGAGAACCTCAGGTATTAGAATTCTTCTCGTTTAATTGCCCACACTGTTACCAATTTGAGCAGGTTTTTCATATTTCAGATCATGTAAAAAAAGAGCTGCCAGAAGGCATCCACCTCACTAAATACCACGTAGAGTTCCTTGAACCTATGGGTAAATATCTTACCCAGGCTTGGGCTGTGGCAATGGCTCTGGGGGTAGAAGATAAAATATCTGTACCACTGTTTGAGGGTATTCAGAAAACACAGACGATAAAGACGGATGCTGATATCCGAAAAGTATTTATTGATGCAGGCGTTAAGCCAGAAGAGTACGATGCGGCATGGAACAGCTTCGTTGTGAAATCGCTTGTTGCCCAGCAGGAAAAAGCGGTAGCCGATCTTCAGCTACAGGGGGTCCCCGCTATGTATGTTAATGGTAAATATATAGTTAACATGCAAGGTATGGATATAAGTAGCATGGACGCTTTCGTACAACAGTACGTTGAAACGATCAAATTTCTAATCGACAAAAAATAACGTAGATTATTTATATACCCAAAATAATTCGAGTTGCAGGAAGGCGGCAAGTGAGTGAATCCCGATGAGCTTACTTAGGTAAGTGATTCGGGTGAATGAACGCAGCCAACACACCTGCAACTTGAAGTATGACGGGTATAGCACCTAAATAGCGGCGCTGACTAAATAGCAGCGCGGAATAGTAGAACACGTTGAGGGAATTCAGCCCGGATTGTGCGACCTGATCAGTCTCCCCAATATCACCAACCGGACTGGGCTATGCCAACATAGCAGCAGTCCACTTTCTGTTATCTACATCAAGGGCGTTTCGTAGGGTGAAAAAGTTATAACACTAATTGAGCTTTCCCACCCATTCTAAACAAAAATCCAGATACGCGCGCACAAGGGCGGATGGATGTTTATGACGAGCATAGACAAGGTGTAACGGGAGGCTTTGCATCATTATCCCAGGTAAAAGCCGTATCAGTTCACCACTTTCCAGCCAAGGTCTGACCGAAAAATCCAGCACTTGTGCTACACCCATACCACTCAGCGCATAATGAATTAAACCCTGTGTGTTATTACTGGAAAAAACAGGCTCGTATTTCACCTTTCCCGATCCCCTCCCCCATTCAAAAGAACCATGATGTAGACTTTCCCACGCGGCTATTGGGAGTCGTGCCATTTCTTCCAGTGTCTGCGGGGTACCGTAACGTGCTAATAATGCGGGACTTGCCACAAAAAGCGCTTCCACTGTCATGACAGGTTTAGCAATCACATTATCAGTATTTAAATTTCCCATTCTGAGCGCTACGTCGATGCCATCCTCGAACAAATCAACGACTCTCTCGCTAGAATGACAAAATACGGTGATATCGGGGTAACGTTGTTGAAATGCGATCAATAAATCCCACCAGATTGAAAAATTAGGGGGGACAGACAGACGCAGCTTTCCCTGTAGTGTGTGGGCAGAGATGACAGACTTTTGCGCGTCCTCCAGCAACTCAACCCCCAGACGCGCCTGCTCAAAGAATTTTTGCCCTTTATCGGTGGGTTTAACCCCATGTCGAGAGCGTTCCAGAAGCTGTACGTTCAGCTCCTGCTCAAGCTGATTGATTTTCCGACTTAGTGTGGAAATCGGCACGCCCATTCTGTCACTGGCGACAGAAAAGCTGCCAGCATTCACCACCGCGATGAACCATTTAGTCGTGTTGAAATCCATTGTCATTTCCATTTTTGGGAATTACGTTCTTATTTTTGGCGATTCCATTCCATTTTGTAAAGCGTAGAATTTTGCCAATTCTATTTTCTGCTGGATTTAACAATGAATAATCGCGTCACTAAAACCTTAAATATTCGCTACCCCATCATACAGGCTCCCTTATATTTTCTGACGAATGCGGAACTGGTCGCCGCCGTTTCAAATGCTGGTGGTCTGGGCACACTGGGGCCACACGCCGGGCAAGAAAGCCTGCCCGGCTCGCGTTATGTGGCACTGGATCGCATGCGAGAAGAGATCAGAAAAGTAAAAAAAATGACTAACAAACCCTTCGCGGCGACAGTGATTAACGGCCCGGATATGAGCTTCTGGCGACCCACCGCAGAAATGCTGGCTGAAGAAGGTGTGGAAGTCGTGCTGATTAATGAAGTCCTGAACGCTGAAATATTTAATTTCTTTAAAAGCCATAACATCAAAATCCTCTACCGCGCCCTGACGCCCACTATCGCTAATTCAAAAGAAGCCGAGATATTAGGGGCCGACATGATTATCGCTACGGGTTTTGACGAAGGTGGCACCGTTCCAACCCGAGTGATTGGTACGTTCAGCATCGTTCCCATGATAGTGGATAGTGTGAAAGTTCCGGTCATTGCGGCAGGCGGTATCGGCGATATTCGCGGCGTGCGTGCCGCACTGGCGCTGGGGGCGGAAGGCGTCTATGCGGGCAGCCTGTTTCTAACCGCAGTAGAAAACCCAGCGGCTGACAAAGTTAAACACCTGATTGTTAATTCCACGGCGGAGGATCTGCTGCTGTTCCGCACGATGCCAGCTTATTACCGTACCCTGCCTACCGATCTCAGTCCCACGCTGGCTGAATTAGACGCTCAGGGTACAGATCGTGAAACGATGTTTAACGCCATGAACGGATACCACTCACTGTGGCAGGCCATGAGGCTCGGCCATTTTGACAAGGGCGTTGTGTCCACCGGCACGGGGATTTCTGTCATCAACGCGATTCGTCCGGCGGGAGAGATTGTTTCTGATCTTATGCGGGACTTTTAACCCTGGTACCGGGTATTGAATGAATCCCTTGCGGGGCTCGATGCTGAAGGCTATTCAGTCCGTTAATCTTTCCTCTATGAGCCCTGAAAGACCTTCTGCATGGTGCCCCGCATAAGACGGCCACGATAAACCTCATCTTAAGATTGACGAATACGTTAGGAGTCACGGTATGAAAATTGGAATCATCGGGGCTGGCGCCATTGGTGCAGAACTCGCCCGCAAACTATCTAGCGCAGGCTACGTAGTCAGGCTTGCCAACTCAACGTCTACGCCACGCTGTTGCGTATTGTTGAGTTCATTGCGTGATAGCAAATTTTATCATTGCTCAATGGTGTTAAACACAGGCTGACAGGAGCCAAGAGACCGAATTCTCTGCTGCCAGCCTGTGCGTACATGTAAACCACGATATGACTATGAAGTGAGGCGGCGTTGTGCAACGAAGAGCGCGAGTTCGCTCACGCGGCTCTTCCAATACTGAGTCGATTACGCATTTAAAGACGAGGAAAGACCTTTGAGCGTTTAACCACGCCATAGGCAAAACTGGTCTCAATCGCAGCAATACCACCAATTTTCTGTAGCTTGTCTCGTACAAAGCGTTCGTAGTCGCGAAAGCTACTAACCAAAACACGCAGCAAATAGTCTGCGTCACCCGCCATGACATAACAGTCCATGATTTCGTCAATAAACCCCACCGACTGCTCGAATGTGCGTACTGATGATTCTGAATGATGTTCCAAACGGATTCGCACCAACGCGGTGATTGGCAGCCCATAGGCTTCCTCATTCACAACGGCCGTATAGCCACTTATAACGCCAGCTTTCTCCAACAGCCTCACTCGCCGCAGGCACGGAGTCGGGGAAAGATTGATTTTCTGAGACAACTCTTGAATGGTTAGTCGCCCCTCTTGCTGTAAGAGAGCAATGATTTGTCGATCTGTCGAATCTATCTTATCCATTATTGGAGGATCCCACTAAATCAAAACTTAAAAATAGATGAAATAGCATCAATTCACCATCAAAAACTGCGTAGCATGTTTAAAACAAACACTGTTACCGGGATGGAGCCAGATGCACGTCGAGAATGTGAAAAATGAGAGAAATGTTCAACGTGGCGAGGTGAAGCAAAACCGAACCAAAGGAATGGTTTTTGGCTATATTGCGATGGCTATTGCAGTAATCGCGTGGTCACTGTTTGCAATATCCATCCGAGCTATCGGTGCCTCCCCGCTATCAGTGGCTGATGTTGCGCTGTTTCGTTTTGGCGTCCCCACACTACTCCTGTTGCCCTGGCTCCCTGCGCGTTTGAGACAACTCTCTACCCTGCGTCCAATTGAAGTCATCGCCATACTTGTTGGCGGCGGCATTCCCTATTTTTTTATCGCGTCGGCGGGAGGGCATCTTACATCTGCCGCTCATGTGGCGGCGCTGATTGCGGGTACATCGCCACTCGCCGTCATTCTGCTGGCTTTCCTGGTTTTCCGGCATCGTGCGAGTAAACAGCAATTGCGCGCCATTATGCTTATCCTGGCTGGCGTTGCATGGATGGTAATGCCCGGATTTAACAAAGACATGATCGGTGGCGGGACTCTGCTACTGCTGGCCAGTCTTCTATGGGGAGCCTACACGCTGGCAATTCGCCGCAGCGGATTGGATACGATTGGGTGTGTTTTGTTGCTTAGCATCCCATCCACTCTGATATTACTCAGTCTGATGATGGCAGGTCTGGTCGAGTCACACCTTAGCAACGTGGCATGGCATGACATGCTTCCCTTTCTGCTAATACAGGGGTTAGGTACCGGTATTGTTTCAAGTTTGAGTTATACCGTCGCCGTGCAACGATTGGGCCCTGGTCAAAGTGCGTTGATAGGTTCCCTGTGTCCTGCACTCGCCTATTTGTTAGCGGTTCCACTACTGGGTGAGCATTTTTCTTTACCAAATGTCATGGGCGTCGCAGTGATAACGCTCGGTGTCATGGTTGCCAACATACCAGTAAGACCTTCTGCCAAAGCCTGAGTGTTGTCTGGTGCCGGTATGGGGAAGGGATCAAACAGACTACGACGAACAGTCTCTTTCTGTTCTCTATATGAGGTATATTATAAAATTATCCCTTTATAACAGGTGGCATCGGCAATGGTTTTGATCCCCAAAAACTACGCGCGGCTGGAAAGCGGTTACCGTGAGAAAGCACTAAAAATCTATCCATGGGTGTGTGGGCGCTGCTCACGGGAGTTTGTTTATTCAAACCTACGCGAATTAACGGTTCACCATATCGATCACGACCATACCAATAACCCGGAAGATGGCAGCAACTGGGAGTTGCTGTGTCTGTATTGTCATGACCACGAACACTCGAAGTACACGGAAGCCGAGCAATACGGTACCACCGTTGTCGCGGGGGAAGACGCGCAAAAAGAGGTTGGTGCAGCAACCTATAACCCCTTCGCCGATCTCAAATCGATGCTTAATAAGAAGAAATAGTGCCAGCAACGCCCCTTTGGGCTCAGTCCTGCAGATATCAAAGCAGGACTGCGACAAGCGAGGGGCGGCCTGGGATACATGCAGCATCGTTGCAGCTCCGCTCAGTCAGCACCTGCAGCGGGGCGGTGAGTATCGCGCCGTGATCACTCTGGACGGCAAGTCCCTTCCCACCAAACCTTTCTGACCTTCTGATAAGTCGGCCCGGCGACTGACGGCGTACCGGGGAACCGCCATCACTGAGCGCTACTGTCCCCACCGGCCAGCTATAGTCAGGTTAAAAATCACCAGGTGTTATGCCCATCACTGCACGGAATGCCGTGGAAAACGCAGCAGGACAGGAAAAGCCAAGCTGCCAGGCGATCTGTTTGACAGGGATGTTTTCAGAGAGAAGATCCAGCGATGTGTATATCCTGGCGCGCTGCTTCCATGTTCTGAAGCTGAACCCGGTGTCACGCAAAAACAGGCGAGAAAAAGACCTTTCAGACATGTTGGCAATATAGGCCATGTCGGTTAAGGAGGCTTCCCAGCGGTGACTGAGCATCAGCTCTCTTGTGGCACGGAATAATCGCTCATCTCGCGGTACCGGAAGTTCTGCAACCGCGGAGGGTGCCTCGGAGAGAATATCCAGCAGTAAAAGTACCATTTTTCGCTTTATCTGGCCGTGATGTTCTCCCGAGAAAAGGCCGGCAATTAGCGCTTTCACGAGTGAAGTCGCGTTTATCACATGAACCAGACTGTGACGGGTGAAATCCAGACACGCTGAAAGAAGGCTCTTACTGACATAAACAGCGCGCAGTTCCGTATGGGATAACAGTCGGTATGAGTGCTCCATCAACGGTGGGATCCACAGTGCACGTTGAGGAGGTATAACCCATCGCCTGTCTGCGGCTTCAACGAGCATAACGCCTGTGGTCGCAAACAATAACTGCCCTTCAAGATGATAATGGGGAGGATCACACTCTCCGCGCTGGTAAGAAATGGCCGTCGCTGACCAGCCCGTTACGTCATCGTGTCTTGGCGCTTTATCAAAGCTTACTGGCATCTCAGATTAAAACCTTAGGTTTAACATGAACTGGCTGACGTCACCCGGTCAACATTTTGCCGGGGCAACGGGCACTGAATTAAACAGTTAACAAGCATTTCAGGAGTATATGCCAGTGCGAGTTCATTTTATTGTTCATGAAAGTTTCGAAGCGCCTGCGGCTTTCGAAACCTGGGCCGTGACTCGCGGCCATGAGGTTACCTTTTCCCGTGTTTATGCGGGTCAAAAACTTCCCGAAGATGCGCGGGGCATCGATCTGTTAATTGTTATGGGCGGACCTCAGGATCCTTCTGTCACTGTTGATGAATGCCCCTATTTTGATTCCAGAGCTGAGCAGGCCCTTATTGCCGCTGTAGCGCTATCGGGTAAAGCCATCATCGGCGTCTGTCTGGGCGCTCAACTGATTGGCGAAGCACTGGGTGCCCCCTTTGCGCACAGTCCGGAAAAAGAGATCGGCAAGTTTCCGATTTTTATGACCGACACAAGCGAGAAGAACGCGTTGTTTTCTCATTTCGGCAATAAGCTCGATGTCGGACACTGGCATAACGATATGCCGGGGCTCACGCCTGAGGCAGAAATCATCGCCTACAGTGAAGGCTGCCCGCATCAGATAGTGGCTTATTCCGAGCTGGTTTACGGCTTTCAGTGTCATATGGAACTGACTCCGGACGTCGTTGACTTACTGATTGCACATTCCGACAGGGATTTACGCCGGGCTGCGGATTATCGCTTCGTCCAGTCACCCGAAGAGTTACGAGCCAATGATTACAGTGAAATGAACAGGTGCTTATTCACCTTCCTCGACAAGCTCGAAAAACGCTATATCCAGTCGCGGGAGTCGCTTCATTAACCCCCCCGGCGAGTGGGAGCAATTACACCCCGGCGACCCAAGTCCGGGGTTAACGAAATAGCCGTGACCAGCCACTGGAGCCGACCGGTCACTTACCCATTATTTCAGATGTTCTTTCAGTTGACCCGCAGCCTGACCTACCGCGGCCCGCACGGCAGGAACATCACTCAGCGCATTGAGCAAACCGAAATCATGGATCAGACCGTTATAGCGGGTTACCGTCACGTCGACACCAGCGGCATCAAGTTTACGGCCAAATGCTTCACCCTCATCACGAAGCACGTCAAATTCGGCGGTCTGGATCAGTGTAGGCGGTAACCCTTGCAACTGCTCATGCGTTGCGCGTAGCGGAGAAGCGAGAACGTTACTGCGTTCACTCTCTTTTGTCGTGTAGGCATCCCAGAACCACTTCATCATGTTCCGTGTCAGGAAATAGCCGTTCTGATACTGATGATAAGAACCGGTATCAAAATTCGCGTCAGTGACTGGCCACAACATGACATCGAAGCGAATTGCAGGCGACTTATGCTGTTTGGCCTGAAGCGCCACAGCAGCAACCATGTTCCCTCCCACGCTGTTGCCGACCAGCGCTAAGCGCTTACCGTCGACGCCGATTTCACTGCCATGCTCTGAGACCCAGCGGGTCGCCGCATAAGCCTGGTTAATCGCAACCGGGAAATGCGCTTCCGGGGATGGCGTGTAGTTGACAAAGACAGCCGCCGCACCGGATTCGCTGACCAGGTCACGAACGAGCCGCTCGTGCGTCATGAAATCACCCAGGATCCAGCCGCCACCGTGGAAGAACATGAACACCGGCAAGGTTCCCTGCACGTTATGCGGCCTGACAATGTTCAGCGTTATATTTTTCCCGTCGACATTGATCGTTTTTTCACTGACATCAGCGGCAGGCAACGTTGCCCCTTTCTGGGCATCGATCAATACCTGACGTGCCGCTTGTGGTGACAACTGTTCAATCGGGGTTCCACCACTCCCGTTCAGTGCATTCAGGAACTGCTGAACATGACGTTCCGGTGCAGATACATCAGCAAGACAGTTGGCTGAAACGGCTGCCATTGCGGCAGACAGAAAAGCAGATTTCATATTCATGTTGTTACCTTTATTTAAGTTGATTGCGATTAAATCGCTCGCTATTTAAATGGATAAACCTCAAGCACATCGCCACCCTGAGAGCAGTACCCATTTTGTTTAATACGACATTCATCCCGCTTCGACTGGCACGACGTAGCGTCACACCGGTGAGACAAGCGTCCGGCCAGGACACAGTGCCGGACACCCAATGAGGGAAACAGGGAAAGCTACAGGCCCAGCTCAGATAAACCCGGATGGTCATCCGGACGACGTCCCAGAGGCCAGTGGAACTTGCGCTCACTTTCTTTGATAGGCATATCATTGATACATGCATAGCGATGATGCATCAGCCCGTCTTCACCGAATTCCCAGTTTTCGTTGCCGTAAGAACGGAACCAGTTACCGGAGTCATCACGCCACTCATAAGCGTACCGGACAGCAATGCGGTCACCGTCAAAGGCCCACAGTTCCTTGATGAGACGGTACTCCAGCTCTTTTTTCCATTTGCGTTCGAGGAACCCCCTGGCCTCTTCACGATTATTGGCAAACTCTGCGCGGTTGCGCCATTTGGTATCCAGAGAGTAGGCGAGCGACACTTTATCGGCATCGCGGGTGTTCCAGCCATCTTCAGCAAGCCTTACTTTTTCAATCGCGGACTCGCGGGTGAACGGCGGCAGTGGCGGACGGATTTGTGAATCGGACATGGTGGTGCCTCCAGTAGAATTGGATATTTCAGTGAGTGTTTCATCTTTGGAACTCAGGTCGCTGCTACGAGATTGGTTTCAGTAACAGTTGAGCAACATCTTTTGCATCATCGGCGGCGCTGTAATCACCCATAACACGTGACATAGTGATAGCGCCTTCTATCAATATCAGTAGCTGCCGGGCCAGAGGTAACGGCTGCTCTATATTCAGTTGCCCGGTAAGCTCAAGCACGTAATCCAGTAGTTTCTGTTTGTGCAGTCTGGCTATTTGACGAACCGGATCGGCAGAGTCCCCCACTTCGCCTGCCGTGTTGATAAACGCGCATCCGCGATATCCCTCCGACTCGAACCAGCCTTTAAGTACGGTAAACATATTCAGGATGCGCTCCTGCGGCGTATCCGCTTTGTCGCATTCCGTCCTGAACCACTCCATCCAGCGCACATCACGCGCACTCAGCGCCGCGGCAACCACTTCATCCTTGTTCGTGAAATGGCGATAAATACTTTTCCGGGCAACGCCTGAGGTCTTCACCAGAAGATCCATACCGGTGGCATGAATACCGTTCTGGTAGATGAGGTCTTCAGCGGTGGCGAGAATTTTATCTCGTGTGTTAGTCGTGTTTTTGTTCATAGATTAATGGTAGAACGATCGTTCTCCTCGGTCAAGTGTTAGTCACTCATCTTTTTTTTCCACCATCAGATCGCATTCATTAAATGATTTAAAATCAATAACAAAACGCAATTTTGGCAAAAAAATTATATAACGCGGTTGCGTACCGGAACGAAAACTCGATGTCCGGCGGGTTGTTCCGTACGTTCTCAGTGTGAGGGATGGATGCCGGGTTAGGGAGAGGCAGGGTAAAAAAATCCTGTAAAAATAAGGCGGTCTGAATTCTTGAAAACACAGTGGGTTTAACCGGCCCACGGATCCGGATGATGTCTGCCCTTTCCTGAACCGAAGCAAACAACACGGGCTGCCCAGAGCGGCAACCCTGCAGAAGAGATCAGCATCGCTACGAATTCTTCCTGAAACGACGCGACGATTATCCGGCCATCTTTGTGAAAGATGATGCACTTATGATCACGCTCTGGAAAACGCAAACAGAAGCCCCGTTAAATAGTTAACATGTTATTCTTCCTACGATGAAATACGTTTACCCTCAACACATTCAATCGTTATTACATTGTCACGGCACATCCAAAAGACCTCTTTCGTTAAAGGCGTCATATTTCAGGACGTCTCCCTTTATGCGCCCCTCCCAGCGAGTGAGAAATGCCTGGGTGTTGGTCGCTGCAAGATGCGCAGTGAGTGCCTCCTGATCTTGCCAACGTTCAGATACGAGCACTCTTGCAACCAGAGGATCCTCTACCGCCATGTCATAGGCGAGGTTTCCTTCACGCTTTCGCACGGTTTGAGCGAGTAACCTTATATCAGCCATAAATGGCTGTAGGTCAGAGGGGTCAATAACCACATGACCAGAAATAATGAGCATCTTCTTTGCCTTTTCTGTTACTCCCCGACCGTCATACAAGGGCAGGTCGGGAAAGTGATTATCAAAAATTTGTCAGCACAATTTTGCCCTGAATACTTCCCATTGCGGCACGCTGATGGGCAGCAGAGGCCATGGCTAACGGATAGGTGCTATCAATGACAACCCGAATAACGCCTTGTTCCAGAAGACGGCCCGCTTCAGATAATTGCGCACCGCTGGAGCGTACTTGTGTTGATGACACCAAAATATCTTTTTGGGCGGCCTCACTCCTTGCGGAAAAACCCAAAGGATTAACGAGAAATAATGCACCACCTGGTCTTATGCAGCGCAGAAAGCGCCCCATATTGGCGCCACCAACCGCATCAAGGACGAGATCAACATTTTTTACGGCACTCTCGGCCGCTGTTGTGGTGTAGTCGATAAATTCGTCAACGCCCAGGTCACGTAACAGCGCCTCATTGCGCGAAGACGCCACCGCAATCACCCGCGCACCTTTCCAACGAGCAAGTTGCACGGCAAGATGTCCCACGCCGCCACCGGCACCATTGATCAATACGGTCCGACCGGCTAATGGCACTGCCTTGTGAGGAAAAGACTGGAAAGGATTCGGTGCATCATGCCCCGTGTCGATAAGAAACTGCCAGGCCGTGAGGAGTGACATCGGCGCGCCTGCTGCTTCAACATGTCCGATTCCCCGAGGTTTCAGCGCCAGCTCTGATGCAGGAACGCTGACATAGTCTGCATAGGCACCACTGCCCGCCATCACCCTCTCAGGAAAGCGCACCATCGAATAGACCTCATCTCCGGTGCTGAACTCCGTAACATTTTTACCGGCCGCTGCGACGACGCCGGACACGTCAGTACCTAAAATGAGCGGGAAAGCGGGATGTGGCCACCATTCCGGCGGCAGTGCCCGATAACCGTCACGCAGATACCAGTCTGGCGGATTAAGGCTGGCCGCCCGCACGAGGACAAGAACATCGTCATTTCCCACCCGTGGCATGGGTGTGTCTTCATAAAGCAGATTATCTGGCCCGCCAAACGCATGTAGCTGTACTGCTTTCATCATCTCTGTCATTACCATCTCGCTCTAAAAGGTACTCAGGTGACAGAGCATACGACCAATACTCAGGATTGATAATGTAGCTGAATTTCGCTTTACTTATGCCATGAAGGAACAAATTGGTTTTGAAAGACTCACGGGTCTCATTGCGTTCGCACGTGCAGGCGCTTTAGGTAGCTATACTGCCGCTGCCCGCTCGCTTTCCGTTTCGCCCTCAGCCATCAGTAAGAGTATTCAGCGACTGGAGAAGCATCTCGGCGTCACCTTATTCACCCGAACAACGCGTTCGCTCGTATTGACTGCCGCAGGGCGTGAGCTGCATGAACGGGCTTTGCAGTTATTACGGGATGCCGAGGAGATAGAACAGGTAGCAAAGCGCTCATGCGCCGAGCCAGCAGGGATGTTACGCATTGCGGCATCGTTACCGGTGGGTATCCATATGATTGCGCCGGTGCTTGCCGAATTTTGCGCACTTCATCCAAAAGTGACGATTGATTTACGCTTGAGCGACCGAGTGGTAAGCATCGTTGATGAAAATATTGATATTGCCATTCGGATGGGTGATCTCGCGGACTCCAATCTGCTATCACGTCGTCTTCCGCCGTATCAGATAGGTTGTTATGCCTCGCCTGAATATTTAGCCTATAGCCCCCTTCCGACACACCCCAATGACCTCATCGGGCATAAAACGATTAATCTGCGTTACCAAAATACGGGGCAACTTTTTCGCTGGCCGTTTTGCATCGGAGAGAGGGAGGTTGAAATAGTGCCTCCGTCAACAGTGATTGTTGATGCAAGCGAAGCGATCATCGCAGCAATGGCTGCCGGAGCCGGAATAGGTATGGCTTCGGATTTTATGGCCGCATCTCTGGTAAGGGAGAAAAAATTAGTTCCTGTACTCGCAGATTTTGCGGTGGAGCGTCGCAATATTTCGGCTGTCTGGCATGAAAGCCGTCGCTCTAATCCTGCGGTGCGTGCTTTTCTGGATCATATGCTTAAGATTTCTTAAATGACCTGCCTTCGACGATAGCAACCACTGTACAGTGAATAATGTTTGTTTCTGGCCCGACACCACTCGCAGCACTGCTACCGTTGGAGTCAGCGATCGGTTATTCAAATGCGTAACACGCTTGCTGGTAAAAATACCGGCAAGTCCGGCTACAGGTACAATTCTGAGCACGCACATCGGATACATTGCCCTTTTGATGAGGGCGTTATGAATAAAATATGTTGATACTTGTTATGGCAATGGTAATTTTATTTTATCATTCACCACAGTCCAAATAATGAAGTACCGGATGAATATTCATGGTGACAGTAATCTAATTTATTATTCACGTTATTTGTCAACAAAGATAACATTTTGAAATAATGAATGTAATGATGTTTACCCTTCTTTATGCTCAGATGCTGTTCGGTAATATCATCGCACTACTTTCACGTTTGCATGACATGATTTAACGCTTCATCTTATCTTCATAGACCAAATGGTAGGGTGAAAGAAATAATGTTGGGTTGTGAATCCTTATGAATGGTTTGAAATATAAATCTTTCTACTATTTTTTGAATGATAACCCAGTCCAATAACCGAACGTTGATAACACTGAAAATGTAAAGGGTGATACATGAACAAAGCAATAGCGTCTATTTGTCTGTTTACGTTAGGATTTTCCACTATAACCTACGCCGCACACGATGATATCGCCCATCAAAATACTATTGTGGAGAAAGCCAGTGTTAGCCAGGCCGGAGGGGCCGGGCTCCCAGGTGGCAAAGATGGAAAACCCGGCATGAGCGGTTGTCCAGGGGGAACATCGCCGTCTTCTGATGGAAAGTATTATCTGCCGGGAACGAATGAAGAATGTAATCCTGCTCATCAGCACAAGCACAAGCACAAGCACAAGCACAGTGAGTCTTCCCCAAAACTGTAATATATCGGCATCCTGTTAATTTTTTAGAGGTAGGTCACACTCAGCGTTTTTAAATACATTTTACCGGGAGGTAATAATTAACAAAAAAAAACCATCTGAATAGCGTCAATTCATTTATTCAGAAGCGAACCTGAATGATTGAGCGGTGCTACACTGCATACAATTATCGGCTGGCACTGTCAGCACCGTGTGTTTTTTCGATTACAGCGGCACCATTCACTGAGCTTTTGAGTTCTGACTCACCTGAATGGTAAGGATGAAGACAATCACTGCCGTTAATATAAACGCACCGTGTTAATTAATAAATGTCGTTATACCAGAAGCCGTCATTAGCCATAATCAATCCATTTTGAATACCGGTGCACTACACATTCACCATAAGGATTTCAGCCAATGCAACAGATCTTCATGGCCAGGCTCAGAATAAGATTGCTCTCTTTCATTTTCCTTGCCGTTACCGCTTCGGCACATGCCGCATCGACATCAACCACATCAGACAATCGGCAACAGCTTGCCGGACTGATAAGAGAACCGCTTTTGCTGCAAGTGACACTGGCTAACGGCGAACCCGCGACACTGGATGCGTTCGTGACCCGTCCCGTCACTACCGGCCGACTGCCCATCGTGCTGATAACAAATGGCAGTTCGTTCTCCGAGGTATATGACCGCATGACAGCGTCACCAGCCGAGTTTTCGTCCACGGCTATTGCATTTGCGCGGCACGGCTACGCGGCCGTCACCGTTCTGCGTCAGGGATATGGGCAATCAAGCGGACCGACTGAGTATGACGGGAGTTCCTGCAATGCGCCCCGGCATGAGCGAGCAGGAGAAATCGATAAAAACAATATCACGGCGGCACTTGATGCGATCCGCCGCCAGCCCTGGGCGTCAGAAAATCAGGCAATCCTCGCGGGCATGTCTTCTGGTGGCTTCGCGGTCATGGCGACCGGCGCGGTCAATCCGGCAGGGGTACAGGCCATTATTAATTTTGACGGGGGAAGAGGTGCGATTGATGGAAAGTCCTTTTGTGACAAAGCCGGACTATTAAAGGCATTCGAACTGTATGGGCGGACGGCACGTCTCCCTACACTCTGGCTTTACACCGAGAATGACCAGGCGTTTCCCCCGTCCATAGCCAGAGAGATGCTGAATGTGTATCAACGTGGTGGAGGTAACGCAACATTCATTCTGATGCCCCCGTACGAAAATAACGGGCACACCTTTATGGAAGATGCGCCGGAGAATTTCTGGTGGCAGCAAGTAGCCGATTTTCTGGAGCAGCACCATCTTCCGTTCAGAGAGGTTGCCGCACTGCCCAAAACCCATCTGCCCTATCCTGCCCAGTTGAATGCCGCCGGACGGAAGGAATTCAGCTTTTACGAAGCGAGCCAGCGTTACGAAAAAGCCTTTGCAATTGACCCTAGTGGTAGCTGGGGAACGGCGTACAGTATGCGAAATACACAGAACGCGGTACAACTGGCACTGACGAACTGCCGAAAATGGCAACATCCAGGTGCCGCCAGTTGCACCGTGTATGCCATCAATAATCAGGTTGTGGCCGAAAGACCTGCCGGGAAACCTAAACACTGACAGGTATCCATGGGGACATGCCTCAGCCGCCTTCCAGGAACGGCGGTCACTCACAGATAGCACCGGGTTTACCCCCTCACAGTGAACTTCAGGCTGTGTTCCCTGTGGGGGGGCAATAGTGACGCTGCTATTCAAGCTGGCAATACGACCAATGTGCCATTGCCATCAAATAAACCGATCAATGCCTCTGCTGTATGTGATGATTCATCAGTTGTTTGATTCGTTGGGTATCTTTGTCCAGTGCCGCGTCCATCAGCGATTTGTGATCGCTTTCCCATTTTACATCCCCATGCATCACTGACTCACTCAGGCACTCCCCTTCTCATCTCACGTCTGAAACAGCCAATCATCGCTCCATGGCGCTCACTTTATAGAATGCCCCGCTTGCGCCTGCTAATAGACCGCCAGTAACTATCCTTATTTGCTATCCTTTTGATGAAAACATATCTAAAGGACAGATAGATGCTCGAAGCCGTCACCTTAGACCAATTGCGTACATTCATCGCTGCTGCCGATTATGGCAGTTTCTCTGAAGCGGGCCGACGAATAGGCCGGGCGCAATCCGTCGTCAGTCAGACGTTGGCTAATCTTGAAGGACAACTGGGTGTTCAACTGTTTGATCGCTCCAGTCGACGCCCGATGTTAACCGCGATAGGACGTGAGCTGCTTGCGGATGCCCGTCAGGTCGCCAACGACATGGATCGGCTCAAAGCTCGGGCTAAAGGCATGGCGGTGGGGCTTGAACCGGAGCTACAGATAGTCGTTCATGTCTTTTTGCCGATCAGCGTGTTAACGCAAGCTGTCAGTTCATTTCAGCGTCACTTTCCTCGCACGCCGTTGCGTCTTTCTGTCGAAGGCATGGGGGCGGTCATTGAACCGGTTCTGGCCGGGCAATGCTCCTTCGGTGTACGAGCCCCCTTGTTTGAGGATCAGCCCGAATTAACCAGTGAGCATGTGATGACACTACCCTATTTAATGGTCGCCTCACCACAGCATCCACTGGCGCAATACCGCGAAGCCATTCCGACACGTGAACTGAAAAAGCATATCCAACTGGTGCTCAGCGATCGCTCGCATCATGCCAATCCAACGGACATGGGAGTACTGTCTCCCCAGACCTGGCGCCTGTCTGACCTCAGCGCCAAGTATGCATTTCTGAAAGCAGGGTTGGGTTTTGGAGGCATGCCGCTGCATGCAATAGCGTCAGATATCGCTAACGGCAGTCTGGTCGCGCTGGAGTTTGAGGAAACCCGCGCTAACGTTTCCATGTCCATTTCAGCCATTTATCGCACAGATATGCCACCGGGGCCTGCGGGGCGATGGTTGCTTGATGAGCTCAAAAAAGTTGCCGCCATGCAACATGCAACTCCCCAACAGGGGTGAACCAGGGTTGGCGCGGCACAAGTAGCGCTAACGCAATCAGTGTGTTGTTCACAACGGCAGGCCCGACGGCCTGCCCTTGCCTTCAGCGCGGTGTCGGGTATACCAGTTCTGGTACCTGACGCTGTTTTGCCGCCTGTCGCAACAGTTCAGCCAGAAAGTCAGGCTCAACGTCAGGGATGACAAAACCGGGTGGCAAATCTAATTTGATGTCGCCAGACTTCATCTTTGTTTCCCAACCGCTATTTTTAATGACGGCGGACAAATTCAGCATACCGACATACACCCCTTCGGCTGCGAGTTCTCCATGCAATGAGTACAGGTAATTTCTTGCCGCAGCGAGCGCCGGCCCTGGGCCACTCATGAAAGGCAATCCCTGTGACGCCGAGCCGCCGAGCCCCACCAGAATGGTTCCACTGCCGGCCTTTCTCATCGCGGGTAACACCGTACTCACGGCGGCTACCAGCCCATAGAAGAAGAGGTCCATCTTCGCTTTTACCTCATCCACATGAAGCGAAAACGCAGGCACGAACGCTTCGGGTGCATTGGGCCCATAGTACAGCGTCTCGATACGGCCACACTGGTTCTGAATGGCAGAAATTGTCGCGACCAACTCTGCCTGATTCAAAAAATCGGCGGTAAATATCGCCGTAGCGATCCCCTCCGATTCAAGTTCTCCCGCTATTATTTTTAATGTACTGGCACGCCGTGCCACTAGCGCGATTGTATACCCTTCGCGCCCATAGCTCCGGGCTAATGATTTACCCAACCCAGGACCTGCGCCTAATATCGCGACACATTTTTCCATTTGTTTATCACCTGATATTTTTTGATTTAAATCGGAATCCATAAACAACGTTCAGCCCAATAATCACAGCAATGAGGTGAACCGATTTTTATAGAGAGCCCTATTCCAATCGACTTATTTTGATTGAGGGAAATTACTGATAAATACATAGATGAACTGGCGTCATCAATAACATTGATGATTATCATACGGTGAGCATGGCAATCTCTTTCTCTGCCTGTGTTAGCGCGGTGCTACGCCCATCCGCCCCCATTGCGACGCCTTCTGCACGAATAAAGGTAATATCGCTAATACCCAGAAAACCGAATAACGCCTTCAAATACGTTTCCTGATGGTCAAGAAAAGCAATCGGTGAACCTTCACTAAAAATACCGCCACGAGATGAGGCAATAATCACTTTTTTTCCATGACACAAACCTGTCGGGCCGTTGCCATATTGAAATGTTTTCCCTGCAACAGTGATGCGGTCAATCCACGCTTTTAATTGAGAGGAGATGCCGAAGTTATACATAGGCGCACCAATCACTACAATGTCAGCCGCCAAAAAATCCTCCAGCGCCGTTATTCCCGCTGCCAAATCCGCTTTCATGCCGTCGGATATTGTCCCTTCCTGCGCGATATCGAGATGCCGCTGCGTTAGATGGTCAAGTGGTGATACGGCCAAGTCCAGACGAGTGACCTGTACAGGGGTATAGCGGCTTTGCAACGTTGTCACAATATGAGCCGATAGTGTTTTACTGACAGAATCGTCAATATGTAAGCTTGAGTCGATGTGAAGTAATTTCATTCGCGCTATCCAGAGTAGAGTAAAAAACGTGTTGGTCTACAAACTGGAAGATAAGCCGGCCTCTATCATAGCGGTAGCCAATATTTCTAGATTAAACCCATCTAAATAATCGATACATACCAGATGCAGTGACAACAACACGACGTGACCGTCCAGCCAGACTGCCACAAAAGGTACCGCCACAAAAAATCAGCCCGGCAGGTATTTTCACACCAGCCGGGCATGACACACAGTATGCTCTTTGGCTATCAGACGGTATCGGGTTGCTTCTCTGAAGACGCCCCCAGTGAATGTGTTAACGTTGAGCGTTGCCAGTCAATTCGCTCAAAGAACATTATCGTCAGCCCCGCCATGAGCAGGTTTGTAATGGGAAATGCCCACCACAAACCGGACACGCCAAGCGACGTATAGTGGGATAATCCCCACGCCAGCGGGATTTGAATCAGCCACTGAGAAACCAACGCCAGCACCATTGTCGTCATGGTACGCCCTGTTGCGCGAAAAGCGCCGTTTAACGCCATTTGTAACCCAATTAGCCCATAACTGGGGGCGATCAGGTGGAAGAAATGCGTTCCGTGAGCAATCACCATCGGCTGGTCGGGGGCAAAGGTACCAATAATATAAGGGCTAAATACGACCCCTATCAGGCCAATGGCGGTCAGTATCAGAAAAGAAATCGCGCCACTGAGTCGGCCAATCGCCCGCGCACGTTCAGATTGTCCGGCTCCGACATTTTGTCCTACCAGCGTCGCGGTGGCGATTGACATCCCTATCGCTGGCACAATCACCAACGCATTGATATTAATCACCACACCGTACGCCGCGGTTACGTCGGTGCCCAACCCGGTAACCAGTGTCATCATGCCACTCGCGCCCAGGGCGTGCGCGCAGAGTTCAATGGACGCGGGCATCCCTAAGCGAACGACGGATTTCACCATCTCCACTTTGGGTCTCATCGCACGAAAATAGATCTTAAGACCCACGCGACCAAAGCGTAATACCAATAACCCCGCTATCATCGCAATGCCCTGATTAATCAGCGTGGCGATCGCCGCCCCGGCTACGCCAAAGGCAGGAATAATGCCGTACCCGAAGATCAATAGCGGATCCATGATGGCGTTGAGAATCAGCGTACCCAGTGTAATCAATAATGGGATACGCACCTCGCCAGCGCCTCTCATCAACGACTGCAACATGGAAAAGCCAAAGGTAAATATAATGCCGCTGATGATGACGCGCAGAAAACTGAGCGCGTAGGGGAACACTTCATTCTGCGTACCCAGCGCGTGTAACATCCAGGGGGCGAGGAAATACCCCGCCACCGCAATAGGTATTGAAAACAGTATCGACAGCGTAAACACCTGGGCGGCAATATCGTTTGCCTGTTGATATAAGCGAGCGCCGATACACTGTGCCACCAGTGTCGTGCCCGCCACACTCAAACCAATACCTAAAGCAAATGCCAGAAAGATGATGGGCTGACTCACCGATATCGCCGCCACGGCTTTGTCACCCAAACGCCCGACCCAGAATGCATCAATCATGATGTATCCTGACTGTAAAAGATTGGCCAAAATAACCGGCACACCTATTTTAGCCAGTGAGCGCAATATCGAACCTTGTAATAAGGCATTTGATTTTTCATTAGCGATTTCAGGTGACAAGAGTTGATCCCTTCATGTCCGTAGTAATGGGTAACTGACCGTCATGTAAACAGCAAACACCGATGAGTTTTCTCATCACGCTATTTCATTGCAGTAGCATGTTATGTCGCCTTCGATACAGCGCCTCCCTTAAAGATAAGGAGCTTACCGATTAACTCCTGGCGTATTTTATTGTCCTGACCTATCGTAAAAATGTGAACACTCATCATGGCTCTGTCTGGCCTGCCGGGGGAAATATCGATACCCGTAATCTTTGCTTTTATTCGCAATAGATCACCCGGCCGGGTAGGCCGAAACCAGGTAATATTTTCCACCCCTTTGCCGATGATGCCATGAGCCAGCGGTAAACACTTCACCAGCAGATTCATGGTAATACTCACCGTATGCCAGCCGCTGGCCGCCAGCCCCCTGAAGATAGAGTCTTTTGCCAGTTTATCGTCCATATGAAAAGGTTGCGGATCATACCGATTTGAAAACTCTATGATTTCTTCGGCGCTGACATAATATTCCGAACTATAAAAAACCTGGCCGACCTTAAGGTCATCCATATACAGTTTTGGTAACGCCGTATCCCCTATATCATTCTCTATTGAGTATGCGTCTGCCGAATTGACATAATCGCTTGAGTAGTTTTCATCTTGCATATTCACGAGCCTCCCTTCCTGACATGAACATATCCGCCGGATGCTAACAGCGAAGCATTCCTATACACTGCATGCCCTATAAGCAACCATCGGTGAAAATAAGAGATATCTATCCATCGTCGTCAAATTTCAGAATATTTTTCTTCATGAAATCCGAGCGACATCGGGTGTTACCTTTCTATGAAAAAGCCATCCATGCCGATCTATTTTGGCCTTTCCTCATACGAAAGTTTGTAAACGACTCCTGATTATCAAAAGACAAATAAACGTTATAACGAAATATCTCTTCAAACGTTAAACCAGGTGGATACCTATAACTGTGTCCAGGATAAATACGAACCGTTCCAGGTAAAATAGCCTTCAGGCGTTCAAGACTCGAAAATAAGTGTGCCGCATCATCATGACTGGCACACAGCCCGCACCCTTCAATAAACAGCGTGTCCCCGGTAAAGAGATGCTGGCCTATCCAATAACAGACACTCCCTGGCGTATGACCCGGTGTTATTATCGGGCGAACCAGCATTCCCGCGACATGCCAGGCCTGTTCATCAAACAAACGTGCCGCAGGCGTCGTGAAACCGGAACACTCCGCCTCCTTGCGTGACAACCATACCGGGCAGCCATGTTTATCAGCCAGGTATCCAGCGAGATCAGTATGGTCAGGATGAGCATGGGTTATCAATATTCCCGCCAGTTGCGCATTGGCATTACTCAGCGCGGTTTCCAGTCGGTCTATTTCCCATGCCGGATCAACCAGCAACGCCTGCCCAGTGCAGCGATTAAGCACCATATAGTTATTATTAATAAAGTGACCGCGGCGCACCTTTATCGTCGTTACCGCCATATCGGCTGATGACATCGAATACGCTGATGACAGCCCCTTATTTTCTAACCACATAGCGTTTACTCCACACCATCAATGGCAAAGTCCATCCCTTGTTGCTCCGCAATCACCACCTGACCTCGCTATGTCACAGTAACCCCCAGCACTGCAATTCGGATATCGTGTTCTCTACCCCACGCTCCTGGCGAATTTGTTGTCCCAGTGCTCTGGCTCGCTCCCTCACGGCAGAAGAAAAACTCCGGTTAAGCGCCTGTTCTATGTCATCTTCGCCAGAACGTTTCAGGTCAAGGCTGCCGCCACTGCTTCCCAGCGCCTCCAGCCGCCACGCCCAATAAAACTGGTCGTAAATAAACGGCATAATCACCTGAGGCGTTCCCGCTTTTAGCGCCGCCGCCACCGTCCCACTGCCGCCGTGATGGAAAACGGTTTTCACCCTTGGGAATAACCATTCATGCGATACGTGCTCGACACAAATAACCCCTGGCAGATTAGCCGCGGCAATCACGTCCGTTTTGATAGCCCCGCCACCGCTCATAATGACGGCCCGCACGCCTAACCGTTTAATGACATTGATAATTTTCTTTGTCAGCCCTTCGGGATCGGTACTGTTCATACTGCCAAACCCGATATAGACCGGCGGCGCGCCCTCGGCGATAAACTGCTCCAGCGTCGGCGATACCGACGCCATGGACTGAATATCGCCAAACCAACTGCCGGTTATCTTAACGATATCCTCTGGCCATTCTGGCGGCCGTGGCACCACATGTGGGCTAAACGCATAGATAATTTTTCTGGTTCGGTTGCTTTTATCAGACCAGGGGCCAAACCAGCTCCACGTCGGCAGACCAAGACGGGAGCGACAGGCACTAAAAGACTTCGCCACAAAACGCCACATAATGATGCGCAGCAACTTCCATACCGCGAGATTAATCGGCCCCGGCAACCTGATTATTTTTTTCAGGAAAAACGGCGGAATAGAACGCGATGGCGTCAATGGCGCGAAGTAAACGGTCACGACAGGAATATCGAGTTTCTCACCGATGGAGATGGCCAACGGTACCGCCTGATTAGCCGCGATAATCAGGCGACTATGACTGGCAGCCTTGATAGCCTGCTCAACCCACAGCGACATCAGTTGGTCAACGACCCCCGACATTTTTTTCGCGTTCTTATACGACGATTCGCCATCCATCAGTTCTTGTTCAATCTTTCTGGCCTCTGGGAGATCGAGACTCCATGTGTGATATCCCAGTCCTTCATCGGTAACGATTTTCTCATTTCGTTCCCCCGACATGATGGAGCACTCGTGCCCCATCTGCTGAAGTGCTTTACCCAGAACGATAAACGGCCGTATATCTCCCATTGAGCCGGCGGTAAAAATAGATATTTTCATCTATTGCACACCTCGCAATCGTAATATTTCAGCACTCGTTCCACTTATTGCCTCGGATACTCAGTCTTTGTGGATAATGACGTTCAGATTCTCAAAACCATGTAAAAAGTTTGAGTAATTGCGCTCAGGCTCTTCCAGCACCTCTATTCTGGAAAAACGCTTGAGAATCTCTTCCCAGAAAATCGTCAGTTGCATTTCGGCCAGTCGGCTACCGATGCAGGTATGAATACCTACGCCAAAGGAGAGGTGTCGGCGTGAGCGTTCACGGTCGATATTGAAAACATCCGGCTCATCAATCACCGAGCCATCACGGTTACCGGACGCATACCACATCACCACGCGGTCGCCTGCTTTGATGGTTTTGCCATTAAGCTCAACGTCACGGTTAGCCACACGGCTCATAAAATTGACCGGCGGGTAAAAACGCAGCGTTTCCGACACCATCGGCATCACCAGTTTGGGGTCGGCCTTGAGCTTGGCAAACTCCTGCGGGTATTTATTCAGCAGGTACAGGCTGCTTGAAATGGTATTACGCGTCGTATCGTTACCACCGATAATCAGCAGCACGATGGTGCCGCGGTACTGCTCCAGGGTCATATCGCGGGTGTCGGGATGATGCGCCAATACGGAAATCAGGTCGTAACTGGGCGGTGCATTACGGCGTTTTTCCCACAGTTCTTCAAACACCTGATAACACTTCACCGTTTCTTCCGCTTTTTGCTCCCAACTGGTCACCGGGCCATGTCCCGGTTCGAACATCAGCACGTCAGACCAATAGGTCAGTTTACGGCGATCTTCAAAAGGGAAATCGAGCAGCGTTGCCAGTACGGTGGCCGTCATTTCTTTAGAGACCCTGTCCACCCAGTCAAAGGGTTCGCCAATCGGCAGGTTATCGAGAATCATGCCGGCGCGTTCGCGCATTACCGGTGCCATTTTCGACAGGCTGGAGGGCGCTACCGCCGGGGTCACTGCCTTGCGGTGTTTGGTGTGCTCAGGAGGGTCCATCGTAATGAAACCCACGTTCTTGCGACGCTCGTGACCCAGTGCTTGCAGCGCGGTTTCCAGTCTGTCTTTCTCTTCGAGCGTTTTCAGATCGATATTCTGCGTGGAAGTGAAATCGCGATGATTGCTGCCTACCGTGCGGATGTCATCCCACAGGGTGACCGACCAGTAAGGCCCAAACTCGCTTTCCGGCGTGAAATGTACCGGGTCTTCGCGCCGCAGACGCTCAAACACCGCCAGTTCCGTTCCATTTACAAAGCGATCCCGACGTGCTGGATTAATTTTATCCAATGGGATCGCATTCACATCCTCAACCACATCCTGTAATTGTTTCGTCATTTTCATCCACTCATTAGATTGTTGTAAGCGTACAACCGCACCATCCACGTCCTCATCGACGGCGCGATAGCGCCAGGCTGCCGAAGGCGCCAACCCTGCTCCTTCGGCAACCCGGGGACGAGTCCCGCTATGCGTTTACCCGCCGTTCACCGCAGCAGTATTGGCGCTATCGGCCTGCACAGACTGCGCAAACTGGAGCCACACGCGCGCCAGCTCAGTCACATGTGGCGCCTTCAACACCGTAAAGTGCTGCGCTGGCCCGGCGATGGTTTCCAGTTTGTCTATCCAGTAGGCCCATCCTGCCGCATCGTCCTGTCGACGCTGGTAGTCCGCATCAGGCTGTTTCCAAGGGTCACGGACCTGAATCAGGTTCACCGGACCGTGGTAACGCGCGCCTGGGCGGTACTGCGTTTGTCTGGCGGCATAAAAGGTTTGCCACGGACCTTGCAGTAGCCGGGCAGACGAGTTGGCCGGGATCTTCCCTGCACGACTCAGGTGCTGATGTACGGCCGACAACATCTGCTCAATGTCATGACGGGCATAAAGCGATTCGTCTATTTCCAACGGCATCTCCAGCGTGAACCCGATACTCTCAACATACTCACGCATACATTCGGCCCTGCTCGGTGTCACTGATGATGCTTTGTGGCCCAAGGGGGCTTCGGAGTCGATGATCGTCAACGACGCCACCACACCGCCTTGTGCTTCCAGCCGACTCGCCATGTCGAACGCCACCTGTCCACCAAAAGAGTGACCCAGCAGATGAATCGGCGTCTTCTCACCGAGACCGGCCTGATGAAGCGCCATCAGGTTACGCAACGCTGCCGCTTCGACCGAGGGATCCGGTTCACTGGCGCCATCCCCTCCTTTCGGCATTAACCCATAGACCGTCTGCTGTTGGGGTAGCGCCTGTATGAAAGGCAGGAAATCCGTCACGCTCGCCCCGGCCCCCGGCACACAAAACAGCGGGATGCTGGTGCTATCGCCCTTCTGTAAGGTGATAAGTGGCTTGAAATCATCAGCCGCCATGCCCACCACCGGTAATGCCCCCACGCGCGCTGCCATCCCCACCGGTTTTGCCTGATCAGGCATCGCCAGCTGATGAATAGGCGCGTTCGGATTGGCGACTACCGCCTCTAGCATCGCGAGATAACCTGCAGCCATACGCTCGGCGGTTTCACGACGGAACAGATCGACGGCATACTCCATAATGCCCGCCAGCCCCAACGGTTCCCCCGTCTCGCTGTATTCTTCATACAGCGTGAAGTAGAGATCCCACTTGGAGTGCCCGCTGTGCACGGGATAAAGCCGCGCCTTCAACCCAGGAACGTTGAGGGTTTCCGAGGGGGCGTTTTGCAAGATCATCATGGTCTGGTACAGCGGGTAGTGAGACAATGGGCGCTCCGGCAGCAACTCACTGACCAGTTTCAGGTAAGGAATATCCTGATGCCCATACGAACTGAGTGCCTGCGCGCGCACCCGGGCGAGCACCTCATTCACGGTGGGTTCGCCGGAGGTATCAACACGCATCACCCACTGCGTCAGGAAGCACCCCACCAGGTTATGTAGCGCTTCATCGCTGCGACCGGCTGAAATCGCACCCAGCGGAATATCGGTGCCTGCACCAAGCTGGGTGTAATAGATGCCGAGTGCCGCCTGCAATACCATCGACAGCGTCATGTTGCGCTCACGAGCCAGCTCGTTCAGCCGCTGGTGCAAATCGACATTGATCTGCAACGGCACCAGTTCGCCACGATAGCTGGGTTTAGCCGGGCGTGGGTAGTCTTGCGGCAGCGCCAGCGTTTGCGGTACCCCGGCAAGGGTGGTTTTCCAGTACGCCAGTTGTTCCGCATACAGGCTGTTCGCATCATCGGGGTCGCCGAGCAGCTCGTGGTGCCACACCGCATAGTCGGCATACTGCACCGGCAGCGGCGTAAACTGCGGTGCATGACCGGCCACACGCGCCTTGTAGGCCAGGGTGAGATCCCGCGTCAGCGGTGCCAGTGAAAAGGCGTCACAGGCAATATGGTGAAATAGCATCACCAGAATGTGTTTTTGCGGCCCAACCCGCAGTATTGACGGACGGAACGGCAAATCTTTCGACAGGTCGAATAACGAGGTAATCGCCGTAAACACCGCCTGGGGTACCTGCTCGGCTTCCACTTGCGTATACGGGATATCGAGATGAACCTGAGCAAAGGGCTCGATGACCTGAACCGACTGGCCGTCCACCACCGCAAACCGGGTGCGCAGCGGTTCATGCCGTTCCACCAGGTCGTACAACGTGGCCGTTAACGCGACCACATCCAGCTCGCCTTCAAGCGAGACCACAATCGGTGTATTGAGTGACGAACCTCCACGGACAGTATGCCCCACCCACATCAGCTGTTGGCTGTAAGAGATGGGCAACGGATCCGGTCGCGGTTCCACACGGGTCAACGGTTTGCGCACTTTGACGTGCTCATCCAGCTGTTTCGCCAGTTTCTCGACCGTCGGGTTCTCAAACAGTAACCGCACCGGCAGCTCAATCCCCAGTCGACCACGGATACGGGCGATTAATCCGGTAGCCAGAATGGAGTGCCCACCCAGCGCAAAGAAGTCATCGTCAATGCCGATTTGCGGCTGCTGGAGCAATTCGGCATACAGCTCGCACAGCACCGCTTCACGCGTATTACGCGGTGCCCGATAGACCGCGGTATCGCTAAACTCCACCGCAGGCAGCGCTTTGCGATCCACTTTTCCGTTAGCTGTCAGAGGGAACTGTGACAGCGCAATAATCCGTGAAGGCACCATGTAATCAGGCAAGCGTTGACCAAGATAATCCTGCACCGCTGATTCAGAGAATGTCGATGCTGCTGCCGCTAGCCCTTCCCCTACGACGTAAGCCACCAGACGCTTGCCGCTGCCATTATCCACCGCCAGCACCAGGGCTTTCTCGACGTGCGGATGTTCAGCCAGGCGTGCTTCTATCTCGCCCAGTTCAATACGGAAACCACGCAACTTGACCTGTTGATCGTTACGCCCGATAAACAGCACGTTACCGTCGTCCTGGTAACGCACCAGATCGCCGGTACGATACAGCCGGGCGTGCGGGTCATCGACAAACGGGTCGGCGATGAAACGCTCGGCGGTTAAATCTTCCCGGTTCAGATAGCCAAGCGCAACGCCATCCCCACCAATGTACAACTCGCCGACCGCACCGACTGGCACCGGATGCTGGTGTTTATCCAGCACATAGAGCCGGGTATTACCGATAGGCCGCCCGATAGGAATGCTACTGGCGGTATCCGTCAGTTCATTGATCGGGTAGGTGGTGGCGAAGGTGGTGGTTTCCGTCGGGCCGTAGCCATTGACCAGTTTCACTGAAGGAACCGCACGCAGTACCTGTGCAATGATATTAGGATCAAGCGCATCCCCGCCGATAAACAGCGCGGTGAACTGCGCGAGAACCGGCGTCAGTTCGGTATAAAGCTGGTTGAACAGCCCCACCGTCAGCCACATTTGGCTCACACGCTGAGAATGCAATGTGCGCACCAGCCGGGCTGGGGTAAGCAGGGTATCCTGATCGATAACCACACAGGTGCCGCCATTGAGCAGCGGCCCCCATATTTCCAGTGTGCTGGCGTCAAAGGCGGTATTGGCTGCCAGCGCCATACGATCGCCCGGCCCAAACACACCAACGCCGCTGTTTATCACCAGCCGATTGATGGCGTAATGCGGCACCATCACGCCTTTCGGTATCCCAGTGGAGCCAGAGGTGTAAATGATATAGGCCGGGGCGTTGGCAGAAACCTGCACATTGACCTCGTCATCACTCGCCTGCATTACTTCGTCACTGTTGATATCAATGACGGTGATATCAATGACGGTGCCATCGATAGCGGGCACGAAGGCATCCGTCGCCAGCGCCTGATGTGCATCACTGACCAAAAACCGGGCGGCACAATCCTCAATAACCCACCGCACACGCTCTTGCGGTGCCTGAGGATCCAGCGGCACATAAGTCGCCCCCACCTTGAGTATGCCAATCGTCGCCGCCAGCAAGGCACTGCCACGCGGCAGCAACAAGGCCACTACGTCACCGGGTTTGACACCACGGGTAACCAGCACCTGCGCCAGTCGGTTAGCACACTGATTGAGGCTGCAATAGCTAATCTGTGCGTCACCTTCGATGACCGCTATCGCATGTGGACTGTGCGCTACCTGCTGCTCGAACAGACGATGAACCGGCGTATTCGCCGGATACGGTACCGTCGTGGCGTTCCAGTCAACCAGCAGTTGGGTGCGCTCGTCAGGCGGGAGAATATCCAGCGCATGCATCGGTGTTGCCGGAGCGTTATCCAGCGCATCCGCCAGGCTTTTCATCGCCTGCTGGAAATACCCTGCAATCCGTTGTGCCGACAACGATGGTGCAGCCAGCACACTCATACGCAGCGTTTCGCCAAAATCATCCACCGATACGGTCAGCGGATAGTCGGTATGCTCCTCAAAACCGTGCCATTCCACCTCATCACGCTCACCCGTGGTATCCACGCTTTCGTCTTCAGACTGCTGGTTATGACGGTAGTTGAATAACACATTGAACAACGGGGTTGGCGGTGCAATGCCGCTACAGCGCTGAGCCAGACTGAGTGAGGCGTGTTCATGACCCAGTAATGCCGCCAGACGTTTGTGCGTTTGACGGACACTCTCTTCCACACCGACGTCGCCCAAATCAAGGCGGATCGGCAGTGTGTTAATGAACGGCCCCATGATCTGATCGGCCCCTTCCCCGGCCTGCAAACGGCCGAGCAGGATGGTGCCGAACACGACAGTATCACTGTCGCTGGCACGCGCCATCACCTGTCCCCACACCAGATGGCAGAGGCTGCCCATGCTAACGCCAAGACGGCGCGCCTGCGCACGCAAACGAGCGACGACAGCCGGCTCGACATTCTGGCGTAACTCCGCCACCCCAGTATTATCCGCCGTGCCGGTCGACATACCGAATGCCAGCGTCGGCTCATCAATATCACCCAGCATCTGCTGGAAGAATTGCTCATGCTCCGCCTGCGTCGTCCCATTGCGCACACTGGCAATTAACCGGCGGAACGGCTGCGGTGCTGGCAATGACTGACCCTGTCCCATCAGGAAGGCGCGGATATCACGGATCATGATCTGCAACGAGGCGATATCATCGATCAGGTGATGCAACAGCATCAGCATCTCGAAACGCCCGCTTTGCGGGTCATGCGCGGTATACAAACTCAGCAACGGTGCCCGGGTCAGGTCAATACGGTAGTGCGCGGGGTTATAGCGCGCCACCAATTGCGCCATGATGGGGCCATTGGCTGGATCAAGCTCAACTTCCGTCACCT
Organism: Dickeya zeae NCPPB 2538; assembly: GCF_000406165.1. NCBI lineage: Bacteria > Pseudomonadati > Pseudomonadota > Gammaproteobacteria > Enterobacterales > Pectobacteriaceae > Dickeya > Dickeya zeae. Next base: position 1,515,168 of record NZ_CM001977.1, on the reverse strand, counting down.
GCACCGGCGCATGACGCAACACCACCTGCGCGGTACGCGATACCCCGTGCGAGAAAAAAGCGGTACGCAAAATGTCGTGCCGATCCACGGTCTGTTGAACCGCCTCGATATAGCGCGTCATCACCTCACGGTTAGCCAACGAAATACGGGCAAACTGCAGGTACGGGTCCCCTTTTTCGCTCAGTTGGTGCAAAAAGAGGATCCCTTCCTGTAACGGCGTCAATGCATAAATATCCTGCACATTCGCCACGCCACCCGGCATATTGGCCACAATATGCGCAATATCCTCCTGGGTCAGCTCGATCAACGGCAACATATCTGGCGTCAGGTGGGTCGTCTGCGGCGTGATCAGGTTCGCCGGCACCCTTGAACCCCCACTCCCGTCTTGCGAGGAGAGCGCTCTTCCCTGGCGCAGGGCGTCAACGAGAGCCGCTTTGTGCTCCCGCAACGCCGCTTTGATATCAGGGGTCAACGACCCCTTTGCTGCCTTGATGACCAGTGCATCACCGTCAAGTGATAAGGCGATGTTGGCCTGATCCAGTATCTGCAACATGTCATCAAAATCGGTCATAATCTCATCTCGTCGAGTTCAATGGTACGAGCGGACAGTTCCGCCAACGTCGGGCTATCGAACAGGGCACGGATCTCGGTGCTCAAATCGCGCTGGCGCAGGTGTTCCATCAGTTGCACCGCCAACAGTGAATGCCCACCCAACTCAAAGAAGTTGTCGTGACGTCCGATGCGTTCGACACCCAGCAGTTCCTGCCACAGTTCCGCCATCGCGATTTCAATGTCACCCTGCGGGGCTTCATAAGCACGACGGGAGAACGACGAGTCATCCGGCTGCGGTAACGCTTTGCGATCGAGCTTGCCATTGGCGGTCAGCGGCAGTTGCTCCAGCGTGACGAATGCCGCGGGCACCATGTATTCAGGCAACTGAGCCGCCAGGCTGCTACGCCACTGGGCGATATGATCAGAGGTGCTTAACCCATCAGCCTGACCTTCTGCGCTCAGCACCACGTAGGCCACCAGACGCAGATCACCCTGAGCATCCGCACGGGCCACGACGACGGCATCACCGATAGACGGTTGTTTGAGCAGTTCCGCGTCAATTTCGCCCAATTCGATACGGAAACCGCGAATCTTGACCTGGTTATCGTTACGACCCAGGTACTCGATATCGCCGTCCGACAGATAACGCGCGATATCACCGGTACGGTACATCCGCGCATCGGCGTTGCTGGCAAACGGGTCGCGCACGAAGCGTTCCGCCGTCAGGTCAGGACGGTTGAGGTACCCACGTGCGACACCGACCCCACCGATATACAGCTCGCCGACGACGCCACGCGGTACCGGACGCAGGTGCTGGTCCAGCAAATAGATACGCAGGTTAGCGATAGGACGGCCAATCGGTACGGTGGCGGTTTCAGGCAAGTTTTTCGGACAGGTCCACGCCGTCACGTCGATCGCCGCTTCGGTCGGTCCGTACAGGTTATGTACCGCCGTGTCCGGCAGCAGTTTGTAGCAACGGGCCACACTGGCGGAACTGAGTGCCTCACCGCTGCACACAATACGGCGCAGTGAACGGCAGGCTGCCACGCTGTCGTTTGCCAGGAACAGGTTCAGCATCGACGGCACAAAGTGCATGGTGGTGATGTTGTTGGCCTGAATCACCTCAGCCAGCGCCTGGGTATCTTTGTGTGCGCCCGGAGGAGCCATGACCAGCGTTGCACCAACGGAAAGCGGCCAGAAGAACTCCCACACCGATACGTCAAAGCTGAAGGTGGTTTTTTGCAATACGGCATCGCTGCTGTCGAGCTGATAGGCGTCTTGCATCCACTGCAAGCGGTTGATCAGACCACGGTGTTCGTTTTCTACGCCTTTCGGTTTACCGGTTGAGCCGGAGGTGTAAATCACGTAGGCAAGGTTGCGTGATGTCAGGCCCAGTTCAGCAGGCGACAGCGACTCCTTCGACAACGCAGAATCTGCCAAAGACGCGGCATCCAGCTCCAGCGTGACGATACCGGAGGTATCAAGCTCAGCGGTCACTTCACGACCACGTTTGTCGAGCAGCAACAGTTTCGGCGCGGAATCCTGCAAAATGTAGGCAAGACGTTCCTGCGGGTAATCGGGGTCAAGCGGTACATACGCACCACCGGCTTTGATAATCCCCATCAGGCCTACGACCATCTCGATGCTGCGGTCCAGACAAATCGCTACGCGGTCATCGGGTTTCACCCCTTGCTGGTGCAAATGGTGCGCCAGTTGGTTAGACAGGGCGTTCAGTTCGGCATAGCTCAGTTCACGATCGCCAAAGCGCAGCGCCGTCGCCGAGGGAGTCCGTTTCACCTGCTCTTCAAACATCTGGTGGGTATAGGCAACCGCCGGGTAAACCTTGTCGGTGTTATTCCACTCTTTCAACAGCAAGTTGCGTTCTGCGGCCGGCAAAATATCAATCTGCTGCATCGGCGTAGTGGGCGCGTTATCCAGTGCCGTGGAGATGTTTTCAAGCGCTTGTTGCGTGTAAGCGAACAGCAGTTCCGGGTCCAGCGACTCCACCACCTGAATATTCAGGCCCAGCGCGTTGCCGTAGTCATCCACCGACAGCGTGATCGGGTAGGTGGTGCGCTCTTCAAACCCATCCCACTGGTCGGCTTCCGGCACCACGAAATCCAGCGAATTGCTTTCCGACTCGCGGTTATGGCGATAGTTAAACAAGGTGTTGAACAGCGGCGTAGAGCTGTTCACGCCACTGCAACGCAGAGCCAGCGCCAGCGAGGCATGCTCATGACTCAGCAATTCCGCCAGCCGTTTGTGGGTGGTACGCACGCTTTCCTCAACGCTGGCACCTTGCATATCCAGGCGGATAGGCAGCGTGTTAATGAACGGCCCCATGATCTGGTCCGCGCCATCACCGGCATGCATACGGCCAAACAGGATAGTCCCGAAGACCACCGAATCCTGACCGCTCACGCAGGACAACACTTGCCCCCAGGCCAGATGGCAGATACTGCCGAGGCTCACCCCCAGACGACGCGCATGCGCACGCAGGCTGTCGTTCAAACGCTGGGGTACTTTGCGGTTAACTTCGACTATCTCGAAGTCATCCAGCATGTTGACCAGGCCGTAAGGTGCGGTAGGTTCATCAATGTCGCCCAGCGTCGAGCGGAAATAGCGTTCATGTTCCTGCGGGCTCTTGCCAAGCCGTACCTGTGCAATCAGGCGGCGGAACGGCTGCGCCGGGGGCAGCGTGTGACCACGGCCCGCCAGGAAGGTATGAATCTCGGCGGAGAGAATCAGCACGGAGGTAATGTCATCGATCAGGTGATGCAATACACGGAACATTTCCCAGCGGTCGTTACGCTTGTCATAGGCGACAAACGCATGCAACAACGGCGGTTTAGCCAGATCGATGCTGTAGTGTGAGGGGTCAAAGCGCTCAGCCAGCTGTTCGGCGATCGGGCCATCGGCGGGATCCAACTCCACATCCAGCACATGCAGTGTCGCCTGACGCTGAACCACCTGGCACGGTGTCGATACCCCTTCCCAGTAAAAACCGGTACGCATGATATCGTGGCGATCGACAACCTTTTGCACCGCGGCAAGATAGTTGTCGACTTTTTCACGGCTATCAAACGTCATCTGCCCGGTTTGCAGGTACGGGTCGCCTTTGCTGGCCAGCATGTGGTGGAACAGGATCCCTTCCTGCAACGGTGCCAGCGAGTAGATATCCTGAATGTTACTCACACCGCCGGGTACCTGTGCCACCACGTGGTCGATATCTTTTTGGGTCAAATCGATAAGCGGCAGCAGTTCAGGGGTAATCGCCGTGGTCTGCGGTGTAATTTTGTTTTCAGGAACCACCACTTCAAACGCGTTTGACAGGCGTTTCCCATTACGCAGCGCATGCACCATAGTGGCTTTGTGCTCGCGTAACGCACTCTTAATCTCGCTGGTGAGCGCACCTTTGGCTGAGGTAATAACCAGGTCCTCGTTATCCAGCGATATCGAGATCTTTGCCTCTTCCAGGGTCACCAGTAATTGTTCGAAATCGCTCATTTTTTATCCTCCGTGATCATAACGTGTAGTCGATGATGCTTGACGTAATGCAATGCAACAAAACAGCCAGGGCTATGCAGCCAACCTACGGGAAACAGCCTGCTCACAGTCGAGTCTCCGCCAGTTCAATGGTTCTGGCCGCAATGTCTGCCAGAACCGGTGTATCAAACAGCGTGCGTATCTCGATGCTCAGCCCCCTGCGGCGCAACTGCTCAATCAAACGCACGGCTAACAACGAATAACCTCCCAACTCGAAGAAATGATCCTGACGGCCGACCCGCTCGACGCCGAGCAGCTCTTCCCAGATAGCGGCCATCGTGATTTCCATCTCCCCCTGAGGAGGCACATAAGCGCGACGGGCGAACGACATCTCATCCGGCGCGACCAGCGCATTGCGGTCTATCTTGCCGTTCGGCGTCAGCGGCAACGCTTTAAGCGTCACAAAGGCTGCTGGCACCATGTAATCCGGCAAGGCATCCTGCAGGTGCTTACGCAGCGCCTGACGGCTGAAGTGGCTTTGCACCATGTTTTTGAGCGTGGCCACGTGTTCCAGCGCCGCTAACGTATTCTCCGGCACAATCCAGTCGATCAGACACGACACCTCATCGACCCCGGCTTCCTGCAGATTCTCCGCCACAGACAGCGCGGACTCCGGCGTACCGATAAACGACAGTTCACGGGTATAACGCCTGAACGCGAACTCCAGGATGCGGTGTTTGTCTTCACTGGGCAGCGTGTCGAGATTGATGTTCTGTTCTTTAAGCCACCCAGACAGCAAGCTGAGGTGACCTTCCAGATAACCCAGGAACGGTCCTTTCGCCTGTGTCAGTACTTCGTCCAGGTTCTCTCCCAGATAGGTGTGGATCATCACCGTCACGATGCCGGTGCGAGGATCAAAGCCTGCTTTTTCACGCGCCTCACGGTATATCGCGATATGCTGGGCCAGACCTTCGATGTTCTGCGTGAGCAAGTGGGTCAGCAAATGCGCACCACTACGCCCGGCATACTCAAAGGTCTCTGGCGCACCCGCCGCCGTTATCCAAATCGGCAATTCTTTTTGCACCGGTGCCGGGTAAATTTGGACGTCGATGTGATTGCCGTGATGATCCCGGCGAGAAACACTGCCGCCCTGCCACAGCGTTCTCAGTTCCTCAATACGGTGTTGCATCACCGCGCGGCGGTCGTCGTAATGATCTGGAGCCAGCACAAAATCTCGCTGATTCCAGCCGGACGCGATGCCGATACCGATACGGCCGTTCGACAGGTTGTCGACTATCGACCAGTCTTCCGCCACGCCGAGCGCATCGTGCAGCGGCATGACCACACTGCCCGCACGCAGTTGGATATGACGTGTTCTGGCCGCCAGCGACGCGCTTAACAACGCCGGATTCGCGAACAACCCACCCACACCGTGGAAGTGACGCTCCGGCGTCCAGACGGCGGTAAAGCCGTGCGTATCGCCAAACTCCGTCACCTCGGTGCAATAGTGATACCCCTGCAGGGCGTCGGTATGTGCACCGAATAAAAACAGGCTGAAATCCAGGCTTTCAGAACGGGAAGAGGGTTCCTGTTCGCTTTTTTCGCCACGGCCGGGCACCACGTAGGCCACCAGTCGGGTCGCCCCGGACATATCTTCTCTGGCGACCACCACCGCTTCACGCACTGACGGATGACTCAACAACCGGGCTTCGATTTCCCCCAGCTCTATCCGGTGCCCACGTAATTTCAACTGGTGATCGGTACGGCCGAGGAACACCAGCCGCCCATCGTCCATCAGTTGCGCGAAATCACCGGTCCGGTAAAGGCGTGCCGCCGAATCGGTTGAGAACGGATCGGGAATAAAGCGTTCAGCGGTCAGTTCCGGACGCTGATGGTAACCACGGGCCACCCCATCCCCACCGATATACAGCTCGCCGATAGCCCCCATCGGCACCGGTTTGCCATGCTTGTCCAGCAGATAGACCTGGGTGTTGGCAATCGGGCGACCAATCGACTGGTTGTATTGCGTCACATCCCCGGCATTCACGCGATTACAGGTTGACCACACCGTGGTTTCCGTCGGCCCGTAGAGGTTCCACAGGGATTCCCCGAAGGCATGCAGGCGCGTAGCCAGATCGCTGGGTAACGCCTCACCGCCGCACAGAATCTTCAATTGCTTATGCGGTGTCGCGTCGGCATCCACCAGCAAGCGCCAGGTGGTGGGGGTTGCCTGCATAATGGTGATATCGAGGGTTTGCAGCAGCGCCAGCAGCGCGTGGGGATCCATCGCCTGTGTGCGGCTTGCCAGCACAATCGATGCCCCGGTCATCAGCGGCAAATAGAGCTCAAGCCCGGCGATATCAAACGAAATACTGGTCACGGAGAGCAGGCAGTCGCGGGTGCCCAGTTGGAATAGTTGCTGCATCCCGGTGAGGAAGTTGACCACCTGACGGTGTTCAACCATCACCCCTTTCGGCTTGCCGGTAGACCCTGATGTGTAAATTACATACGCCAAATGTCGGCTATGTTGCGTTGCTACCTCCGGATTGCCACCTGGCAGTTCGTCCCAGCGCGCGCTGTCACGTTCCAGATCCACCACGGTGACATCATGCCCTGTCTGCTCACCAAAGACTTCGCGTCCACGGCTGTCGACCACCAGTACCTTCGGTGAGGCATCGTCGAGAATATACGCCAGTCGTGTCGCCGGGTATTCCGGGTCAAGCGGCACGTATGCGCCACCCGCCTTGAGGATCGCCAGTAAAGCGATGAGCATGGTTTCCGAGCGTTCGGTACATAACGCGACACGTGTATCCGGCACGACACCCTGCGCTATCAGATAGTGAGCCAGACGGTTAGCACGCTGATTCAATTCGGCATAGCTCAGACGCACGTTGCCCATTTGCAGCGCCAGCGCCTGCGGTTGTTGCGCGACCTGCTGCTCAAACAATTGGTGAATCATCGTGGTCGCCGGGAAGGCCAGCGCCGTATTGTTCACGGTTTTCAGCAGGTGCTGGTGTTCTTCAGGCGGCAACACCGTCAGTTCATACAACGGAGCGGAGGCAGAAGACGCGGTACTGGCAGCTTCCAGCGCGGTCACCAGGCTCAGCATGCTCTGCTGGAAGTAGCCCCAGATACGCTCGCCCGACAGCGATTCCACCACCTGAATACCAATATCAAAGCCAGTGTCAGCATCATCCACCGAAACGGAAATAGGATAGTTGGTACGCTCGTTAAAACCGTGCCATGCCACACCGTCAAACTCGATCCCGCCTAACACGTCCACATCGGTCGGGCGGTTACGGCGGTAATTGAAGACGGTACTGAACATCGGCGTCGGTGCCACAATCCCGCTGCCTTGTTGCGCCAGCGACAAGGTGGTGTGCTCATGCTTTATCAGCGCAGTCAGGCGCTGATGGGTCTGGCGCACCGCATCGACGACCGAAACGTCACCGACATCAATACGCAGCGGCAAGGTATTAATGCACGGGCCCATGATTTTATCGCTGTTTTCACCGTGCATACGTCCTGACAGCACGGTGCCGAACACCACAGTATCGTTGCCACAGGCGGCGCTCAGTACCTGCGCCCAGCTCACATGACACAGGCTACTGACGCTGACGCCAAGACGGCGTGCCTGTGTCCGCAACCGTTCACCCAGCGCGCCCGCCAGCGGACGCCGGGTCTCATGGATACGCTGACCGTTGAGGTGGCCATTACGCAGATTAAACGGGGCCGACGGCTCGGTGATGTCCGACAGCATGTCACGGAAAAAGGCCAGTTCTTGTTGCGTATCACGACCGTGTTGCAAACGCGCCACGTGATGACGGAAAGGTACCGGCGCGGGCAAGCTCTCGCCCTTGCCAGTCAGGAACGTTTGAATGTCAGAGAGCAAAATCTGCAACGACGGGATGTCATCCACCAAATGATGAATATACATCAGCGCTTCCCAGCGGGCCTGCTGGTCGTCGTAAGCCACCGCCATGCGAAGCAGCGGCGGCTGCGTCAGATCAATGCGATGGGTTTGAGGATCGAACTGCGCTTTCAGTTGATCGACTACAGACAGTTGATCGACCACCGGGCCTTGCTGCGCATCCAGATTGAGCGTGGTGACGTGCAAGCGTGCATGACGCAGCACAACCTGTACCGGCGTTTCCACGCCTTGCCAGATAAAAGCGGTACGCAACACATCATGGCGGTCAATGACGCACTGAATAGCATCAAGGTAGCGGTCCAGCATCTCGCGGTGTGCAAACGACAGGTGACCGCACTGTAGGTAGGGGTCTCCGGCTTCATCAAACAGATGGTGAAAGAGGATGCCTTCCTGTAGCGGTGCCAGCGCATAGATATCCTGAATATTGGCCACACCACCCGGTATCCGCGCCACAATCTGGTCTATCTGCTGTTGCGACAGCGACACCAGCGGGAAAAGCGCCGGGTGCAGCGCGGTGGTGTCCGGCGTCACCTGATTTTCTGGTATCACCCATGTCTGCGAGGCGTCGTCTTCATCGCGAACCTGTTGCGCCAGGTCAGCCAGCACCGGGTGGGCGAAGACAGTCGGCACATCGGTGTAGTACTGCTGCTCACGCAGCATCGCCTGCAACTGCATCGCCATCAACGAATGGCCACCCAGTTCGAAGAAGTTGTCCTGCCGCCCAACCTGATGCACGCCCAGTATGGTCTGCCATAACTGCGCCAGCACGGTTTCGATACCGGCATGGGGCGCTTCAAAGTCACGCTGCACGTAGGCGTTGTCGTCCGGTAACGGCAAGGCTTTGCGGTCAATCTTGCCATTGGCAGTCAGCGGCAGTGATGCCATCACTACAAACGCCGACGGGATCATGTAACCGGGCAGTTGCGTGGCTAAAACGTCGCGCCATTGCGTAATCGCACCGTCGCTGTGGTAACCGGCCTCGGGTACCACATAGGCCACCAAACGCGCCTCGCCGCCATCCGGTGTGATACCGATAACCGTCGCGTCTTTGATATGCTCCAGTGCGGTAATACGTGACTCAATCTCCCCAAGCTCGATGCGGTATCCGCTCAATTTGATTTGGTGATCGCGCCGACCGAGGAACTCGATACGCCCATCGTCAAACCAGCGACCGATATCACCGGTGCGGTAGACGCGACCTCCGGCAACCCAGGGGTCGTCGATAAACTGCTGCGCCGTCAGCTCAGGACGGTTCATGTACCCGACCGCAACACCCTCACCGCCGATCCAGATTTCGCCCGCCATCCCCGGCGCGCACAGCTGCCCAAAATTATCGACCACGTACATCCGGGTGTTGGCAATCGGCCGTCCGATGCTCAGGCGCGTATCCTGGCTTTTCTCAAAGCCACGCATCCACGCCGACGACATAATGGTGGTTTCTGTCGGACCGTAGCCATTGATGTAACGACAGCGTTCACTCCAGCGTTCAATCAGCCCCAGTGTCGGCGCTGAACCGGCGGTCAAAATGGTCATGCCTTGCGGCACTAAAGCCGGATCGAGGTGCGTGAGGTAGGGCGGCGGGAATGCCGAGAAACGGATGTCGTTTGCCGTCATGTAGCTCATCAGCGCCGGTGGGTTCTGAATCAACGCGTTCGACAGCAGATGTAATTCACACCCGCGGGTCAACGTACCGAAAATTTCCCCCGCCGAGGCATCAAAGGTATAAGGCGCGAACTGGGTAATCGGCTGCCCGACGCTGAAAATACCGATGTGTTCACACCAGGCACAGAAGTTAATCAGGCTGCGATGGGCGATCTCCACACCTTTTGGCGTGCCGGTCGTACCGGAGGTATAGATAACGTAGGCAATCGTGTGTGAGTCGATAGCGTCAAACGCGCTATCGTCACGCAGGTCACCCTGCGGTTGCTGATGGAGATAATCCTCGACAAAAAGCAGCGTACTGCTTTCATCGTCACTAAAATCTGACTGATTGGCCCGGCTGGTCAGCGTCCAGCGCACGTTGGCGTCGTTAATAATAAACGCGCGACGCTCGCTCGGCGCATCCAGAGCGACAGGCACATAAGCCGCACCCAGCCTGATGATGCCTAACATGGCAGCGATCAGGTTCGGCGTTTTGTCCATACTCAGTACGATGCGATCGCCTTTCTTCACACCGACACGACGCAGCCCTGCGGCGATAAGCCCGGCGCGCTCGGCAAGTTGCCGATAACTTAAGCGTTCATCATCAGCCACCAGTGCGGTGGCCTCGTTTCTGGCCGCCACCTGTTCAGCAAACAAGGCGTACAGCGAGCGATCCAGCGCCACATCCAGTTGCGTGGCATTCCATTCGTGGACCACACGTTCAACTTCAGCGCTGTTGAGCAGCGACTGCGCCCCCACCGTGCGATCAGCGCCCTGACCAACACTCACCAACAGTTGTTGCAGGCGTTCGAGAATGTTATGCGCATCCGCATCGCTGATATCACCTGCGCGGTAATGCAGTGCCAGCAACAGGTTATCCCCGGTGTGCGCGACAAGATGCAGCGGCACAGACTCGTCCAGATTTTCCGGTTCCGGGTGTTGATCGTCACGCACACTGAGCAGTGATTCAAACAGTGGCTGGTTTGAGAAACCACTCACACCTTGCGATAAGGCGTCTGGCAGCAACCCGGCATATTGCCGATGCTGCTCAAACACGGCGGCGATATCACGAAACCACTGATGCAACGTGCGCCCGCCATCGAGCGTTAGCCGCAACGGCAACGCACACGCGTCCCCGGCCTCACCGGCGGCGAAGCGCTTGCCGAACAGCACCTCATCCTCACCGCTGTATTTACTCAACAACAGCGCCCAGGCAGCGGTCAGCAACACCTCCCAGGAGGTGGACTCACGCTGCACCAGCGCCAGTAATTCTGAATTCAGCGCCCGCCCAACGTGGGAAACGAGCACACGATTTTCCTGCGTAGTGGAGGCGGCCGTCTCCCCACTCTCAGTGGTATTAACAAAGTTGGCATTCGCCGTCCTTTGCGCGCCGGTAAGATGATGCTGCCAATACGCCACAGCTGTTTCCTTACGCGACAAGAGCATATTTTCCTGCGTGATAACCATCGGTTACGCTCCCTCTGTGACAACTTTTATAGAATTATTTTTTAACGTACTCAGTAAGTTGGATACGCTTTCGGCGTTCCTGCCGAATTGATTGATGGCTGCGCCGTGCTGAAAACGCCCGGCAAAACCGTATTTAATGAACGTCGACAAGGTGCCGGTCGGGCTGAGATCGACAAAGAATGTGCCGTCTTTCACCTTCAGCGATTGCATCAGGCGGTAAAAGTCGACAGGTTCGCGCAACACACGCCAGAAATACTCGCTGTCCCACCGTTCAACCGAGGTGCCCAACAGGGAGGAGTACACCGTCACTTGCGGTGTGTTTTTCGCCAGGGTATCAACCAGTGCGCGGAACTCCGTCTCGATGGCGGCAATGCCGGACGAGTGGAACGGTTGCTCAACCGGCAGCAACATCGAAATCACGTCCTGTTGCGTCAGACGCGTTTTAAGTGCCGACAGGCTGGCCTTGTCACCGCTGACCACAAAGTTATTCTGGAAGTTAATGCTGGCAAGCTCAGTCCCCTGATACAGCGCGGGGTTGCTATGAAAGTGCGACACCGGCGCCAGCACGCTCATCATGCCGCCGCCAGCCGTTTTCTCATGCAGCATGTGCGCCTGCGACACCACCAGCTTCATGGCGTCATCCAGCGTCAGTACGCCCGCGACGACAGCGGCGATACACTCACCCAGGCTGTATCCCAGTACGGCGTCGGGTTTGATGCCTTCGGCGTTGAACATGTGGGTCAGGCTAACCCCGACACTCAGCAACGCCACATTCGACAACGCCACATCCGAGAGCGGCAGTTGACGACGGGTATCGTCATACAGTGTTTCCACCAGACTGTAGCCGGTGTGTTTACGGCACAGCGCGTCGCAGCGATCCATCTGACGGCGGAACGCGTCATTACGGCGATACAACTCCTGACCCATGCCGTAATACTGCGAGCCCTGCCCGCCGAACATAAACACCACCCCAGAGCCAGTGGCATCTGACGCCGGTGAGTGGCGAGTGGGTTGCGCTGCGGGGGCGTTCGTGTCATCAAGCGCCATCGGTTGTGCTTTGATTTTCGCAAACAACCCGGTGAGCACTTGCCCCGGCCCGATTTCCTGTTGCCTGACCTCACCGGATGCCAGTAACCGAGACATACTTTCGTACCAGCGCACAGGGTGGCTTATCTGGCGCGTCAGCAGTTCGAGGTAATCCGACGTGGGGTAGTCGTGCGCGGTGTAGTTGGAAATCACCCGCGCCTTGAGCGGGTTGAAGGTAAAACGGCCAGCGAATTGCGCGAATTGGGTTTCAATGTCACGCATATAGCGGGAATGGAACGCCGCACTCACATTCAGCTTGATGTAACGCGCCCCGGCTGAGGTAAACAGCGACTCACAGGCAACGATGTCATCATACAACCCGGAAATAACGATTTGCTGCGCGCAGTTGATATTGGCGATATCGATACCGCTGAACGGTGACGACGCCAGCAGCGCCATCACCTGATTCAGATCGATACCCAAAATCGCCGCCATCGCCCCACGTGGCGCTTTCGACATCAGCAAGCCGCGCTCTCTGACTAGTGCAACGCCGGTGGCAAAGTCAAACGCCCCTGCCGCAAATAGCGCAGCGAACTCACCCAGACTATGACCGGCGTAGCAATCCGGCGCGTCTGCGCCGTCTTGCCGATTAGCCAGAACGCCGAGCGCTGAGACAACAAACAACGCCGGTTGGGTGAATTCCGTTTCACCCAGTACGCCCTGAGGATCGCTAAGACACAGATCACGAATCGAGAAACCGAGCACCTCGTCGGCCTCCCGAACACGCTCGGGGAAACGCTCAAACAGCGCACTCCCCATCCCTTTCTGCTGCGATCCCTGACCAGGAAATACCCAAATTGAAGAAGGCATAAATCCCCTATTACTGTTCCCCAGTATTGTCACTTAACGTTGCTTGCTGCTCTCACCTGCCATCCGCGGGATCAAGACTTGAGCGCGTCTTCCGGTAGATGAGCTTCAATCGTGCTGACCAGGTCGCCGAGCGTGTAAATACCGCGCTTATCGCCGTCATTGACCTTGATGTTGAGCCGCTTTTCTATCTCGTACCACGACTCCAACATCTCAACCGAATCCACCCCGAGCTCACCGCCAATAAAGGCATCCAGCTCCACCACATCGGGTGTAAACCCGGTGTTTTTGATGCCATTAATGATGCCGAGCACCACCGCGAGAACGTCTTTCTGAGCGTCCATTTCTTCTCTCCTTACATCCAGTCCGTTAGAGCGCGTCAAACTCGCGCGCAACCTCAGTGATAATCTCAACGACCTGATCGATCTCTTCACGGGTGTGGGTCGACATGACCGAGATACGCAGACGTTCTTTATCGGGGGGAACCATGGGGTATTCCATGATGTTGGCAAACACGCCGCGCTCGAAAATGCGGCGATTGATGTTGCCCACCACAGAGAGCTTGCTAAAGAAAATGGGAATAATGCCCGACTCGCCGCGCAGGATGTTGAACCCCTTCGCTTCCAGTTGGTCTTGCATGTAACGCACATTGTCGTGCAGACGGGCGATACGCTCAGGCTCACGCTCCATCACATCCAGCGCTGCGGAAATCGCCGCAATCGTCGGCTGAGCTAACCCAGAGGTGAACAAGTAGGGGTAAGAGAAGTTGCGCAGCATAAAGATGTGCTCGCGGCTACCGGAAATAAACGCCCCTTGCGCGCCCAACGATTTGCTACAGGTGGACATACGCAAGTCAACCTGACCCAACAAATCCAGATGCTCAAGCGTGCCTTTACCGGTCGGCCCCATGGTGCCCAGGCCATGCGCGTCATCGAGAATGATGATGATGTCATGCTTGCGGCAGATATCGATGTAACGCTTCAGGTCGATGATCGAACCGTCGGTAGAACGCACACCTTCCACGGTGGAGAAAATCTGGGTATTCGGTTTGGAGCGTGCCCGAATTTTAGGCAGCATCGCTTCAAAGTCATCCAGACGTTCCGGGTCGAAGGTAAAGAACGGCACGTTAGTCATTTTGACCGCGTTGATAACGCTGGCGTGGCTGTTCTGGTCATAGATGATGATATCGTTACGGTTCATCAGCCCATTCACCCAGCACAGGTTCGCCATATAACCGCTTGGCAGCAGCACCGCATCTTCGTGGCCCGCTAACGCCGCCAGACGCAACTCCAGATCACGATGCTGCTTGGTGTAACCGGAAAACGCCGGTGATCCACCGGTGCCAATGCCGTATTTTTCTACGGCTTCCATCACCTTACTTTTGACGTAAGGGTGATTCGCCAGCCCCAGGTAGCTATTCGAGCCAAACACCAGAACGCTTCTGAAGTCATCGCTGTACAGATCTTTGTATTGCATCTGTGCATCGACAGGCCCCATCCCCTGGCGGCTGAACATAAACCCTTTTTCGAGTTCTTTTAAATAGGTGCCATAGCGTAATTTTACACGCTCTTTGAAGGGCTTACGTTCAAGTTCGATCAGATCATGAAAATCCATTATAAAAACCTCCTTGATGATTTATTCTCTTTCAGAGAATGACTCCGCCTGCTAAGACGCAATAAAGCCGTTGACCCGATACCAGGACACACACTCATCCACCATCTGGCTTAAGGGAGAGGGCCGATAGCCCAACTCACGCTCCGCTTTTGCACTGCTAAAGTAATAAACGCCACCGAAAACACGCAGGCGGTAGGCATCCACCACCGGTTCGCCGCGTACCAGCCAAGGCAGTTTTTCCTGAAGCCACGTTTTCAGATAGACAGATGAATAAGGGGTTTGAGGCCGGTCGGCTTTACAGGGCACGACCGCTTCAATCGTGTTAATCAGTTCGCTATAGCGCGTATTGGCCCCGGCAATCAGATAGCGCTCGCCAACCTTACCGTTGGTTAAGGCGCTGACGTGCGCCTCGCCAACATCGCCTGCGCCGCAAAAGCTGGCACCGCCGGGAGGCAGGAACGGTAACTGGTTATAGGCAACCGCCAGCACCATACGCCCCCACTGCATGGAATAGTCATACTCACCCAGCACCTCTGCCGGATTAAGGATGACGGCGGACAAGCCGCGATCGCAGGCGCGATACACCAGCTCTTCTGCCTGCAATTTGCTTTGGGCATAGGGGTTTTTGGCACGAAAACCCGACAGCGCAGTGTCTTCGGTGGCTTGTGCCGCAGGATCGTTATGCGCCCCTATCGTCGAGCTGGTACTGGTATAAACCAGACGAGGTATCGCGCAGGCCAGCGCCGCGTCAATCACGGCGCGCGTGCCTTCCACATTCACCGCCGCCAGCAGCGGCCAGTCGCGTGGATTACTGCTGGTATTGCCCGCCGTATGGATAACCCCATCATGCCCTTCCATCGCAGCGCGCAGGCGCTGACCGTCATGCAATTCGCCACGCACCAGGGTGACGCCGAAAGGCTCCAGAAAGCTCACATTGGAAGACGCGCGCACATACGCTGTGACCTGATGGTTGGCCGCCAGCAGCGCTTTTACCACGTTGAGCCCGACAAATCCGTTTGCTCCGGTGATCAGTATTTTCATGGTGTTTGATCTTGCTGGTTAAGTTTCTCAAGCGTTTTCAAAAAGGCCTTACGCCCTTCCCCTTTGCTGCGCATCGGCAATGCGGCCGGATTTTTATCTGGATGGAGGGCAGCGCCATCCAGCAGCAGCACGAACTGTTCAAGCAGGTGATTAAGCTGCGTCTCCTGGATATCCATACCCCGGCATACCAGACGCACATGCACACCGTTCCCCTCAAGGCGCACCAACAGCGCCAGACGCAGTGACGGGTGTGTCGCAAACAACGCAGAGACCGCCGGGTTCACCGCGACATCGTCCGTCAGCAACGCCACCGTACTGTCGAACAACGCCACATCACCGCCCCACTGAGTCAGTTGTTCTGACGTGGCACCGCCATGTTCAAGACATTGACCCAGTTGTTTTTCAACACCCTTGAGCCAGGCGGCGGTCTTATGACGTCCCACCACCTGAATGCGGGTAGGAATCAGGCGGGGTTCATCGCTCTCAAGGTGTCGAATCAGACCAAACTGCGCCTGTTTGACCCGCGCATGGCGATTGATGAGCAGTGCCCAACCGGCGGTTAATAACGTTTCCACCGCAATTTCCTGACGTTGCGTGCAGGTCTGCATCGCCACCACGGTGTCAGGATCGATGTGCAGCTCGGCTGACAGGAGTGGCTGCTCCGCGTCGTCATCCAGTACGGCGGCGTCACCGAGCAAGGCTGATGCTGTCAGCGAGCCTACGTCCTCGTCGGCCTGCAACAGCCCACGCCAGAACGCCTGCAATGACGCGTCATCCTGGGTTGAGGTGTTGTCCACTGGCACGGCATACGCAAACCATGCCTGCGGCACAACCGGCGAGACTGTCGCCTCAGCGTCCAGCGCGGCGGTCTCCTGCCGTGGTGTTTGTCGCACTGGGGCATCAAGGCGCAACGCGGCGTACAGGTCGCAAGGCTGGCTGGCAAACGGGTAGCCGGGGAACGGCACACGCTGACGAGGCTCGCCGTCGTGCAGCAGGCTCCAGTCGATATCGCAGCCGCGAATCCACAGCGTGGCAACGTTGGCAAACTGCCGGTTTTGCACCAGTTCGCGGACAAAGTGCTTACCGGCCTCGCCAGCGATGAGTTGTGACACTTCTTTGCTGTCGTGGACGTTGCCGCTGTAGGTCTCCCGGCGGCTATGGTCGGCACCCGGTTCGGCAATAAAGCCCTCCAGTTTCGCCAGCAAGTCCTCCTGACTGGTTGCGACGATAGCCAAACGGTGATCCAGCATGACGCGCCCCGTCTGGCTGGTGTAGGCCAGGTCCGCGAGCGAAAGCACACGCCCTTGTTGCTGTTGCTGCTGGATAAAGTCACGCAGTTCACTGGCATAGGCGACGACACGCTCCGCCTGCTGAGCCGACAGCACCACTATTTGTGTGTGGGCAGGCGCGTTTTCTTCTCTGCTCGCCCGTTGGTGTGCGTGCGGTCTGACCAGCGCATCGGCCGACTCCACCACGACAAAGGCGGTCGAACCGCCCATGCCATAGGCGTTAATCCCGGCCAGACGAGAACCTCTGGCGTTGGTCTGCCATTCCTGCGCCTCACGCGGGAACACAAAAGCGGATGTTTCATGCTCAAACGAGGTGTTGATGCGCTGCAGGTTGACGCACGGTGACACACGCCCGTGTTGCATGCTCAGCAGCACCTTAATCAACGAGCAGATGCCCGATGCCGCTTCCATATGCCCCAGGTTGGCTTTGGTACCCAGCGCACAGAAATGTTGCGCCTGAGTCTGGCGACGTAACGCGTTAGACAGCGCCTTCAGCTCAATCGGGTCGCCCAGTTCCGTCGCCGCACCGTGGCTTTCGATGTAAGTCAGTTCGTTAACATCGATACGTGCTTCGTTGATAGCCCGCACGGCGGTTTCTTCCATTACCGTCAGGTTCGGCAGGTATTGCCCTGCACCGGTACCGGCATGCCCAATGCTGGAGCCACGCAACACACCGTAGATGTGATCGCCATCGGCCAGCGCACGGCTCAGACGTTTAAGCACCACGATGCCGCTGCCTTCGCTCGGAATCAGGCCGTTGGCCCGTTCATCGAAGGTGTGCTCCTTGCCGTCGGCAGACAACACCTTCATCTCCTGCAACAGCATGTATTTGCTGGGGTGTAGACTCAGGTTGACGCCGCCTGCCAGCGCCATATCGCACTCCCCACCGAGGATGGCTTTACGGGCGATATGTACGCTTGTCAGCGATGACGCACAGGTGGTGGCGATGCTGAAACTCGGGCCACGCAGGTTCATCAAAAACGAGATGCGATTCGCCAGCTCACTGACGACCGAACCGGCACCGGGGTAACGGCCTGTGCGGGCATAAATCTCTGCCATCACCCAGGTGAAGTCTTCGTTCATTGCCCCGACATAGACGCCCACCTGCTGATCGCTGAGCGCCGCCGGGGTATAACCGGCATTCTCCAGCGCGTGCCAGGCACTACGCAGTAACACACGCACTTGTGGATCGAGGCGACTGGCTTCTTCACCGCTCATACGGAACATCTCTGGATCAAAGACGTTCACGTTGCTGAGGAAGCCGCCGCGATTCACATAACGCGGGTTGCCGTTATCTTCCGCAGGGAGCGTCCAGCGCGCATCCGGAATGGCACTCAGGCTCTCTTTGCCCGCCTGAATGTCGGCCCAGAAATCAGCCAGACTCGCCGCACCAGGGAACTCACCCGCCATACCAATAATCGCTACCGCGTCACTATCGGCCTGCATGCTGGCCGTTGACGACAGCGATGAACGCATCGGTGCCCGCATCGCTCGTGAGCGCAACGCATCCGTAGCCGCAGCAGGTACCGTCCGTTTGACAGGCGGTGCAACAGGTGCACTGGCGTGATGGTGGCTGATTGTCTCTGTACGCTGCGGTGCGGCCTCTGGGGTGTGAACCACCGGTGTCGCGCCATAACGCTCGCACAGGTATCCCGCCAGCTTCGCGGTGGTGTTGTACTCAAACGGCGCGGTTTTTGGCAGCCCGTCGTACTCTTTTTCCAGCACTGCACGCAGTTCCATCAGCATGACGGAATCCATCCCGAGCTGTTCAAAGGTGGCATCCACCGCGATATCGCTGGCAGGCAGCTTGGTGATGGCTGAAATCCTCTCTTTGAGCGCGCTCTCGCTACGTGCATACGCACTGTCGCCAGCCGGTGTTGCTATCTCCGGTATTGCTATCGCCGCTGTCGGTTGCGGACGCGGTGCCTGTGTCAGCGTCGGCACAGCGATTGACGGTGCGGGCTGCACGGTTTCCTCAACCTGAATGCGCAATGAACGGGCAACCTTGTTGCGATCGCCAACCGCGACCAGCAGTTCCGGGCGTTGTTCAAGCAGTGCGCGTTCGAGCGCGATAATACCGGCCTCCTGGCCTAACGCCGCCATCCCTGAAAACTCGAACAGACTGGCATCATCTTGTTCTATGTTCATCTGCCCGCTGGCCCACAATGGCCAGTTGACAGAGAGCGTCTGACCGCTGCGTTGTCCCTTTTTCACCTGCTGGGTACGCCATAGCGCATGGCTATCCATAAAGCGGTTACCGGCGGCATACGCGCCAGACCCCAGATCACCCAGCACCGCAGAAACGGAGGAGAAGTTGATAAAGACAGCGAGTGGTTCTTGTGCGGTAGCACGGTCAAGGGCCACCAGACCGTCAACTTTCGGTCCGATCAGCGCATCAAACTCGTCATCCGACAGCTCAGTCATCGGTGTGGCACTGGCAACACCGGCGCAGTGCAGCACACCATCGAGTGCACCGAACGCCGCTTTAGCCTGCGCAATCAAGGCGTCGGCCTGCCCGTCCTGCGCCACATCGGCTGCGACGTAACAGACTTCAGCCCCCAGCTCACGCATCGCGGCCAGTTGCTGCATGACCGCCTCACTGGGCCTGGCCGAACGGCCGCTCAGCACGAGACGAGCCTGATAGCGGGATGCCAGATACTGCGCCATCAACAATCCCAGCTTGCCCGCGCCACCGGTTATCACATAGTGACCATGCTGGACGAAGCGCAATTGCGGCTGGCTGCCCTGACCATCGGCTGGCGGCGGCGTGATTGCGCCAGCCTGACGCTGATAGCGAACACCCTGCCGATAGGCCACTTCAAGCCCGGCAAGCGCCTGCGGACGTTGCACGAATTCCTGATACACCGCATCGGCCAGCGACGCGGCGTCATTCGCATCGCTACGCAGCGTGAACAGCTCGAAACGATGGTTGATGGTCAGCAATGAACGGGCGTACCCGCTGACCGCCTCCTGGTGCGGTTCCACCTGGTCATCAGACGCGGTATAGACGTTGACGCAGCGCAGCGCTTGCCCCGGATTGACCGTTTCCAGCGCCACAAACAGGTGCCGTAACGACTGTAATGGCGCATGCAATGGCGATGCGTTGCCAATGGCGGTGACATCATCAAAATGGTTATCGGTGCCAATCGCCTGCACGATGTGGGTCGGCCACAGCTGCTGTTCGGCCAACTGCTCACACAACGCCCGCATGCTGGAGGCCGATTGGGTATCAACGCTAAAGCGGTGGCTATCATGCTGGGCGAACGCGCTGGCCGCTGTCGCGGTGATGAGGCTGGCGTCATCGCCATAGCGTGCACGCAGCGCTTCAGCCAGGCTCTCGTTATCGCTGAGCACCAACACCCGCGTCGTCGCGGTACGCGTTGACGCATCAGAAACGACCGCCGGTAACGGTGATGCCTGCCATTCGTAGGCATAGTACTGTACGTCTTGCGATGCCGAAGGCTGTGCCGAACGGGCATCCTGCTCCAGTCTGCGGGCGGCGAAATCACGCAGCCGCGCCAGCACCCGACCGGTGGCATCCAGCAACGTAATATCGTGTTTCTGAATGGTGCTGCCCACCTGCTGACCCCCGGCTTGCGACTGGGCTGGTGTCACATAGGCATAGCACTCCGTACCGAGCGGATGGCGGAACTCCAGTTCCCCCAGCGAGAACGGCACGATAGGCGTGGCGTATTCCACCTGCTCCAGCCCGACCGCCAGACAGGTACGCAGTGCCCCATCCAACAGTGACGGGTGCAGATAAAACGCATCGGCATGCACGCCCTCCGGCAGGCACAGGTGGCTCAGCGCGGCGTCCGCGAAGCGATAGCGCTCACGGGTCACCTGATAGCTCGGGCCATACGCGAAGCCCATGCGAGCAAAATCGGCATAGATAGCAGCCTGATCGCTTTCGTGTTTACCGCTGTTACGCAAGGCTTCAAGATCGATCCACTCCTCTTCCGGCTGTTCCGCTTGCGGGCGGTAGACCAGTTCGGCCTCCAGCGAGAGCACATCGGTATGGCGGTTACGCACAGCGACCTGTACGTTGTCGTCGCCGGTATGCGCCAGTGCGATCTCCACCTCCACCGGCTCGCTGTCCACCTCAAGCGCGTTCATCCACATCAGGTTGCGGATTGCCGCTACCGTCCAGTCGCTTTCCATCGCCAGTTGACCGGCCGCATGGAGCATTTCGATGTAGGCCGAGCCGGGTAAAATCATCCGCGCGTCACGGCTACCGACCACATGGTCACGCAGGTAACGCTCTTGCCCGGTCAGTTGCTTGGTAAATTTCTGCTGCGCCAGCGTTGAAATATTCTGATCGATCAACGGATGCAGCGATGTCGCACGGTGTGAAGCGTCCTGAGTCGACGGCAGCGCCAGCCAGTGGCTACGCAGCATCAGCGGTAGCGGCGGGAACGACACCCGACGCACCGATCCTGCCGTTGTGCTGGTGGTGCTTCCGCTGGTGGTCATTCCCTTGGTAGTAAAAAGTGACGGTGCAAACTGCTGCCAGTTCACATCCAGCATCGTGGTCCACAACCGCCCTAAACGCAGCAGTTGGCGTTCCTGCACCAGACTAGTGATCAGCTCATCAAGCTGTTTGCCTTCAAGAATGGTATCCAGACGCTCGCCACCGCCCGCAAGATGTCCGCGGAACAGTTGCTTCGCCGCGCCGTCGCGCTGGTACTGCTCAAGCTGGTTCAGCAGGTCGTCCAGACTGCTCGCCACCACGGCCAGACGTTCCGTCATGGCATCGCGACCGACCAGTGAAGAGAAGGCCAGCGAGTCAAAATCCGGCGCGGTGTGTGGTTCACGTACCGCCTGGCGCAGGAAGTGCACCATCCGCTCGACATACAGCGCTAAACGCGCGTCGCTATCTGCCGAGAGCACAAACAGCCGTGGTTCACCCGGTTGCAGGTAGGCCGAAGCCCGCGTCGGTGCTTCTTCTATCAACACGTGGGCGTTGGAGCCACCTGCCCCGAAGGCGCTCAGGCCAGCACGGCGCGGGTGATCACTTGCGGCATCCCACGGTTCGAGCGACTGCACCACGCGAAATGGCGACGCGGCAAAGTTAATTTTTTCATTCAGCGTGTATGAATGCAGCGACGGTACTATCTGACGGTGACGCAGCTGCAGCAGGATTTTGGTCAACCCGGCGATACCGGCGGCAGACTCCAGATGCCCGATATTGCTTTTCACCGAACCGATGCGGCACTGCCCCGGCAACAGCGCAGGCGTGATGCCTTGCTGTGCGTGGTGTTGATCACGGTAATGTTGAGCACTGATGCGTGAAAAGGCTTTGGTCAGGCCGGAAATTTCAATCGGGTCACCCAGCATGGTGCCGGTGCCGTGCGCCTCAATGTAATCGACGCTGGCAGGATCCCAGCCTGCACGCGACAGCGCAGTACTGATAACGTTGCTCTGCGCCGCCTGATTCGGCACGGTAAAGCCGCTGGTCTTGCCGCCGTGATTCAGCGCCGTTGCCTTGATAACACCATAAATCTGGTCGCCATCGGCAATTGCCTGCTGCAACGGTTTGAGCAACACCGCCCCCATCCCTTCACCGGGAACATAGCCATCACCGCCTTCGCCGAAGGCACGGCAACGCCCATCGCTGGACAGGAATTGGTTCTGCCCCAGTTGGTAGTACTTCATCGGGTGCACAATCAGATTGATGCCACCGGCTATCGCCATGTTGCAATCGCCGTTTTGGATCGCCTGACAGGCCATATGCAGCGCCGTGAGCGAGGACGAGCACATGGTATCCAGCGCCACGCTCGGGCCATTCAGATTGAAATAGAATGACACGCGGTTAGCGACCGAGGAATGCAGCGACATCGCCCAGCCCGATTCATGCTGTTTTTCCGTCGTTTCAATGCATTGATAATGCGACCACATCACCCCGACATAGACGCCGACCTGAGCCTTACTCAGCGCCTGGCGAGAGTAGCTGGCGTCTGAGATACATTCCCAGGCGGTTTGCAGGAACAGTCGCTCTTGTGGGTCCAGCAGTTCGGCTTCGCGCGGCGAAATATTGAAATACTGGCTGTCGAACTTATCCACATCATCGATAAATCCGCCCCATTTGCTGTACACCTTGTTCTTCGGCCCCCGCTCTGGCGAGAAGTGCGGGTGATAATCCCAACGCGACAGCGGAATTTCGCTAACGCTATCAACACCGCTGGTCAAATTGGCCCAGAACTCATCGACATTGCGAGCGCCCGGATAACGTCCACTGAGCCCGATCACGGCAATATCGCTGCTCGCACCGGCTTCACCCGAGGTATGGCGTTTCAGCGCATCGATACGCGAATGGTTTAACAAACTGGCCAACGTCGGGCGTGCCGGTGTGGCCGATACCCCGTTGGTGTGTGCGGGTGCCGATGCTGGCTGCGGTGCAACCTGCAGCGTGTCAGCCCATTCCGCCAGCGTCTGATAACGGTAGACGGCGCTGGCATGCACACCGGTAAAGCGTGCGTCCAGTTCATGCTGCAGACGAATCAGGTTGACGGTATCGAGCGGCCATTGCCACAGCGGCGTCTGTACCGACAGGTTGGCCGCCGTCGTGCCGATCGCCGCCGTCAGACTGTCGAACAGTCCACGGCTGGCCGTATCATCGTTCCCCTCGGCATCGCCTGTCGCAGCAGACACCCGGCTTTCTTCTGGCAGCGTTAATGCCACCGGTGCCGGTGCAA
Source organism: Dickeya zeae NCPPB 2538 (assembly GCF_000406165.1). Taxonomy (NCBI): domain Bacteria; kingdom Pseudomonadati; phylum Pseudomonadota; class Gammaproteobacteria; order Enterobacterales; family Pectobacteriaceae; genus Dickeya; species Dickeya zeae. The sequence goes on along the minus strand of NZ_CM001977.1, from coordinate 1,491,559 downwards.
CCGCTGTCGTTGGCTGCAATGCGGCAACCTGTTCCGGGTAGCTTTCACACAGGAAATCAGCCAGCGAGTCGATGTCCGGGTATTCATAAAACAGGGTTTGTGACACCTCACCAAAGGTGGCCGCCAGCTTACCGTTCAGCGCCAGAATCATCATCGAATCCAGGCCGTAATCCGACAGTTGCGTGGCCGGTCTCACTTCGCTGGCATCCAGCTTCGTGACCTCCACGATATTAGCCATCAGATAATCCAGCACGCTGTCACGCACCGAAAGGGTGGGTGCTGTTGCGGATGCGATGGCTGGTGCAGTGGCTTCTGTTGATGCTATCTGTGGTGCCACCGCTTGTGGTGCGGCCGCGACGACGCCCGTGAACGCCGTTACCTGCCCAGGGTAATTCTCCAGCAGATAGTCTGCCAGCGAGGCGAGGTCTTCATATTCATAGAACAGCGTTTGTGGCAGCCCCTCAAACGCGGCGGCAAGTTTCTCGTTCAACGCCAGGATCATCATCGAATCCAGACCATAATTCGATAACGGCCCGCTGGCGGTAACTTCACCGATGTCCAGTTTGGTCACATCGACAACCTGAGCAATCAGCGTACTGACCAGAGCGTCACGGGCAGACACTGCCCCCGAGGATTGCTGCGATGCAACCGGTACTGTCGATGCAACCGCAACCGGCTGAGGCGCACGGGTGACGTCGGCACGCATCGGCGCACTGGATGTCGCTTTCACCGCCCGTGAAGATTTCATTCCCAGATGCGGCACCGCCTGCGTCTGCAATTGGGTGAGCCGGACCACTACATTACCGATGCTATCGAGCAAATCGATGTGGTAGCTCGCCGTCGCCCCACCGACGGCGTTATCACGACGCGCATAGGCATAGCAAATCCCGTCAATCGGCTTGAATATCTGCAGTTTTGCCAGCGCGACCGGGACTTCCAGCGTATTCGCCGTGGTGCTAAAGCCACCAATACCCAGCGCGGTGCGCAGTGCGCCGTCCAGCAGTGACGGTGGCAGGATAAACGGCTGCACAACCGACTCGGCTGACAAGCCATCAGGAAATTTCAGTTCTGCCAGCGCTTCTTCGGCATTGGCATACAGACATTCAATCACCTGAAAGGTCGGACCCAGCGTAAAACCACGTTGCCGGAACGCCGCGTCAATATCGTTACGCTGGTAAACCTGACCATTCGCCTGCAAGCGTTGCAGGTTAGTCGGTTCCGGCTGGGGAGACGCGTCTTCGCACAAGCGGCCGCTACCGTAGACATGACGTTGCTCGCCATCCGCACGGTAGATGTCAAAATCCAGCCCCCCTTGCGACGGAGTCAGCGCGATCTCCACCTCCATATCATCACTGTCGACCAGAACAGGCTGACGCCATTGAATATTCTGTACCTGCGACAACAGCGGCCGTTCGCCAGAGGCAGGCAACGCCCGGCCCTGCAACGCCAGCTCGCTGGCGCTCAGCGCCATCTCGATATACGCGGCACCCGGCAAAATACGGTTATCGCCAAGACGGTGATCGCTCAGGAAAAACTCCTCTGCCCGCAGCCGTTTGCGAAATGCCTGCACGGCCAGCGTGGAGATATTGGCGTCAATCAGCGGGTGCAGCACGCCAACCCCTGACGCAGCGTTAGTCAGCGATGCCGTGGCAGGCAATGCCGGTGCCCAGCAGTCCTGACGCTGGAAGGCATAACCGGGCAGAGACAGACGCTGGCGGCGTGTTGTCGCATGCAACTGGCTCCAGTCCACCTCATGTCCGTTCGCCCAGGCTTCACCCAGCGCGCCAAGACGCCCTTGTTTTAACCACTCAGCCAACGGCGGCGTTGACGTTGCCTGACGTGCATTCGTTTGACGTAGATTGTCCCGATGTCCGGTGCTCAGGCCCGATAATTGCTGTTGGGTATAGGCGCGCAACAGGTTGACCGCCTCGGTTGCCGTTTCAGCGACAAACGCCAGACGATACTCATGCGCCACACGCCCAACTTGCAGCGTATAGGCCATATCCTGTAACGACAGTGCCGGATGTTGTGCGATGAAATCGGCCAGTTGCCCAGCCATCGCCTGCAACGCTGGTTCACGACGTGCAGACAACACGATTAACGCCGGTTTACCTTTATCGGTATCAACGCTGGCTGATGGCGGTGCAATGTATTCCTCGACGATCAGATGGGCGTTGCTGCCACCTGCGCCAAACGAACTGATACCAGCGATACGCGGGATTTCCCGAGTCACGGACTGACCGTCCTGCTGTGTGACTTCCAGCACCGGGCGCTGCCAGTGTTCCAGCGATTGCTGAACCCGGAACGGCCCACTCTGAAAATCGATAAACGGGTTAATCACATCGGATTGGATGGACGGCACCAGTGTCTGGTGCTTCATTTGCAGCAACACCTTGGTCAGCGCCGACATGCCCGCCGCCGCCTCCAGATGCCCAATATTGGCTTTCACCGAACCGATCGCGCAGTATTTACTGCTGTCCCCGGCAATCGAAAAGGCTTTATTCAGGCCGCTGATTTCAATCGGATCGCCCAATTTGGTGCCGGTGCCGTGCGCCTCGACGTAGCTGATATGGCGTGGGTTCACCTTGGCGGTTTCCAGCGCCTCGGCAATCAAATCTGCCTGGCGCTTCGAGTTAGGCACCGTGAAGCCAGAGGTTTTACCGCCGTGATTAACCGCCGTACCGCGGATAATGCCGTAGATGTGATCACCGTCTGCCTGTGCACGCGACAGCGGTTTTAATACCACGGCACCAACCCCTTCACCCGGCACATACCCGGTGCCGCCTTCGCCAAAACTGCGGCAGCGACCGTCCGAGGAGAGGAAATGCATATTGGATAGCAGGTGATATTTATAAGGATGTAGCGACAGGTTGACGCCACCGGCAATCGCCACCGGGATATCGCCGCTGCGAAGCGCCTGACACGCGATATGGATAGCGGTCAGCGACGAGGAACACGCCGTGTCCAGCGCCATGCTCGGGCCTGAGAAATTAAAGAAATGCGATACCCGGTTCGCGACCGACCAGTAAGACGAATGCGAGGTGGTCCATTCCTGTTCAGGGCTGGTGACCGCATGAAGCTGGTAATCCCCCCACATCATGCCGACATACACACCGACGCGATTTTCCCGTCCGGCGTGCGCGGGCGCGAGCTTATCTGCCGTGTATCCGGCATCTTCAATGGCGTGAGTGACGCTCTCAAGGAACAGCCACTCGTTCGGATCCATGATTTCCGTTTCTTTCGGCGAAATATTGAAATAGCGCAAATCAAAGCGTTCCACATCACTCAGGAATCCGCCCCAACGGCTATAGCTTTTCCCCGGTGTGGCCGCCCCTTGCTGGAACCAGCGATCATCCCAGCGATCGGCGGGGATCTCGATAACGCAGTCACGCCCCTGACTCAGGTTGGCCCAAAACTGTTCAAGGTTCTGAGCTTCCGGGTAACGCCCGGCGATACCGATGATGGCAATGTCATCCTCGTTTAGCGTCGGTTGCGCCGCACGGGGGGCCGGTGCCACGGCACGCACGCTATTCGATGCGGATGCGGCGGCATGAAGCGCAGGCGGTACCACCGCCACCGCCGCTGACGTGGCATTCCCTTGCAAACCACGGCAGGCATCCTGACAGTTTTCCAGCAGGAAGCGACTCAATTCATCCATGGTTTGGTATTCAAAAAACAGCGTCATCGGCAACGCGCTGCCAAATGTCTTTTTCAGCTCATTGACCAAATCAATGACCACTACCGAATCAAAACCATAATCACGGAAGAAGCCATGACGTTCGAAATGCGGCGGGATCTGGAGTTTTCTGGCAAACAGCTCGGACAAATAACGGATCACCCCATCCTGCAAGGCGTGCGGGTCGGCCGCCTCCGTCGTGGTTACTGCTGCTGCATCAGGCTGTTGCGGCAATGATTGAGGCGACACGGTGGGTTCAACAACGCCCAACACCTCGTCTATCCGTGCACGTTCGCCCGGCACACCTGGCATAACTACCAGCTGCGAGGCCTGACTTTGCAGGGCATAGTCGAAAATCGCGATGCCGTCTTCGGTCAGCAACGGCACAATCCCGAACTGGCTTTTCAGGAAGCCTGCTTCTTTCTCGGTCAGGCGCATGCCACCATCCTGCCAATACGGCCAGTTCAGCGAGAGGGTTTTGCCGCTGCGCTCACCTTGCTGTTGCCGAACATTACGCTGGAAGGCGAAATAATCTTCGAAGGCATTACCAAAGGCGTAATCACACTGCCCCATGTTGCCCAGAACACCGGTGACGGACGAGAACAACACGAAAAAGTCGAGCGGCAGTTCGCGGGTCGCCTCATCCAGCAACCAGGTGCCAATCGCTTTCGGGGTGATGACCCGCCCAAAGGCTTCCGGGCTTTTACGCAGAATAAAGTTATCTTCGATAACACCGGCTGAGTGGATGACACCGTTGAGCTCATGCCCGGCCGTGCGAATAGCGCCAATCAGACCTTGCACGCTAGCGGGGTCGTTCATGTCACAGGCTTGATAAATGGCGTTGCCACCCAGCGTATTCAGGTCATCAAGCTGCTGCTGGCGTTGTTCATTCAGCGCCGAACGGCCGCTCAAATAGACGGTGGCACCGTAACGTGAGCACAGGAAACGGGCAAAAATCAGCCCCAGCGCACCCAGTCCACCGGTGATCAGATACGTTCCCTGCTGACGCAAAGCCGTCGGCGCGGACACTGGCCGGTTTAGCGCATCGGCCACATTTGCCGTATCCGTTGCCGCGATAGTGCGTGATGACGAGTGAGCTGAGGCGGATGACGGTGCATCGACGACAAAACGGCGCACCAGCCGCACACCCTGGCGATAACGCACATCCGCATCTTTAGATACATCACTGAATTCGGTTTTAATCAACGCCGCGATAGCGGTGGACGCATCCAGTTCGCCATTCGCTACCGCCTCGTACTGCACCACCCGACCGATGTACGCGGGTTTTTCAACACGCAACGTCCGGTAAAAACCGCTGATGGCAGCGACATCCGGCAGGTTCTCGTCGGCAAGATGGAAGTGAACAAAGCGGGCCTTCTTCACTTTACGCATCATTGCCTTCGTCAGCGCAAAAAGGCTATGTGGGCCCTGATTCAGACGAGTAGCAAAATCAACGTTAGCCTGTGGTGCACTGGCCCACAGCACCCGTTCAAAGGTAGCCCCCTGCGCTAACAGGGCATCGACCGCGGCGATAAAGTCATCATGATGACCGGGGCGAACCCAGGCACTTGCGGCTTCACGGTTCACGTCCAGCTCTGAGGCCAGCAGAACTCGCTGCATCTGCGGCGGGTTTTCTGACTGCGCCAGCAGGTTTGCCAGCCAGTCGACATCCTGCTCTTCGCCCACCAGCACCAGTTGCGTCATCGGCTCATCCGCCGCCGACACCGGTTTTTCAATCCAGTACGGCTGATACAGATTGATGCCATCAGATAACGCCGGTAACCGATGTTCCGGTTTCGACCGGTCAGCGGCCGTGAGGGTGTCATCCAGCACACGCAGGCTTAAACCACGGAATACCAGCGCCACGCGTTCAGGGTGGTTTGCCTCGCAAACATGGATATCGACCTTGAAAACACCATCATGAAGCAGATGCTCGTCAGACACGGTGATGGTCGCGGTCATAGCCGAATGGCAAGGGCGTAACAACACCAGCCCTTCCAGTGCGAAGGGGATGACCAGCGCCCCCTGCTGATTATCCTGACGCGAAGCGCGCAGTTTTTCCGTTGCCCAGACCACTGCGGACTGCAATGCACCGTCCGCTAACGACGGGTGGATAACAAAGTCGGTGCTATGAGCATCGGGTAATGCCAGTTGGGCAATACAAGCATGCTCATTGAATTGGATTTGTTGAATGGCGCGCAGCTCGGTGCCATAACACATCTGCAGACTATCAAGCAGTTGATAACTGGCTGTCGTATCACGCACCGCTGCGTCGTCTGTCAACGACACCGCAGGTAACGCCGGATGTTCTGCGTCGGAAAAACCGACCATCCCCTGACAGTAAAGAGCCTGGTCGTTATCGATGACCTGGAACAGCCACTGTTTACCCGGTTGATGCGGATCAAGCTGAATAAACAGATCGGTTGCGGCATCATGAAACTCAAGCGGTTTTAACCAGGCCACCTGAGAGAAACTGAGGGCGTCAGCCTCGTTTAGCGCGATAGCATCGGTAAACGCGGCGCGAACCAGTTCGAGATAAACTACACCCGGCAGTATGGTCTGGCCGCCAATCTGATGACCGGCAATAAAAAACTCATCGCCCTGCAACCGGGCCTGATAGCGAGAGCTGCCAACATTGACGACACGGTGACGCGCACCACGTAACGCTGAGGCAGCGGCGTCGGCACGATAGCTGTCACTCAGCCAAAATGCCGTATGAATAAACGGGTAACCGGGTAATGCTATGTGTGGTGGATTCGCGCCGTCAAATAACCGGGACCACTCCAGTTGCGCACCTCGCACATAACAAGCGCCCAATTGCTGCAACAGCGGCGTCGCGGCAGTCGAATCCGCTTCGCGCAACGCATCAAACAGAGATTCCCCCTCGATGCGGGCATTTTCCAGTGCCTGTGCGTCATCTACCACATGCTCTTGCAACGACACCGGGCCTTGCTCCACTGCCTGCGTCAGCGCCTGAATAATAGCCTGACGGTCACTGCCTACACAGCTATAGCGATAAGCGAGGTGATCACGGCGCAGCAGCAATGTTGCACTTACCGCGCTTAACGACGCGTCAGCATGCTCACGCAACCAGTCGATCAAATCTTTCTGACGCTGCAACAACGCGGCCGGGCTTTTCGCAGACAGTGCAATTAAATAAGGTGTATCCGCCGCTGGTGGGTTTTCCTGATGCACGGCGTTGACCGGCTCAGGCGCCTCTTCCAGTACGATGTGAGCATTGGTCCCGCCAAAGCCAAACGAGCTCACCCCCGCACGGCGAGGCGTGTTTTCTGTCAGTCGCGGCCACTCACGGGCCTTATCGACGAAGAAAAAGGGCGTTGAGGAGGTGTCAATTTTGGGGTTAAGCGCCTGGAAATGGCGCAATGGCGGTAACGTGCGGTGTTTAAACGCCAGTAGTACTTTGATGATACCGGCCACACCGGCCGCGGCTTCAAGGTGACCGATGTTGCTCTTCACCGATGTCACACCGCAATAAGCCTCATTTAACGTCGCCCCTTGTTGCTGGGCGAGCGTACTGAAAGCATGGGTAAGCCCGGAAAATTCAATCGGGTCACCTTTGGGTGTTCCGGTACCATGCGCTTCCACCAGACCAATCGAATCAACCGGTACGCCCGCGTTCGTGTGTGCGGCAATAATGACATCGGCCTGGGCTTCTGCGCTGGGATAGGTCAGCGTGTAAGTGGTACCGCAATGGTTAACCGCGCTGCCTTTAATCACGCCGTGGATGACATCACCGTCAGCCAGTGCTTTATCCAGCGGCTTTAATAACAGCACACCCGCGCCTTCGCCACGGACATACCCATCGGCCCGGCTGTCAAAAGAGTGACAGGCCCCGGTAGGCGACATCATTCCCATTTTTGCAAAAGACTGATGCCGGGTAGAAGTTAAAATAAGGTTAACACCACCGCTGATTGCAATATCACAATCACCACTGGCAATGGCCTGAATAGCATTATGAATGGCATTTAATGAGCCCGAACAGGCCGTATCAATGGCGACACTCGGACCGCGAAAACCAAAGAAGTGTGAAATACGGTTGGCAATAATCGATGTGGCGGTACCCGTGGAATGATGCGCTTCTATCGGCGCGTGGGTATTTTCCTGTAATTCTTTATAATCGTTATTGAAAACACCGAGAATAACGCCGACTTTATGCCCACGTAAGGTTGAGGGCGCAATACCCGCATCTTCCAGGCAAGACCAGGTCAGTTCCAGCATGATCCGTTGTTGGGGATCCATCGTTTCGGCGACTTTTGGGATGACGCCAAAGAATTGGTTATCAAAACCCTCAACATTATTAACAAACGCGGCCCATCGTTTTTCACTGGCATCAGGCCAATGTAACGATCTGCGGTTATCAGGCTGTGTATCGCGGTTAACATCAGCAATTTCAGAAACCGAATTGCGCTGATGGATTATATTTTCCCAGAAATCGCTGTAGTTATTGGCATCAGGAAAACGACAAGAGATCCCTATAATTGCAATATCCATACCCATCACCCATATCCATGTGATTATGTTTATTCTTTCCCGCAAAACAGATGCGAGTTAGCCGATCAAATAGCCCTTTTGACCGCGGTTTTAATCGTAGAACAATGAATTTGATATTCCATTACCATTAAACGGAGGATTCTGATGGATATTGCATTAAAAACAGTCACACATCTAATACTATCAAAAAATTTTTTTGTCAGGATGTTACTCACCCCCCTACCAACACGACAAAAAACAAATCATAAATAACATAACATGTTGTTTTATAATGATAAGTTAATGTAACAAAAATACATAACTCCAGATATAAACAGAATGAAATAGATGAAAAAATAAATCACCAAAATAAAGCATTATATTGAAAACGTTGTGTTAAATATCTTAACAAGATGGAAAATAATTTCAAACGAAATGAATACCATTCAAATCATGTCATCAATTCAATGCAATAAAAGTGCAATAAAATGCAATGAAACTGGGAATGCAATAATTGCTTTAAATGAAAATGGTTATCAAGCTAATATATTAACCACACTCATTCTATAGATGGGCAATAAAATATAATTTCATTTATCCAGAGAACATCGGATACCATAAACGCTGTCACCATTTTTATGGACAAACATTTATTACTTTTTAAAACCAAAACATTTTAAATGGAGTTATTATGTTAGGAATTGTAACGGACATGCCAGCATGGGTAATTATACTTTTAGTATTCTCCGCGCTTTATTGTATAAGTTTTTGCTTTAAAAAAGAGGTGAGTATTAAATTTCTGCTCATTATTCCCGGCTGCTTTATGATTTTCTCGATTATTTCTTTATTGCAGCAAGGTGATGTTATTATTACTGGCTTGATGTGGCTTGTCGGTTGTGTTGTCGGTGGCCTGGCGGCAAGGCGGATATTCTCACCTCAAACTTATCGCCCTGGTCGTAAAGCCGGTACCATTACCGTGCCCGGAACCTGGTCGGTTTTTATCATTTTTTTGCTCTACTTCCCTTTTCGCTATTACATCGGTTATCGCCAGGCGATGGCGGCCGACCATGCTCTCAGCATTCCGCTGATCCTGTTATTAGCTTTATCGTCCGGCGGTGTCGTCGGTTTCTTTACCCTTCGGTCATGCATTATATTCTGGCGTTATAAAAAATTAGCCGTGAAGGAATAGTATAATTGTTGAACATATTAAGTGGTAAATGGTTCCTATTTTCAAAAAATGCTACGGAGTATAAATACGTGCTTGGGTTAAACATAGTAGAGGGGGGGAGGATACCCCCCCCTCACTATGTTACAGGTTAGAGCGCTTGCTTGTACGAATCACGAATACCATCACGATAACCTTCTGCAAAAGCGGCCTGAGGGCTTTTATGACGAACCGTCCCCGCCTGGCTATCAGGAAGTGCTGCCAAATCAACCCAAACCTGTCCTGTGCGAGCTAAACCAGAGCGATAACCCTGATCATAAGCACACCCACAACACTTATGGCGTCCTTCACCACCTTGGTCATAAGGTAAACTAACGAAAAGATTGTCGTATCGGTGAGTCTGTTTACAAACTGTCATAAGTAAATTTCTCCGCTTTATTTAAACTGACTGTTTACATGACCAACCAAGCCGGGCACAATCAAGTCGTCAGAAATGAAGGTGGGGCTAACAATCGTTATGAGTTTGCAGACTCATGGTGGTCATTGCTTCATCAGTCGGATTCACAATTTGTGAGTCCGGCTTTTTGCGCCTTGGAGAAAGATGCACTATATCTTGCGTATCCTTCATCTAGCTAGGCCAAGATAGTGACAAAAGCGGCGTATTGCAAGTAAGCAAAACGCTCTCCTTTTGTGGATAACATAGGGAATAAATGTTACAAGAGCGCTGAACTCCAACCACTGTGCGGCTTCCTTATTTTGTCAATCAATTTGAAAAAAAATAAATATTTTTTCGCTTGCGGCTCTCTTAAGCGTTGGATGACTTTTATGCGACGGATGGCGAGATTTTCAACGGAGACAACAATCAGTAATTGCTGTTGGCAGGGATATTAAACCAATAAGCATTTAAGCTGATCCCGAGCGTATTAGGATAAATGGAATGCCTTCAGCGCTAAATAGCTGCGCCTAACATCGCTACACTTTAGCCAGCCCATGTTTATTGCCGGGAAATGGACTGGCCGAGGCCATAAAATGACGCACTTTTTCCAACAACTGCCACATTGAACGGCACTGATGATTACGGGTTATCGTGTCATGAAGCGCCTGCCATAATCGCTCCACATGATTTACCCACGGCGAGTAAACCGGCTGATAAATCACCTTAAACTTCGGGTTGGCCTCCAGCCAGCACTGCGTTTGATGACTTTTGTGAATAATGTAGTTATCCACAATAAGCGTAATCGTTTTTGCTCGCCTGTAGGTTCTTTTAAGATGCTTTAACAATCTGATGAATAAAGATGAAGCCTTACTGCTGCCACCTACATAGCTAACTTTTCCTGTACCACTGTGCAGTGCGCCCGCAAGGTAGTATTTCTCATTCTGACCCGGCGTGGGGACGCGCTTTTGCCGACCACGCTCCTGCCAGTCAGCGCCGATTTTGGGATTGAGATGAATATCCACCTCATCTTCGTAAAACACGGGATGTGCAGCGCTACATTTATCCAGCGCGTTGTGGATTACTGCCATTTTTTCATCTTTTTTCGGGTCGCGTATGTGTAGGGTTGGAGCCGCTCTGCGCCATACCAGACCCGCAGAAGGTAACCAGCGACGGATTGTTCCGGGATGAAGTTTGCATCCTGTTATCTCATTGATTTTTATTGCCAGAAATTCTGTGCTCCAGCGAGAGCGCTGATAACCAAAATCACCGGGAGAACGACGGACAAGCTGTACCAGCAACGCGCAGATGTGCTCAAACGGCCACCGACGTTCGCGGCCCGGACGCAGTGATAGCAGCCCTTGCGCACCATATAAAGTGAACCAGTTAATCCAGCGGCCCACAGATGAACGGGTACAGCAACGTGTTCTGGCAACGTCACTGACACGGCTCCCTGCGTGCAACATCAACATGGCGGTCAGTCTGCGTGAATAATCCTTGTCCCGGGTTTTATGAATGGTTTTCTGCATCAGGCGTCTTTCGTCACGGGGTATTGGTGCTATGATCGGCATCGCTCAGTCCGGTTGGTGATTCTGGTTGGTTTGGCGATTGATCAGATCGCACAATCCGGGCTGAGTTCCCTCAAAGTGATCTACTATTTGGCGCAGCTATTTAGATCATTTCACAAATCCTATTCTTCATCTCCCGGCAAACGCTACTGAAAATACGATTCACGATATATGGAGCCGAGTTCTGGTGGTAGACGCAATTGACATCGATAGTGACTTTTTTGCATTAGGAGGACACTCACTACTTATCACCAGAGTTCTGGCCTCTCTACGGGATGAACTACATGTCTCTTTAAAAGTAAAAAACGTGTTTAACGCACCCAGTATCCGTGAACTCGCCAGAGTGGTTACCGAACAGCAAGAATCTTCTCAACGCATTGATGATGCACAAGGTGTTTATCTCTAAGCACTCACCTTTTCATCATTATGGTGGTTAAAACTAGTAACAGCTATGCGGTGCGCCATCACGCCATAGCTGTTATCTATCCAAATAGCTATGGTGAAGCTATAGCACTGCAGGCCGATATTTCCAAAAAAGAGCAAGCCATAGAACTTTCGATCTTTTCTCAATACTGGTGCCAGGCTAAATCAGAGAATAACTGCGTGAACCGTACTTATTAACAAGTGTCACGAAGGTTCTACCAGCCGCACACGTTCGTCTCCTCGTCGGATTCGTAGCCTCTTACGATGTTAATCAATTCTTTGACAGCATCCGCCGCCACTGCCGGGTCTTTTAGCGCCGCCAGGGTCGCGAAATCTTTATCAACTGACACACCATTATTGTTGTTGGTCACGCTCAGTACCACTTCGCTGTCATCACCCGTTTTTCCTGACAGCGCACTGATCAAATCCGTCACCGCCTGCGCGGCCACATCCGGCACATACAACGCCATCGGTTTAAGAAACACCCGTTCTTCTCTTTGATGGTGTTCACGGCCTGATAACGCTAAGGAATAACCTTTATTCTCGATATCCACGATAGCTCCCTTACCCTTCGATTAAAATTTTAGGATCAACATAAAAATCGACGTTAAATAACGTGTCATCGGATAACGCTTCTATACGGTGCCACGTTTCTGGCGGGAAGACACCAAACTGCCCGGCCTCAATCGTCAGCGTATCAACAGGATCCGGACTGGTTTCGTCCGCATAACCGTAATAGCGGATAGTCCCCTGCATCACGCATAACCGTGGGTAAACGCCCTGCCGGGTTCCGGCATCCAGATGACGTTGCCAAATAGACGCGGGGGCAGTTTCTTTTGTCCAAAATGGTGTGGTTCGCGTGTGAATATAATGAGCGGGTATGACGATTCGTTGCATAGTTCAGCCTCTCTTTCCCCGATAAGATTGAAATGATGGGAAGATAAAACCATATGGTGCATATCATATACCTCTTTTTGTTTTTGTGGATTAATTTTTACATTCGATTGAAAAAAATAAAATAAAAACAATAAATATCAAATAGATAGAATAAAAACACTATGATATTCATCGATAAAAAACAATCACTTGAAATTAACAAGCCTCATTTAATAGCCTGATATCAATAGGCCTTTCTCCCCAATGGATCTACCCCATAAATACTCAATTGTAGTTATTGTGAAATGGAAACAGGAAGAGTAGAAATTGGCGCTAGAGTTCCGTTAGCAATAGGCATCGCTACGATGAAGAAGAACGTAAAATTAAATTCGTTTTATTATGGATTCCCGGTATTTCTCGTCACCACAATAGATACCAGCAATGGGAGCACCAATATTTCCCCAGTATCGTCATCCATTTCACTGGGGGATAAAATTATTATAGGCATTAGCAAAGGGAGTAAAACTCACAGTAACTTGCTGTCAGGTTCTGACGTCGTCATCAATATTCCTGATTATAATCTGTGGGACAAAGTGGAAGCACTCGGCAAGCTGACGGGAGGAGAAACACTTTCCGAAAGCCAAATAAAATGGGGCGTTCAGGTCTGTCATGATAAATTTGCCCAGACCGGACTTCATACGGAAAAAGCCACCCGCGTCGCACCACCACGCGTGGTTGAATGTCCGATTCAGGCGGAATGTAAAACCGTAAGCACAACGGATAAAGGCCGTTTTATACTCGCAGAGCTCGATATTCTGAGCGTGTGGGTGGAAAACCACCTCCTGGGTCAGAATGATGTTATCGATTCATCAAAATGGAAGCCGCTGATCTACAACTTCCGTGAATACGATACCACCGGCGACGCATTAGGCTTTAATTTTAAATACGGGCATTAATCGCCAGGCTCCCGTTATCCTCTAAATAATTCGAGTTGCAGGACAATGACCGTACCGCCATTGTCCTGCAACTGTATTTAGGGGAGCAACAGCGCTCACACAACGGCGGGAATATCCATCAGGAAATGAATTTCACGCCTTGCTTTAAGACGATATCGCACGCCTTGGTTTTGACCTTTTCCGCGAGTGGGCTGTTGCCAATCGCATTCAGATCAATCTGTTTTCCCTCACCGGTCTTTAACAAACCCGACAATCCTTGCATATAATCTGTCGGTTTTTTCTGTTCCGGTTGAGAAGCCAGCCCCAGCTTGCTCATCAACTGATTCTTGATATTTTCGGTATTCGTGGCCGCAACCAGTTTCTGTTTTATGCAGTATTGCAAAATACCCGCCGCATTATGCATGCTGCCAGCACTCAGCGAGCTCGCATCACTGCTGAGCAGGCTGCCAAGCCCGCTGGCATTGCCATCCGAAGCATTATGCTGGCTTAACTGGCTGGCCGCGCTGGAAAGCGAATCTTGCCAGCTGGCCGCCTGAACATAACCAGAAACTGCCATCAGGGCGGCAATACCCGCCATGTTCACTGCTCGTTTGATTACTGTCATAACACGCTTGCTCTTCTTTGTTATCGAAAACTGCGATGCAGTATACCTGCACTGCGGCAAGCCACCATCCGATAAAACTGAAACAGAAAGCGTCGTCATCACGTTGCGACAACCGAGACAATACGCCAGCGGACAGATAAGTCAGGCTTATTTCCGGTCAAACGGCGCGTAGTATTCCACTTCAAAATACCCGGTATCTATTTTGCCGTTTTCATCTTTCCTGCACCGAATGATCTCCAGCACGCCACCATTAACATGGGTATAGTCCTGGCCGGGTAGGATGTGATGGTAAATCGCTTTCAAAAACGATTTATACTCCTGTTCGTCACCGGAAAAGGCGAAGCGTAAATAACGGCCGTCTGACGTTTGCGCCTGACTGTCAACGTCATCAGCCAGAATGCGTTCATGCCGGTCTAACGTACTCATCTGGTATGTCACGCGCACATGGCGATTAACCCGATTTTCGTCCGGGGTCACGGTCGAAAAGGAATAAATGACCACATCGTCGCCATCATGCTGCTGGCTTACCTGCTCCCACCAGCGGACACGGTGTGAAATGTCATTCCCCGCGATAAAATCATCAATATTTTGCGAGTGTTCAAATGAAGACGTCTCCACCGGCCTTAGCGGTAAATTAACCAGTTCGGGGATCGGCAACCAGTCGGTGCCCGCGCCTAATGACGGTTGCAGATTGGAGAAATCCCAGAACGAGGTTCTGCGGTAATGACCCGGCGACATGCCAAAACGCTTTTTGAAGGTGCGGGTAAACGACTGCTGGGAGTCAAAGCAATAACGTAACGCCACATCCTGAACGGTTTGGCTGGTGAGCTTTAACTCAACCGCCGCCTTGCTCAGGCGCCGATTGCGGATATAGGTTCCCAGCGAAACGCCGGTTTCCTTCTTAAACAAACGCTGCAAATGCCATTTGCTGTAACCCGATTTCGCGGTGACGTCATTAATCATCAGTGGGCTTTCAAGATGGTTTTCTATCCAGCCAACCAGCTCAGTGGTAAATCTCACCATCGATGGCATCGTTGATAACATCATTGCAAAATCCTCCTTACTGACTACCAGAAATACACTCACCCCTACCGATGACACCCCGCCCCATACCGAAGAGAAGGACGTCAGTAAGGCAAGTAGCGCGCCACCACATCATCCGGCAGCATCTTGGTTAGCAGCCGTTTCAGTTGTTCCGTTTCCTCAGGCGTCAGGCGAGCAGTAATCTTCGCCGGCAAAACCTGCATCCCTTCCTGTTCAAACTGCTGGCAGATTTCCCGCCCTTTTTCCGTCAACGCCAGAATCACCTGCCGTTTATCACTGGGGTGAGACTGACGGATAAGCAATTCCCGCTTCGCCATCCGCTCAATCATGCGGCTCAGCGCGCCACCGTCCATCATCACGTTTTTGCTCACCTCTATCGGGCTGGTCACCCCTTTATAGATACTGATCAAGACCTTGAACTGTGGAGCAGTGATTTCGCTGTCAGCAAAATACTCATTGAGCAGGTGATCTTTAAACTGATTCGACAGGTGGATAAGCAAACCTATCTGGCAAAGCGCGCTGTTGTGGTTACTATTCATGACTTCGTAAAATTGACCAGGCATTAATTGAATAAGAAATTAATGCCTGGTCAGTGAAATGTCAACAGCGATTCGTGTCTGGTTACATTTTCTCAACAATAAAGGAGGAAATGAGGCGTCAACGAAAGGTCATGACCGACTGCAACAAGCGTTGCGCATAAGGGTGGGAGACGTTGGGCAATGCATTAACCGCGCAGCTTTCAACCATTTCCCCCTCACGGAAAAACATCACGCGATGGCACAGATACGCCGCCGCCTGAATATCATGCGTAATGAACAGGCAGGCAAGATTAATGCGTTTTTGCAACGCGATGAGCAAATCCAGAATCTGTACCTGAGAAGAGACATCCAGCGCGCTGATGGCCTCATCCAGCACCAATAACTGGGGCTGAGTTGCCACCGCGCGGCAAATGCACACGCGCTGGATCTGACCGCCCGACAGCTCATGGATATAGCGCTCGCGTAACGACGGTGCTAACCCGGCTAATGCCAGCAATTCGGTGATTCGGTGATCCTGTTCGGCACGATGGAGGGTTTCCTGTAGCCGCAACGGCTCGGATAATGCCTGATACACCGTCATCAGCGGGTTAATCGACGAGGTGTAATCCTGAAACACCGCGCTGATACGGTGCTTCCTGTTTTGGGCAGAGGAAACCGGTTCGCCCGCCAGCAACACACGTCCCCGATCCGGCTGCTCCAACCCACAAATCAGGCGCGCCAGCGTACTTTTCCCGCCGCCGCTTTCACCGACAATACCGAGACATTCGCCCGGCGCAAGCGAGAACGACAGCGGTTTTATCACTTTACGCTCTCGTTTACGGAAAAAGTGACCGTGCGTTTGCCAATAACTTTTTTCAACCTGCCGGACCTCCAGCAACATACGCTATGTCCCCATAATCCGGTGAAACGCCTGACTCAACCGCCTGCGGGTCTCAATCAACGTCCGTGTGTAGTCCTGCTCGGGGCAGGTAAAGACCCGTTCGGTCTCGCCCTGTTCAACCACCCGACCGTCTTTCATCACCACCACATACTGTGCCAGCGCTCTGACCAGCGCCAGGTCATGAGAAACAAACAACATCGCACTCTGCGTGCGTGTTTGCAGCCCGATAAACTGCTGAACGATATCGTATTGGGTAATACTGTCGAGTGATGCCGTCGGCTCATCGGCAATGATTAACGCAGGTTGCAATGCCAGCGCGATGGCAATCATCACCCGTTGCAACATGCCGCCGGAAAGCTGATGGGGGTAAGCGGCCAGCACACTGTCCACCTCCCGTAACCCCACACTGTCCAGCATATGCTGAGCGCGGGCGCGACGCTGCGCTCGCGATAATGACGTATGTTGCCTGAGCGTTTCATCCAGATGGTTGCCCACGGTGTACAACGGGTCAAACGCGCTGGGGGCGTCTTGCATGATGAGCGCAATCTGTCGGCCACGCAGCGAAAGCCATGCTTTGGGTGAAAGACGTTGCATGTCGCAACCGTTGAATATCGTTTCACCACTGGACTGCAACCAAGGCGGCAACAAGCCAAGCAGGCTCTTGCATAACAGGGTTTTCCCGCTACCGCTCTCCCCCACTATCGCCGTACAGCATCCGTGGTGGAGCGCCAGCGTTACATCCTGCACCAACAGGCAGCCGGTACGCTTGTCGGCCACCGACAGCCGATTGATATCAAGCAGTACCGGCCGTGTCATGATGGCGACATCTCCCGGTTGACGTAACCGGCGGGCTCCAGTGCGTCATGCAAGAAGTCGCCGACCACATGGCAGGCCGCCACCACCACGGCGATGGCGATACCGGCAGGCAACATCTGCGTCGGGTGAGTCAACATGACATTTTTTGCTTCGCTCAGCATATTTCCCCATTCCGGTAACGGTGGCTGAGCGCCTAACCCCAGAAAAGAGAGCGCGGAAATCATCAGGATCACGCTGCCAATATCCGCTGACGCCAGAATAACGCTGTCAGCGGCGGCGGCGGGCAACAAATGCCGTCGCATGATGTACGTTGGCGGAGCGGCGATAACGCGAACGTAGTTGATATAGTTTTTGCTGCTGTGTCTGAGCGTCATGCCGCGGATCATCCGCGCATACCAGGCCCATTTCGCCAGTACCACTGCCAACAGGATATTGGGCATACCCGGCCCAAGAATACCGACGATGGCAAAAATCATCACCTCACTGGGAAAGGCGAGCATGGCATCGCACAGGCGCATCACACCGCCGTCAATGCGACCTTTGAAATAACCGGCGATCACCCCGATGATCCCCCCGGTCAGTACGGTCAGTACCATAGCGGCGACGCTATAAAACACCGTGGTTCTCACGCCAAACACCAGGCGTGAGAACACGCACCGCCCCAGGTTATCCGTACCAAGCGGATAAAGCAGGCTGACGCCCTGATATTTATCCTTTATCGATATCAGCGTCGGGTCGTGTGGCGCAATCATCGGGGCAAACACGCCTGCCAGACACACCATCAGCAACAGCAGGCTACAGCACAACGCCAGCTTGTCCTGCCTGATTCGCGTCCTGATGCGCGGCCGCCTCATTCGCGTGCCTCCTTCATGCGCGGGTCAAGCCTGACCTGCATCACATCGGTCGCAAAATTCCCCACCAGAAACAGCAGCGCCATCAGCAACATGTAGGCCTGAATCATTGGGTAGTCGCGGTTAAAAATCGCGGACAAACACAGCCGCCCGACACCGGGCCAGGCAAAAATATTTTCTATCACCACCGTACCGGCAATCAGTTTGGGAATACTCATGCCTATCGCCACCAGCGACGCATGCAGCGAATTCACCAGCACATGCTTAGTGATAATCAGCGGTTCAGGCAGCCCTCTGGCTCTGGCGTACAACACGTAATTTTGCCGCAGATTGCCGAGCATACTGCCTCTGATAAGGCGGATATAAGTACCGATATACCCCAACATCAGGGTACAGGCGGGAAGAATCACGGCATGTGTTTCCTGCATGCCGCCAACCGGGAACAGGTTCAGTCTGACCGCCAGCCCCCACATCAGCAGCAGGCCAAGCCAGTAATTGGGGATGGACACAGCTAAAAACACCAGACTACGCACCAGCTTATCCCACACGGAATGCTCGGTTATCGCGCAGATGATGCCGAAGGTCAGCGACAGCGTCACGATCAGTGCCAGCGTGACCGACGCCAGATGCAATGTCGCAGGCAGTGCTTGCATAAACTCATACCAGACCGGCTTTCTGGTGATAAATGACGTGCCGAAATCCAGGTGCAGCGCCCGCCAGAGCCACCACACATAACGCTGGAGGAATGGCCTATCAAGCCCCAGCTCATGGCGCACCAATCGTATCGCGTCATCGGTCGGGACTATCTCATTGACACGCAGCGCAACCTCCGCCGGGTCGGAAGGCACCAGATTCAGCAACGAAAAAGCCAGAAACGAGATGACCGCAGCCAGCGGCACCATCATGAGTAGTCGTTTGATGAAATAAGCACGCATCAGTGTCGTTTTCCTCTCGCGCTCCCCGATGCTATCCCCGTTACAGCATCATCAGCCTGATCGCCCGGTATTCAGAACGACATGTTCTCGAACGGGATCTCATACTGTGAGGCATTAAATGACACCCCTTTCAGCGTCGGCGCATAAATCGCTTTCGTCCTTGAATACGTCAACGGGATATACACCGCTTCCTCCGCCAGCAGGGTGAATAACCGCGTGTAGCGTGCCTGACGCTGCGTTTCATCCGGCGTCAGTAAAATATCGCCAATCAACGTGTCGATCTCGGCCTTGCGGTGTAATCCTTTCTGCGCCTGATAATCCGCATGTGCAGGGGCGCGGAACGAGGAGATATACGACGCCGGGTCATAAGGCGTTCCCCACGACAGCGAGTATTGCAGGTCAAAATCACCGGATTTCTGGCGGTCTAAAAACGCCTGTTTTTCCTCTCCCAGGAGAGTCATCTGTACGCCGATTTTCTTAAAATCATCCTGAATCAGTTCGGCAATCTCCCGCTCCGCTGCGTTATTGCGGTTATACGACAGCATCAACACCAACGCCTTACCGTCTTTTTCCCGTACCGTTTTTCCTGCCGCCAGATGCCAACCGGCGGCGTCCAGCAACGCACTGGCTTGTTGCGGATTAAACCGGTAAACCGGCAAATCGATGTCACAATACGGCACACGGCGCGACAGTAAGGTATCGGCAACGCTTTCGGTATTCCCCATGATTCCGCTGGCGATAGCGGTTTTATCAATTGCGTATTGCAGCGCCTGACGCACCGCTTTATCGCCAGTGATAGGGCGACCGCTATTAAGCACCAGTGCACGTGAGGCAACCGGCGGGCTTATCAACGTCCGGTATTTCCCCGACGCCTCAAGTGCGGCAAAGCTATCCATATCCAGCATATCGCCGTCCGCCCCGAAAATGAGCTGGACACTTTCTTTTTGCAACGCCATCAGCATCGACTGTTGGTCAGGCATCACCTGCCACAGCACGCTGTCGAGATGCGGTCGGCGACCCCAGTAATCGGGATTGACGACAAACCGCGCATACTGATTGGGTTTATGCTCCGCCAGCACCCAGGGGCCGGTACCGACATACCCGCTGATGCCCTCTTTGGTTTTGCCGTTGATAAACGCTTTCGGCGACACAAAACGGAAAGGCCGGGTCAACCCCAGTTCGATTAACGTCGGGTAATAGGGGTGTTTGAGTGTTATCGCAACGCGGTAGCTATCCAGTACCGTGACCTTATCGATCTGATGAACCAACTCAAAGGCATGGCGCTGGTAGTTGTCTAACACCGCGTCGATATTGCGTTTAACCGCATCTGCCGTGAACGGTTCGCCATCGGTAAAGCGCACGTCGTGGCGTAACGTGAAAATATACTGTTTACCGTCGGGTGATATCGTCCAGCTTTCCGCCAGCCAGGGTTTAACCCCCTCAGGCGTATTGATGACCAGCGACTCAAACACCATATTCTGAGCAGCCATTTCACCCGCATAAAGATGAGGATTGATATCACGAATATCTTTGGTACTGGCATAAACCAACTGGTTGTCGCGCGTATCGGCAGAAACAGAAAATGCGCTGAATAACACACACAGTACCAGCGCTACCAGTGTGATGGGATGTACCCTAACCATGAGCTGTCACCCAGAGCCAATAAAAATAATGTCGATATATCTGCAACAAGAAATATGACGACGATCGCAGTTTATTTTTCTGCAACGATCATAAACATCGGTGTAGAGGCGTAATTAATTTTTTCGTCGTCATCCCACAGGTTTTCAGCGATATTTTCATCGATAATCACCTGCTGAAAACCACTGGCTAACAGAGTATGACGATCCCACTCTGGACGTATTTCCCGGCTTAACGGCAGTGCTCTGGCAATATTTTCCATCGCAACGGTATCGGTATTCGCGTAATGATCATCAATTTTTAATCGACGGGCGTTTTGCCTGTCACGCAAATAGCCTTCCCGCGCCTCAGCATTAAAAAGGTGAGCGTACCAGTTAGCATCAAAATTAATTAACCGTCCACCGGGTGCTAATACCCGCTGCCACTCCTGATAGGCCTGTTGTGGGTGTTCCAAATTCCAGGTCACGTTGCGGGTAACCAGCAGGTCAAAGTGATTATCGGGAAACGGCAAGGTATGCACATCCGTGGCAGTAAACCGGATATCAACACCATAGTGCGCGGCATTGTTCCGGGCCTGCGCCAGCATCGCGGGTGTCACATCCACGGCGCTAACGTTGTGCCCCGCCATCGCCAGTGTCACGGCAAAAAAACCCGGCCCGGTGCCCACATCCAGTATATTTAATACCGCTTTTTCCGGCGCATGACGTAAAATTATCGACTGCCATAAGTGACGTTTAGCGCATGCCAATTCAGCGACGTTAACGTCGTTATATCCTTCTGCTCTATTATTCCAGTAATGTTTGACATCATTAAGCAAACCATCACCGGCGATATCATCCATGACGATGTCATGTGTTATTAATTGCGTCACAACGGGTCACCCCTATTCGACAAATTAAATGATTACGACAAATTAGCATCAACAAGAAAAAATCGGGCGCAGGAAAATACACTGCGAGGAGATAATACACCGTGAAAAAAATAGATACCCGCGCCGCGTATGAAGTTTTATAAAAAAATCACACTTCATTGAGATAGATCATGAAAGCAATAACGCGCCAGATAGGTTAATTGCCTGTCGACGCGATGCTCATCACGGTTACGGATTATTGGGTGAGCGCGTCAGGAGGGATATCCATGTGGCGCAACACATCCCCCATGATCTGCCCAAAGACCGGGCCAGCGACTGAGCCGCCGAAGTGTTTTCCTGCATCGGGGTGGTTGATCATCACCACCAGTGCCACACGCGGGTTACTGGCGGGTGCCACACCGGCGGTGTAGTTGACGTAGCCACCGTCGTATTTACCGTCTGACCCCATTTTCTCCGCCGTACCGGTCTTAATCGCCAGACGATAGCCCGGCACCGCGGCTGTCACCCCACTCCCGCCGGGCAAAGCGTCGCTCTCCATCATGTGCACCACCGTTCTCGCCACATCTTCATCGATAACCCGGGTACCGAGCACCGGTGGCGTCACTTTGGTGATGGAAACCGGGCGATAAATACCGAATGAGCCGATAGTGGCGTACTCACGCGCAATCTGTAGTGGTGTGACGCGTAGCCCGTACCCGAACGCAAAGGTTGCCCGCTCAATGTCAGACCATCGCTCACGATGCAGCGGGAAATAGCCGCTGGTTTCGCCTTCAATGCCTAAGCCGCTGGCAACGCCCAGCCCAAAACGATGGTAGAGATCGACCAGCACGTTTGCCGGCATCGCCAGCGCAATATGAGACACCCCAATGTCGCTGGATTTTTGCAGGATGCCGGTAATGGTCAGTCGGCTCCAGTGCCCGACGTCTTTAATCAAATGACCATTCACCGGGTAAGGCGTGGTGTCGATAACCGAATCAGGCCGGATCAAATGGCGCTGCAGCCCCGCCATCACCACCAGCGGTTTAACGGTGGAGCCGGGTTCGAAGCTGTCCGAAATCGCCACATTGCGCATGTTCTTCTGCGGCTCGCCTTCGTAATTGTTGGGGTTATAGGACGGATAACTGGCCATACCGAGAATTTCGCCGGTGTTAATGTCAATCAACACCGCCGCGCCGGAATCCGCCTTGTTCAGTTGCACACCGTCACGCAGATGTGAATAGAGAACGAATTGCAGATAACTGTCGATACTCAGGGTCAACGTCGGTGCCTGCTGCGCTGGATCGTCAGCCATCAGGCTCACCACATTGCCGTAGCGATCTTTACGGTAAACCCGTAACCCCGGTTTACCCTGCAACAACTTGTTGAAACTCCGCTCAATACCGTCCAGCCCTTGCCCGTCCACACCCACAATGCCAATCAGATTGGATACCGCGTCACTCATCGGGTAATAGCGGCTGGCGTCCGCCGGGGTGGAAATACCGCTGATATGCAACTGGTGGATATAATCAGCGATACTGGATTCAACCTGACGTCCGATATAAAGAAAATGGCGGTGCGCATTTTCCTGAATCTTCTCTTTGATGGTGCCAAGCGGCAGCGATAAGGCGGTGGATAGTGCACTCCACTGCGCGCTGGCAAGCGACGGATCACTCTCCAGCACATGAATAGGGTCAGCCACCACGTCATTCGACGACACGCTGACCGCCAGCGGATGACCGTTACGGTCGGTAATGGTGCCACGCAACGGTTGCATCACCAGTTCACGTAACGAACGCTGATTCGCTTCTTTTTCCAGTTGCAGGCTGGTCACCACCTGCAAATACCCCACACGCGCCACCAGCAACACCAGACAAACACAGATGCCAACACACAGTAAAACAAAGCGCCCTTGAAAATAGGTCGCCGCCACCACACTGACAGAACGTCTTTTGAGCATACACCACGCCAACTGAACGGAGGTTGCGCCTCGCGATGCGGGACACCGCGGCGAAACGCACCCGATAACAATACTGATTTATCCTGTGGCGGCACTATAAATGACATCAATAAGCGGAACAGAAGCAGGAAACATCCTCACGTAATTTATTAATCATTGAAATGAAAGACACAGATGAAAACACCCTGTGACGGAAAAACAGCCAACACCGTCCACCTCTCGCCCTCATTTAACAATTATTTTACTTATCAATTTTCACAGTTAAATAGCCACCATCTATCACAATATTCATGTAATTCGATTTCATCTCTGAGCAAGCGGCGACTAAGATGAATAGTGAATTTCAGCCAGCGGACGCTAAGCACACAGTAGAGAGCGATTAACTCACTCATGAAATTCAATGTATTGCGTTAAATATTGACGCAACACCCACGGCAAGCACCATGAGCAATTTCTTGTCCACCGCTCACTGCCCGGCAATCTGTGCAGGCCGGGTCAATGGGGACACATAGCATAAGGTAGAGAACGCATGACAACCGAAAGCAAATGCCCGTTCCATCATCAAGGTACGCCGGTTACCGCCAGCGGTAGCGGCACCGATAACCGCGCCTGGTGGCCCAATCAACTGAATCTGAACATTCTGCACCAACACTCTTCCCTGTCTGACCCGCTGGATAAAAACTTCAACTATGCCGAAGCCTTTAACAGCCTTGATCTGGACGCCGTCAAAAAAGACCTGCATGCCCTGATGACTGACTCACAGGAGTGGTGGCCTGCCGACTTCGGTCACTACGGCCCCCTGTTTGTCCGTATGGCCTGGCACAGTGCCGGGACTTACCGCACTGGCGATGGTCGTGGCGGAGCCGGTGCCGGTCAGCAACGTTTTGCACCGCTCAACAGTTGGCCGGATAACGTCAACCTTGATAAAGCGCGTCGCCTGCTGTGGCCGATTAAACAGAAATATGGCCAGAAAATTTCATGGGCTGACCTGATGATCCTCACCGGCAACGTCGCACTGGAATCGATGGGATTCAAAACCTTCGGTTTTGCTGGTGGCCGCGCTGATGTGTGGGAACCGGAAGAAGATGTGTACTGGGGTTCGGAAACCACCTGGCTGGGTGGCGACAAACGTTACTCCGGTGAACGGGATTTGGAAAACCCGCTGGCGGCGGTACAAATGGGGCTGATTTACGTCAACCCGGAAGGCCCCAATGGCAACCCAGACCCGCTGGCCGCAGCGAAAGACATCCGCGAAACCTTCAGCCGCATGGCGATGAATGATGAAGAAACCGTCGCGCTGATCGCAGGGGGTCACACCTTCGGGAAAACCCACGGCGCAGGCGATGCCGCGCAAGTTGGCCCGGAACCGGAAGCGGCAGGTATCGAAGAGCAAGGCCTGGGCTGGAAGAGCTCGTTTGGCAGCGGCAAAGGCGGCGATACCATCTCCAGTGGGCTGGAGGTGACCTGGACACAAACCCCCACCCAATGGAGCAATTATTTCTTCCAGAACCTGTTCGGTTACGAGTGGGAACTGACCAAAAGCCCGGCAGGTGCCCACCAGTGGCGGCCGAAAGGCGGTGCGGGTGCCGGTGAAGTGCCGGACGCACATGACCCATCCAAACGTCATGTTCCGAGCATGCTGACAACCGACCTGTCGCTGCGCTTCGACCCGGCGTATGAAAAGATCTCCCGCCGCTTTTATGAAAACCCGGATCAGTTTGCTGATGCCTTCGCCCGTGCCTGGTTCAAACTGACGCACCGTGATATGGGGCCACGCGCTCGCTACCTCGGCCCGGAAGTCCCGGCTGAAGAGCTGGTGTGGCAAGACCCGATCCCGGTCGTTAACCACACGCTGGTCAGCGAACAGGATATCGCCAACCTGAAGGCAAAAGTCCTGGCTTCCGGCCTGACGGTTTCCCAGTTGGTCTCCACCGCCTGGGCATCGGCTTCCACCTTCCGTGGGTCTGACAAGCGTGGTGGTGCCAACGGCGCGCGCATTCGTCTTGCCCCGCAGAAAGACTGGGCAGTCAATCAGCCGGAACAACTGGCGAAAGTGCTGGGTACGCTGGAAAGCATCCAGAACGAGTTCAACCACGCGCAGTCCGACAACAAGCGGATTTCACTGGCCGACCTGATCGTGCTGGCGGGTGCTGCTGGGGTGGAACAGGCAGCGAAAGCCGCTGGTCATGCGGTAACCGTACCGTTCACCCCCGGCCGGATGGATGCCTCTCAAGAGCAAACCGACGTGGAGTCATTCGCCGTACTGGAGCCGATTGCCGATGGTTTCCGTAACTACCTGAAAGGCCATTACAGTGTGGCGGCTGAAGCGCTGCTGGTGGATAAGGCGCAGTTACTGACGCTGAGTGCGCCGGAGATGACGGTGCTGGTCGGCGGGCTGCGTGTACTGGGCGCGAATGTCGCTCAGGCATCACATGGCGTGTTCACGGCCAAACCCGGCGTACTGACCAATGACTTCTTCGTTAACCTGCTGGATATGGGCACCGTCTGGAAAGCCACCGCAGCAGAAGAAGGTGTGTTTGAAGGGCGTGACCGTGTCAGCGGTGACCTGAAGTGGACCGGCACCCGTGTCGACCTGGTCTTCGGTTCACACTCGCAGTTACGCGCGCTGGCCGAAGTTTACGGCAGTACAGACGCACAGGCGAAGTTTGTCCACGACTTCATCGCCGCCTGGACCAAAGTGATGAACCTCGACCGTTTCGATCTGGCGTAATCATCACCCTACCCCGGCGTGTTTCACGCCGGGGTATCTCCCGCTAACGTATACCCTTCATACTTCACGTTGCAGTTTTCTCTTCGGGTGCCAGAATGCTGTTATCCTGTTTTCTTCGATTTATATCCCGCCAAATATTCATAAAAGATTCACAGTAAGTAAAAAATAAATACGCCGCCGAATTTGTTTATCCATCGGGTGATAAAAAACATCCGTAGCGATTATTGAATACAAATATAGAACACAAAATAAACAAATTTAATCAATTGATTTTTAATATAAAAAATTAAATTCTCATGCAAAAAACACCCTCCTTTTTCACGAATATACTTTGGTATACATGACCTATACTTTTTAATCGTGGACGCTCTGTCTCGATTATTTTACTTTCCTGCCACGCATTAAAGAATAACGCCGCACCATCGTCGTATTGCTCAGAGCACACTGACAATGCCGGTATCATTTGGCTAATAGATTTGGCAAATAGCTCCGGAACCCCGTTCCGGCTACTGCCTGACTTACCGGGAGGAAAATCATGCGCCATCCACTCCAGGACATCATGACGGACAACCGTGCGCTGCTCACCAGACAGCGCGCGGCACCGTCCTATCGGGCCGATATCCTATTTTTTACCCTGCTGGCGCTGGTTGTTGCGCTGGTGGTGTACGGCATGGAGCAAATGAGCCTGCCGCTGTCTATTCTGGATGCCAGCCCGGTCAGGCTGGATATCGCCCTGCTGCCGGAATACGCGCTACGCACTACGCTGCGTATGTTCGTGGCGCTGGCAGTATCGTTACTGTTCACGTTGGTTATCGCCACGCTGGCGGCCAAAAGCCGTAAAGCCGAAATGGTGATCATCCCAGCGCTGGATATTCTGCAATCGGTGCCGGTACTGGGGTTTTTAACCTTCACTGTCACCTTTTTTATGGGGCTGTTCCCCGGCCGCCAGATGGGGGTGGAATGTGCCGCGATTTTCGCGATTTTCACCAGTCAGGCGTGGAACATGGCGTTTAGTTTTTTCCAGTCGTTACGCACCCTGCCGGGCGATCTGAGTGAAGTCAGCCAGCAATTCGGCTTTTCGCCCTGGCGGCGGTTTATCCGGCTGGAGTTGCCATTCGCCATCCCCGGACTGGTCTGGAACATGATGATGTCGATGTCCGGCGGCTGGTTCTTCGTGGTGGCCTCTGAAGCCATTACCGTCGGCAACACCACCGTCAGCCTGCCGGGGATCGGCTCCTGGCTGGCGCTGGCTATCGCGCAGGAAAACCTGACGGCTATCGCCTGGGCGGTGGTCGCCATGACAGTGGTGATCGTGCTTTACGATCAACTGCTGTTCCGGCCGGTGGTGGCCTGGGCGGATAAATTCCGTTTCGAACAAACCGCGTCGCAGAAAAGACCGCGCTCCTGGGTATACGACCTTGTTCGCCGTACCCACATCTCAACAGCGATAATCAACGTGTTGAGCTGGCCGTTCTACACGCTGGCGGCTTTGCGCTGGCCGTCGGTGCCGCGGTTTTTACGCCATACGCCCAGCCCTCGCTACAACAAAATCACCGACCGGTTGTGGCTGGCGCTGGTGATTATCGGCGTGCTGGCAGGCGTGGTACAGCTGGTGCAATACATTGGTGCCTCGCTCGGTATGGCGGATGTGATTGCCGTGTTTGGCATGGGGCTGGCAACACTCGCTCGCGTGGTGGTGTTGATTGCGCTGGCCAGTGTTATCTGGGTGCCAATCGGTGTGTGGATTGGTCTGCAACCCAGTGTGGCAGAACGTCTGCAACCTCTGGCGCAGTTTCTGGCAGCGTTTCCGGCCAACGTGTTGTTCCCGTTCGCCGTCATCCTGATTGCGGGTTTTAACCTCAATCCGGATATCTGGCTGTCGCCGCTGATGGTGCTGGGTACCCAGTGGTACATCCTGTTTAACGTCATCGCAGGCACGGCAGCCTTGCCGACCGACCTGCTGGAAGCGGCGCGTATTTACGGTATCCGGCGCTGGCAGTGGTGGCGTCAGGTCGCGCTGCCGGGCATTTTTCCCTACTACGTGACGGGAGCGCTCACCGCCTCCGGCGGCTCCTGGAACGCCAGTATCGTGTCCGAATCCATTTCCTGGGGGAAACAACATCTGGAAGCTACCGGCCTTGGCGCTTACATCGCCAACGCAACCACCGCCGCCGATTTTCATCAGGTCGCGCTGGGCATCGCGGTGATGTCGGTATTCGTGATCGCGTTTAACCGCCTGCTGTGGCGCCCCTTGTACCAATTCGCCGAACGCCGCCTGCGCCTCGGTTAAGGAGAACATGATGACTATTCTTCAGCCAATCAATCTGGCTCATCAGCAGAACTGTCTGGTAAATGTACAACACGTCCGGCATCTGTATGGCAAATCCGGCAGCGCCGAACGACTGGTGCTGGATGACGTTAACCTGACGTTGTACGACAACGAAATCGTCGGATTGCTCGGCCGCTCCGGCTCCGGTAAATCGACTCTGCTGCGTTCGATTGCCGGTCTGCTGACACCCAGCGCCGGTCAGGTGGATTTTCCACCGGGGCCAGATGGCCGACCGACGACCGTCAGCATGGTCTTCCAGAGCTTCGCCCTGTTTCCCTGGCTGACGGTGCAACAGAACGTCGAAGTCGGGCTGGAAGCGCAAAACGTACCGGTGGAGCAACGTCGCAAACGGGCACTGGCCGCCATTGACCTGATCGGTCTTGATGGCTTTGAAAACGCCTATCCCAAAGAGCTTTCCGGCGGGATGCGTCAACGCGTCGGACTGGCGCGTGCGCTGGTGGTGGACCCGGACATCCTGTTGATGGACGAGCCGTTTTCCGCGCTGGATGTGCTGACCGCTGAAACCCTGCGCACCGACCTGCTGGATCTGTGGGGCGAAGGCAGAATGCCGATCAAATCCATCCTGATGGTGACGCATAACATCGAAGAAGCGGTGTTAATGTGCGATCGTATCGTGCTGTTTTCCATCAACCCCGGTCGGGTCGCGTGTGAAATTCGTGTCGATCTGCCGCAACCGCGTAACCGTCAGGATCCGGCGTTTCGCGCGCTGGTTGAAGACATTTACGTTAAAATGACAACGGATAACAGCGCGGGTACCGCACGTCAGGGGATTTTCCCCGGTTCAGGATTGGGTATGGTGTTGCCGTTGGTCTCTACCAACTCGCTGGCGGGCCTGATTGAAGCCGTACACGCCGCGCCTTATGCGGGCAAGGCCGACCTGCCTGAACTGGCTAACGCCTTGCAGTACACGGCTGACGAGCTGTTCCCGGTAGGGGAAATTTTGCAACTGCTGCGCTTTGCCGAACTGCAAGGGGGCGATATTCGGCTGTTGCCTGCCGCCGCCCGGTACGCCAATGCCAGTGTGGACGAACGTAAACAGCTGTTCGCCCAGCATTTGCTCAATTATGTGCCGCTGGTCGCGCACATCCGGCGGGTACTGGACGAACGTTCGTCGCGCACCGCTCCGGCGCGCCGCTTCCGTGACGAGCTGGAGGATTTCATGTCGGAAATCGACGCGGCGCAAACACTGAATGCCGTCACACAGTGGGGACGTTATGCGGAACTGTTCGCTTACGACGACATCCACGACCAGTTCAGCCTGGAAAATCCGTCGTAATCACAGACTCATCGCGGTGTGATCGACACAGAAAAAGGCCTTGTTCATGAGAGAAACAACATGAGTGAGAAAACACGTGTCGGTCACGCGGCCACGACACTGCGGGCTATCCCGCTGGTGCTGATGGCCGTAGGCATCGCCGTGGTGGATACCCTCACCGATCTGGAGATCGCGGTGGGGGTATTTCAGATTGCCATTGTGCTGCTGGCGGTGCGTTTTTTACCGCCACGCGGCGTCACCGCCATCGCCACGTTGTGTATTATCCTAACCCTGCTCAGTTACAAGCTCAGCAAGCCTGACGGTAGCGAATCCAGCCTGATTAACTGCGGCATCAGCCTGCTGGCGATCACCTTGTCGACCTATCTGGCACTGAAAATGTCGTCAGCCATTAATGCTTTTCACGAAGCGCGCGCCCAACTGGTACAAATCTCCCGTGTTAACCTGATGGGGGAACTCACCGCCTCAATCGCCCATGAAGTTAACCAGCCACTGGCTTCCATCGTCACCAGTGGCGAAGCCTGCCTACGCTGGCTCAATGCCTCGCCGCCCAACCAGGCCCGCGCCGAGCTGGCAGTGCAGCGCATCATCAACGACGCGACGCGCGCCAGCGAAATTATCGCCCGTATCCGTGGCTTCGCCAGCCGCACCCCACCGCATAAAGCATGGCTGAACATCACCGATACCATTGACGAAATGCTACTGTTGATTCGCACCGAACTGATGCAACAGCATATTCTGTTTAGCCTCAATGTGGCGGAAGGGTTACCGCCCATTCTGGCTGACAAAATCCAGATTCAGCAGGTGTTGATGAACCTGATGCTGAACGCGCTGGATGCCATCGCGGCCACCGGTGCCGAACAACGCACACTGTCGGTCAACGTGGAGCGGGATATCAGCGGTGATATCCGCTTTGCGGTTTGCGATCACGGTGTGGGTTTTACACCGGAACAACGCGAGCGGCTGTTTGAAACCTTTTTCACCACCAAATCGACCGGGATGGGGATGGGCCTGACCATCAGCCGCTCGATTATCGAAGCCCACGGCGGCCAGATTTGGGCCAGCGCCAATAGCGACGGCGGCGCGACGTTCTACTTCACCCTGCCGGGGACGGAAAAAAAGCACCATGAATGACGCCTTACTGAATAACACCTTAGCGAATGACACCGCACCGCTGGTCTATATCGTGGATGACGACGCCTCGGTGCGCGCGGCACTGGAAGATTTGCTGGCATCCGTCGGGTTGGAAAGCCGCACCTTCGAGTCACCGCAACACTTCATCAGCGCATCCCGACCTGACCGCCCAGGCTGCCTGATTCTGGATGTGCGTATGCCGGGCATGAGCGGACTGGACTTTCAGGACGAGATGCACCGCCACGGCATCACGCTACCGGTGATTTTTATTACCGCCCATGGCGACATTCCCATGTCGGTACGCGCCATGAAGGCCGGTGCACTGGAGTTCCTGACCAAGCCGTTTCGCGAACAGGACTTGCTCGATGCTATCCAGAAAGGGCTGGAGCGCGATGGCGAACAACGCCGTCATGCCGATATGCAGGCTAAGCTACAAGCGTGTTACGACAGCCTGACCGCCGGTGAACAACAGGTGCTGGAGCACGTGGTGACCGGGCAATTGAACAAACAGGTAGCCGCTCAACTCGGTGTCAGCGAAATCACAGTGAAAGTGCGGCGCGCAGCGGTGATGCGCAAGATGAACGCCGACTCGCTGGCCGAGCTGGTGCGCTTGTACGATGCACTGAAAAAAGCCACGCAGGGGTAACCACCACGCTTGTCGTTTAACTTCGTCACATAATCGATAAACATCGTCCTGATTTGATAATAAGCGCCACGGCTAAGCGAGCGATAATCAACACCGTTATCCCCCCACTGCTTCAGTGGCAACTTTTATCCGTGGTAAATGCGTTCATGAATACCTTTATGACCCACTTCTGGCACCAGGCCAGGGCGTTCTTACTGATTTACGCCTGTTTGTTCCTCGGTATCGGCATTGCCGCCGTGCTGCCTATCACCTTGCCGGGCAGCATCATCGGTATGCTGATCCTGTTTTTGCTGCTGTCGTTGCAGATTATTCCGGCGCAGTGGGTCAAACCGGGCTGTCACGTGTTGATCCGCTATATGGCGCTGCTGTTTGTGCCGATTGGCGTCGGCGTAATGCAGTACTTTGATTTGCTACGCGCCCAGTTCGCACCGGTGATCCTCTCGTGCGCCGCCAGTACGCTGGTGGTGTTGATCACCGTCAGCAGCTGCTCGCATCTGATTCACGGGCGTAAATCGGCCCGTCATCCGACTGACGAGGAAAAAGGAGCCAACCATGTGGCATGATATCGTCTGGTCGCTGCCGTTAACGCTGCTGGTGTTCTTTCTGGCGCGTCGGCTGGCACAACGGCTGAATTCACCGTTGTTAAACCCCCTGCTGGTGTCGATGGTGGTGTTGATTGCGTTTTTACTGCTTTGTCATATCCCGTACGAACACTATTTCCGGGGCAGCTCAGTGCTCAACAGCCTGTTGCAACCGGCCGTGGTCGCGCTGGCGTTTCCGTTGTACGAGCAATTGCATCAGATCCGCATGCGCTGGAAGTCGATCATCAGCATCTGTTTTATCGGTAGTCTGGTGGCGATGGTGACCGGCACCTGGATTGCTCTGCGTCTGGGGGCCACCCCGGCGATTGCCGCTTCCATTATGCCCAAATCGGTCACCACGCCGATTGCCATGGCGGTAGGTGGTAGCATCGGTGGTATTCCGGCCATCAGTGCGGTGTGCGTTATCTTTGTCGGTATTCTTGGCGCGGTATTCGGTCATATGTTGTTGAATGTGATGCACATTCACACCAAAGCGGCGCGCGGCCTGGCAATGGGCACCGCATCACACGCACTCGGTACGGCCCGCTGCGCCGAGTTGGACTATGAAGAAGGCGCGTTCAGCTCACTGGCGCTGGTTATCTGCGGCATCATGACGTCGCTGATGGCACCGCTGCTGTTCCCGATGATGATGGCGTTGACTCACTAGATTCGGCTGTAGACAAACAGCCAATTGTCTTACGAACAATGAATTTTGTCCGATAAGTGAATGGTTTCGTGCGTGATAAATGACAGAGTATCTCTGCCATTCTACCGCACGCACGACAAGGAGAGGTTCAAAACGCCACCTCTCCTTGACCACTGGCTTGAGGGCTAAACTGTGCCGCTTCGCGGTACCTTCGGCGTTCGTCTTCGCTGTTCGGGCCGCCCGTGACGCGGTTACTCGCCCCATCCCTGGGGCTCGCCCTTCGGGCCAGCGTAAACGCTGTTCAAAAACATTCCCGACGTTTTTGTCCGACGCGACACGAGCTTTCGCGGCATCCATGCCGCTCACCCGGCGAAGTCGCCCACCTCAGCACAGTTTTAACGCCGGAACCCCCTTTGTCTTGTACTTATCGGGGTCGCTAGCAGTCTAACCGCAGGTAAAAAATGGTATTAATAACGCGTCGGTGGCACGCCAAACATTTGGCGAAATGCGAAGGTAAACGAGGCGGTGCTGGCATACCCCAGATCCAGCGCCACCTGCGTAACACTGCGGTTGTTTTTCAGCATCACCACGGATTCCAGTAACCGCATGCGTTTCTTCCACTCACTGAACGCCACGCCGGTTTCTTTCTTAAAACGACGCGAAAACGTGCGCACCGACATGCCGGTGCGTGCCGCCCACTCCTCAATGCCGTGAGGCGCATCCGGCGTTTGCTGGATATCGCGGCATACCCGCATCAAGGTGGCGGAAGACGGCCACGACAGCGAAAATCCCGCATCCGGCAACTGCCGCAGCAAGGTGGTCAGCACCTTCACCAACTGGGCGTCATCCCCGTCATAGTCATACTGTTCCGGCACGTGTTTGGTGGCATAGTGGATAAACTCGCGAATAAAATCGCTGACCAGCACCACCTTACAACTGCTGTGGTCGATAGCCACATAATCCGACTCGATATACAGGCTTTCCAGCATCACGTCGCTGGTTGACAGAATACAGTGCGGCACATGCGCCGGGATCCACACCCCATACAGCACCGGTACGATCAGCGTTTTGCCCTCAATCTCTACCCGCATTCCCCCTTCACGCGCATACAGGAACTCGACAAACGGGTGCTGATGCTGTGCCACCTCAGTCCCTTTCACCAGTGGATAAGAGCGAAAGTAGACCGGACGCGGTAAAGACAGCAATACCGGCGCGGGCTGCCCGGCTACCGGCAAGCGGGGAGATGACACAAGCGAATGGGACATATAACGACCTGACCTCTACTCGATGAAGTTTGTCTTGATAGGGTAACGCAGGCCAGCCTGATTTGCCCGATAATCAACACCTATTCAGCAGGTGCCAGCCTATGACCTGATGAACGAAGTCTCTGTGAGCATACGATTTTTCAAACCAGAAAATGGATTGGGGAACACTTCATGGAAGCGCCATTACGTTTATATCACGGCTACCCGCCGTTTTTAGCCATACCTTGTTCATCTTTTGAGGGAATACGTCATTTTGCGGCAGCAACCGGTGTCACGAAACAAGATGTCCCAAAACAACAGTACCCCAGTAGTCATTAGTACAGGCAATAAGCACTTGAATTAACTGTTATTTAAGGAGACATCATGAGTAATGTGTGCATCGTTGATGATATCAGCGAAAAAAATGAATGGCGGCGTATTGCGCAGGAACTGTTACATCAGGCTGGGATAACCATTAACGGCACCGAACCCTGGGATATTCAGGTTAACGATTCACGTTTTTTCAAACGGGTACTACAGCAAGGCTCCGTGGGATTGGGTGAAAGTTACATGGAAGGCTGGTGGAACTGTGCGCGGCTCGATATGTTTTTTCACCGGATACTCGCCGCCCGGCTGGATGAACAGCGCCCGGCACGCTGGGGCGACCTGATGCGTATCGGGCTGGCACGGCTGGTCAACCTTCAGTCGCGCAAACGCGCCTGGCAGGTCGGTAAAGTCCACTATGACCTCGGCAACGACCTGTTCTGCCATATGCTTGACCCCTACATGCAGTATTCATGCGGTTATTGGAAAGAAGCCGACACCCTTGATGACGCCCAGCAGCACAAACTGGCGTTGATCTGCGAAAAACTCCAGTTGAAACCCGGCATGACGTTGCTGGATATCGGCTGCGGTTGGGGAGGGCTGGCGGTATACGCCGCTCAGCATTACGGCGTTACCGTGCATGGCGTCACCATTTCCGCCGAGCAAAAGGCCTTTGTGGAAGCGCGCAACGGCGGGCTGGATATCCATATTCTGTTGCAGGATTACCGCGATCTGCACCAGCAGTACGATCGTATTGTCTCCGTCGGCATGTTTGAACACGTGGGGCCGAAAAATTACGCCACCTATTTTGACGTGGTCAATCGGTGCCTGAAGCCGGACGGCCTGTTCCTGTTACATACCATCGGGTCGAATAAAACGGCGCATAACGTTGACCCGTGGATCAATAAATACATTTTCCCCAACGGATACCTGCCATCCATTAAACAAATTGCCGACACCAGTGAATCCTATTTTGTGATGGAAGATTGGCACAACTTCGGTGCCGATTACGATAAAACCCTGATGGCCTGGCTGGCTCGCTTTAACGCCGCCTGGCCGCATCTGGCTGACGATTACTCACCCGCTTTCCGGCGCATGTTCAGTTACTACCTGACCGCCTGCGCCGGTGCGTTTCGGGCCAGAAATATCCAGCTATGGCAGGTTCTTTTTAGCCGGGGCGTCGAACAGGGATTGAACGTCCCCCGTTGAGTGTGACCCATGTTCAGGCTACAAGGCGCAGGCCGATGAGCATACGACAATAATGCGCCTACTGACGTTTAACCCGAGTGACTCACCCGAGTGGTTACCCCCTACAAACAGGAAGCTAAAACAACATGAATGTGAATTTTTTTGTCACCTGCATCGGCGATGCGCTCAAATCGCGTATGGCCCGTGACAGCGTGCTGTTGCTGGAGCAGCTCGGCTGCCATATTCACTTTCCCGAGCGACAAGGCTGTTGCGGTCAACCTGCCATCAACAGCGGATATATCCGCGACGCACTGCCGGGCATGAAAAACCTGATCGCCGCGCTGGAAGAGAACGACGACCCTATCGTGTCGCCTGCCGGCTCCTGCACCAACGCCATCAAACACTATGCCGACTGGCTAGTAGACGAGCCGGAGTGGGCCAGACGCGCCACTCAGGTCGCCAGCCGGATGGTGGACCTCACCTCGTTTATTGTTAACCGCCTTGGGGTTACCGATGTCGGTGCCCGTTTACCGGGCAAAGCGGTTTACCACCCGTCCTGTAGCCTGTTTCGTAAAATGGGGGTGCGGGAAGAGCCACTGGCGTTATTGCATCAGGTACGTGACCTGGAATTGCTGCCGTTTCATGGACAGGAAACCTGCTGCGGTTTCGGCGGTACTTTTTCCGTCAAAATGGCGGAGATCTCCGGTGAAATGGTGAAAGAAAAAGTCGCGCACATCATGGAGGCCAAACCGGACTACCTGATCGGCGCTGACGTCAGTTGCCTGCTCAACATCGGCGGGCGACTACAGCGCGAAGGGCATGCCGTTCGGGTGATGCATATCGCAGAAGTACTGATGAGCCGCTAAGGAGACGCCATGTACCTCAAGACCAGCAATACCCCGTTTCATGAGCGTATCCGCCAGCAGATAGACGACCCCATCATGCGTCAGGCGGTTGCCAACGCGCAGGAGCGTATCGGTGCCAACCGTCAAAAGATGGTCGATGAACTGGGCCAGTGGGACGTCTGGCGTACCCGTGCGGCGCAGATTCGCGCCCATGTGCTCGATAACCTCGACGCCTATCTGTATCAGTTGTCCGAACAGGTCACCGCTCGCGGCGGCAAGGTATTCTTTGCCGAAACACGCGAAGACGCGACCCGTTACATCTTGCAAGTCACACAGGCTAAACAAGCGCGCAAGGTGGTGAAATCCAAATCGATGGTGACCGAAGAGATCGGCATGAATGCCGTGCTGGAGAATGCCGGTATTGAGGTTATCGAAACCGATCTCGGCGAATACATCCTGCAACTGGATAAGGACGCGCCTTCCCATGTGGTAGTACCTGCCATCCACAAAGATCGCCACCAAATCCAGCGCGTACTGCAACAACAGTTGGGCTATGACGGTCCGGAAACGCCGGAAGCCATGACCCGTTTTATTCGCCAGAAAATCCGTGCCGACTTCCTCAGCGCCGACGTGGGGATCACCGGCTGCAACTTTGCCGTCGCGGAAACCGGCACCGTCAGTCTGGTGAGTAATGAAGGCAACGCCCGTTTGTGCACCACCCTGCCCCGCACCCACATCGCCGTGATGGGCATGGAACGTATCGTCCCGACCTTTGAGGAACTGGATGTGGTGCTCACCATGCTGGCACGCAGCGCGGTCGGTGCCCGCCTGACCGGTTACAACACCTGGCTGACCGGCCCCCGCGACCCGGGCGGCGTCGACGGCCCGGAAGAGTTTCATCTGGTGATCGTCGATAATGGCCGCTCGCAGATCCTGGGCTCGCCGTTCCAGGATATTTTGCGTTGTATTCGTTGCGGTGCCTGCATCAACACCTGTCCGGCCTACCGCCATATCGGTGGTCACGGTTACGGTTCTATCTATCCCGGTCCTATCGGCGCAGTATTATCACCGCTACTGGGCGGCTATGAAGACTTCAAGAACCTGCCTTACGCCTGCTCGCTGTGTACCGCCTGCGATGACGTGTGCCCGGTACGCATTCCGCTGTCCTCGCTGATTGTGCAGCACCGACGCACGCTGGCAGAAAATGGGATGACGCCTGCCGCTGAGCGTCGCATCGTCGGGTTGTTCAACTACGCCAATAGCCACCCTGGCCTGTGGAAAGTCGGGATGGTGGCCGGCGCGCGTGCTGCCCGCTTGCTCATTCGTAACGGCAAGATACCGTTTAACATCGGTGCAATCAGCGAGTGGACCGAAGCCCGCGACCTGCCGGATGCCGATGGTCAGAGCTTCCGCAGTTGGTTCAAACAGCATCAGCGTCAGACTAAGGAGAAACGCTAATGGAAAACCGTGACGCCTTTCTGTCCAACCTGGCCCGGCGACTGGGGCGCGAGCCACGTCAAACACCGCTGCCGTTGCCGCCGCTGGACAATAACCCGGCCCCGACCCGTCTGACCGATTTGACAGCACAACAGCGCTGTGACGCCTTTATCGATTACGCCAGTAACGTGATGCTGGCGCATTGCGAAGTCACGCCGCTTAATCAGGTCGCAGAAGCCGCCGGAAAGCTGTGCCAGCATTATGGCGGCGCGCCGGTACTGATCAGTGGCGATGAACGACTGGTCGAGCTGGGGGTCACCGACTACCTGCAACAGCACTATCAGGCACAGTGCTGGGACCCGGCCGCCGGGGAAGACAACCTGAAACTCGCCACACAGGCGCGTATCGGCGTGGTGTACGCCGATTATGGTCTGACCGAATCCGGTGGTGTGGTGCTGTTCTCTACCCCGCAACAAGGACGCGGCCTGAGCCTGTTGCCGGAATCAACTCTATTTATTGTCCGCAAAAGCTGCCTGTTGCCACGCGTCGCGCAGTTGGCCCAGCATTTACGCCAGCGGGCGCAACGGGGCGAACCCTTACCGTCGTGCATCAACCTGATAGCGGGCCCCAGTTCTACCGCCGATATCGAGCTGATTAAGGTGGTGGGGGTACACGGGCCGTTAAATGCCGCGTACCTGATTATTGAGGATTGCTGATAGCCTGCCTGCGGCATGAGGTGTCGGGTTATGGTGGAACAATGAGAGGTTTCGTGCGTGATGATCTCATGCCTTCCCTTGTAACATCATCGCACGCACGACAAGGAGAGGTGCAAGCGCCACCTCTCCTTGTCCACTGGCTTGAGGGCAAAACTATGAACCCTGACGGGTTCACCCTTGCGGGCCAGCGCAAGCGCTGTTCCATTTTGCGATGCAAAATGGTGTGCCGCTTCGCGGTACCTTCGGCGTTCGTCTTCGCTGTTCGGGCCGCCCGTGACGCGCTCCCTGCGCGGCACGGGCTTTCGCCGCGTCCATGCGGCTCACCCGGCGAAGCCGCCCACCTCAGCGCAGTTTTTTACGCCAGAAAACCCGATGCCGTGTAACCAAAATAATTCGTCGGTATTTTTACACCTCTGCAAACAGGCACGATCAACATTACACCAATCCCAGCAAGGCGTTGAGGCGGGCGATTTCCTGCCGCCACTGCGTCTGTAGTGCGGGTTTCTGGTGCTTCGCCTTACGCGCCAGGTCTTCAGCCAGCCGGTTTTCCAGTTCAACCAGTTGCGCCAGCAACCTGTCAGCTTCACCGATACTCTCTGATGTCACCTGAGACACCAGCGCTGGTGGCGGTGGCAAAGAGGGTGCAGTGTCAGCAGGCGCGGCCCCCAGACGCTGATAGATCAGGTCCAGATCGTGCCACTCGCTCAACACACCGTGCTCAATCAGCCAGAAACGGTTGCAACTGCGGCTGATTAGCGCCCGGTCATGCGTCACCAGCAATACACCACCGTCAAAGTCTTGCAGCGTATCGGCCAGCGCCTCTTTGCCTTCCATATCCAGGTGGTTGGTCGGCTCGTCCAGCATCAGTAGTGCGTAACGCGCCAGCGACAGCCCGACAAACAACAGCCGGGCGCGCTCGCCGCCACTCAGGGTGGCAACGGTTTGCTGATGGCGCGACCACGGGAAACCGGCGCTGATCAAGGCCATCTTGCGGTCCTGCGCCACCGGTGCGAACGGTGCCAGCGCATCGAACAGCGTGTCGTCGTCACGCAGTTGATGCAGCGTCTGGTCGTAATACCCCAGTCGAACACGGGGATGCAGACGAATCGCCCCCTCCGGCATCGCACTCGAGTACTGTTGCCACAAAAGGCGCAACAACGAAGACTTACCACAGCCATTGCGACCGATAATCGCCACCCGATCGCCGCTTTTCACCCGCTGTAACGGCAACGTGAATAACGGCGGGTGCTGCGGAGCCGGGCTGACGTCCAGCGTTGTCATCTCCAACAGCCGATCGGCACTCAGTGCTTCGCCTTTCAGCGACAGCCGCCACTGACTACCGGCGCTCAGTTCGGTTTGATCCTCTTTTAGCCGCTCGATGCGTTTTTCCATCTGCTTGGCCTTGCGCGCCAGGTCTTCGTTATCATAAACCTTGCCCCAGATAGCCAGCCGTTTAGCACTGGCGGTCACGCGGTCGATTTCCTTCTGTTCCGCTTTGTGGCGCAAGGCATCACTGCGATCGCGCTCCACCAGCGCCGCGCGGGCAGCACTACAAGGCAGTGCAAAGTAATGCAGTTGTCGGTCACGCAGGATATAGCTGCCATTGGTGACGTTATCGAGCAACTGGCTGTCGTGGGAAACCAGCACAAAGCTGCCACTCCAGTGTTGCAGGAACTGTTCCAGCCACAATAGCGTCGGCAAATCCAGGTGGTTACTCGGCTCGTCCAGCAACAGCAGGTCCGGCGAGGTGATCAAGGCTCTCGCCAGCAGCAGTCGGGTATGCTGCCCACCGCTGAGAGTGCCAGCACACAGTCGCCAGTCGTGGTCGCCAAAGCCCATCTCCGCCAGCAAGGTTTCCGCCCGCCAGCGTTCGCTGAGGCGTTCCATCTCGGGAAGGCGAGCCAGCACCGCATCCAGCATCGTTAACGGGTGCAGATCCATCGGCAGATGCTGCTCAACACGAGCCAGCAGGCAGTGATTAGCGCGCGTCACACTGCCGCGACCTGGCGATAGCGTACCGTCCAGTAGCTTTAACAGCGTACTTTTGCCACAACCGTTATGGCCGATAAGACCAAGGCGATCACCCTGGTTCAGGGTAAAAGAAATGTCGTTCAGCAGAGGGCCGAAAGGGGTATCCACGCTCAGGGCGTGTACAGTCAGTAAAGTGCTCATTGCTTACTCAAGAGTTACAGGCACAAGTGTGCCTCGTCAACACAACGC
The DNA here is from genome assembly GCF_000406165.1 of Dickeya zeae NCPPB 2538. Lineage (NCBI taxonomy): Bacteria > Pseudomonadati > Pseudomonadota > Gammaproteobacteria > Enterobacterales > Pectobacteriaceae > Dickeya > Dickeya zeae. The sequence continues at coordinate 1,450,519 of NZ_CM001977.1, read as the reverse complement.
TGACGATAACCCGGTAAGCCCGAGAGAAGGGAAAATGCGGTTTGCTTCGCTCAAGCCACCGTTATCGCAGCACGATATCGATAACGCTTGAGCAGCGGCGATCGCCAAAAGGATGTGAAGTGTTAAACATTTCACAGCGCAGCATAATAGTCCTCCTTATTGTTATCCAAAGGTTAATCGATGAACGGATTGTAGCGGCAACGGGCGGTTGACACCACCCGCCCGCGACATTTTCCGCGCGTTATTTTCCTACCAGCATTACTACCGCAACGCCAACCAGCACCAGACAGAACGTCAATCGCAGCGCCACCACCGGCAACTTATGCGCCAGCGCCACGCCCCATGACACGCTGAGAATGCCGCCAATCGCCAGCGGAATGCCGGTCGCCCAGTCGACGTTCCCGGCCTGCGTGTACGACACCAGCGCCGCCAGCGCGCCGGGGACCACCAGCGCCAGCGCGATACCTTGTGCCTGTGTCTGGGTGAAACCAAACAGCGTTACCAGCGCCGGGACCACCACCAGCCCGCCGCCGACGGTAAAAATACCGGACATAAAACCACTCGCCACCCCCAGCACTGGAAGATAACGTGCTGATAATACTGACGTCGGTGTACGGCTACGTTGGCTGTTTACCCACTGCCAGATGTAGTAAGCCGCCAGCACCAGCAGAAAAATGGCAAATGCCTGTTGCAGGTTATCAACCTGAATAGCCGCCGCCATGTGCGCGGCGATATAGGCCGATACGGTGGCAAAGGCGCACAACATCAATGTCATACGGGTATCGATTTTGTTGCGCTGCCGATAGCGCAGAAACCCTATCAGCACATTCGGCGTAATCATGATCAGCGCCGTTCCCTGGGCGAGATGCTGGTTCATACCAAACAGCATTCCCAGCACCGGGATAGCTATTAGCCCGCCGCCAATGCCCAACATACCGCCACACACCCCAAGCCCCATTCCCAGTATCAGGCACACAGCCACCTGGGTTATCACTACACTCGTCATAAACTGCTACTGCATCCTGTTACATCGTTGGTAAAAACCGTTGATGAAAAATCGTTGATGAGAAATAGAGCATGGAATACCCATTCATACCCTGAATAAAAAACAGGCGTCGCTTAGCGCGCGCTGTCTGATAACGGTTCGGCTATCTCAATCAGGTTCAGATCCGGGTCACGCAGGTAAATCGAGCGGATTTTCCCGGTCGCACCGGTGCGCTCAACCGGCCCGTCGATAATCGGCCAGCCGCAGCGCTGCACATGCGCGATCACCTGTGTCAGCGGTTCGCTGGCAATAAAACACAGATCAAGCGCCCCTGGAGCAGGCAGATGAGCATGCGGCGCGAACTCACTTCCCCTGACATGAAGATTGATTTTCTGCTGCCCGAAGCAAAACGCAATGCGGCCATTACCGAAGGTTTCCAGCCGCAGTTGTAACACCTGCGTGTAGAACTGCTGCGTCGCCGCCGGATCAACACAGGTCAGCACAATATGGTCAATGTGACTAATCAACGAGACGTTTCCTGTCGTTAAGGCAATAAGATCAAAGGAACTAAGATCAAAGGAACTAAGATCAAAGGCAATAGAATGACATCCTAAGCGTTGGCGACACGTTTGATAATGCCTTAATCGTCAATCACCCTTTCCTGTCAGGAAAGGGTCACGGCTGTGGTAGGCTTACTCTGCTCACGCTTTCAAGGACCGTCACCCGCTCATGATCAATCCCACGCACTTTGACTTGCAGTCACTACGCCTGTTTTTGCAGGTCGCCAGAATCGGTAGCCTGACCAAAACGGCCGCCCATTTTCACATGACGCTGTCCGCCCTGAGCAAGCGCATGGCAGAGCTGGAGCGCACCGTCGATTGTGTGTTGTTTATCCGTATGCCACGCGGCCTGGCGTTGACTGCCGCGGGAAAAGAGCTGGTACACCACGCACGTCAGGTGGTAAACAGCGTCGATCGCATGGCGGGTGAAATGCAGGATTACGCGGTGGGCGTACGCGGCCACGTGCATATTTGGGCCAATACCTCAGCCATCATCGAATTTCTGCCGCAGGAACTGGCCGATTTTCTGCAACATCACCCGCTGGTACGTATCAACCTGGAAGAAAAACTGAGCGAAACGGTGGTCACCGCGCTGCTCACCGGGCAAGCCGACATCGGTATTTTCGCTGATAACGTCCCCTCGCCCGGCGTCGAAAAAATGCCCTATCGGGAGGATCAACTGGTGGTGTTGGTCTCGCCTCAGCATCCACTCGCCGGTTGCCGGGACATCCCCTTCGCCGACACCTTGCCGTACGATTTCGTCGGCCTCAACGATGGCAGCTCCTTGCTAAAACTGTTGCAGGACACCGCCGAAGAATACGGAAACCTGCTGCGCCTGCGCATTCAGGTCAGCAGCTTCGATGCCGTGTGCCGTATGATCGAAGCCGGGCTTGGCATCAGCATCCTGCCTGAAGGCGCAGTGCGCCCGGAAATTCTCGGCGTCGGGCTGCACGCCATTCGGCTGACCGATGACTGGGCCACCCGCAAACTGTGGCTGGGTATTAAATCCGGTGCGATATTGCAGCCTGAAGCCGCCAATTTGCTGGCACACCTACGCCAGCCAGTACCCACACACGCTGGTGATGCTGACCCCACCCTGTCACCCGAAGGTGATTGAGCGATGAAGGTGTTATTGCGCTATGGTCGGGCCTTCACGGTTGCAACCCGCAATCGGCCAGCTTAGTTCAAACACCGCGCCGCCGGATGGTGCCGGGTAACAACTCGCCTGCCCGCCGTGCGCCTGCGCAATCGCCTGCACCACCGCCAGCCCCAGCCCGCTGCCTTTGGTGTTATCCGGGTGCGAGGGTTCCCCCCGGGTAAACGCCTCAAAAATGCGCCCGGCAAAATCAGGGGCGATACCCGGTCCGCTGTCTTCCACGCGCAGAAATGCCTGTTCGTGTTCCACTCCGGCCTGAATACCTAACGGGCCGGGGGTGGCATGTTTTTGCGCATTTTCCAGTAGCGCCAGCACAGCCTGGCGGATGCGTACCGGGTCACAGGGCACTGGGTGGTCATCCAACGCCAGCGACAGCGTAAATCCCGCCTGTTGCAGTACCGGGCCAAACGCATTGACCACCGCCGTCACCTCATCAGACAAACGGGTCGGCATCGAGCGCAGTTCCAGATGACCGCTCTCTGCCAGCCCCACTACTCGCAAATCTTCAATCAATCGTCCCAGCCCTTCCACTTGCGTCAACAGATTGCGAAATAACCCGATATCCGGTTCGAATACCCCTTCCGTCAACCCCTGCAAACGGCCGCGTAAAATCGTGACCGGCGTGCGCAACTCATGGGCGATGGCTGCGTTCCAGAACGCCCGCTCTTGTTCCATGCGCTCCAGCCGTTCCGCCATCGTGTTGAAATCGCGCACCAGTAAGGCCGCTTCCCCCAGGGAGTAATCATCGGTTTCGGCACGCGCCTTCAGCTCGCCTTCAGCGATTTGGCGCAGGCTGTGCGCCACCGAATTCAACGGCACCAGAATGCGGCGGGCCAGTCGAACGGCTAACACCACCGCTATCAGCAACGCCAGTAAGGACGTTCCCCCCATCCAGAACCACTCGACCGTCGTCGGCATCCACTGATTGTCTGGCGAGAGGCTTTCCGGCGAAACACTCAGCATCAGCCCATAGAAGAGGTAGGATCCAACCACCATCATCAGCGTGACGGACAGCGCCAGCAGGATCATGGAGCGTATAATTTGTCGGCTCAGGCTACCGCTGTGCTTCATGACGATTCGCCTAACCGGTAACCGACACCGCGCACACTGGACGGGACGCCGTTTAACCCCAGGCGTTCGAGTTTCTTACGCAATTTGCTGATGTGGCTATCTACTGTGCGCTCAAGGGAATCCCCTTCTGGCAGGCAGGCTACCAGCAGTTCCTCACGGCTGAAAACGCGACGGGGCGCGCGCGCCATATGCGCCAGCAGACGAAATTCGGTCAGCGTCAGTTCAAGCGACTGACTGATCCCGTTGATCGCTACCGTCGCCTCATGGTTTTCCAGGTCTATCTGAAACAGGTCGGTACGCAAAAAACGCGGCGCTTGCGGGGCCTGACGTTCGGCACGCAGCCCGGCACGGCGTAGCACCGCCTGCACGCGCGCCACCACCTCAGCCGGGTTAAATGGCTTGACCACGTAATCATCCGCCCCAATACGCAACCCCATCAGCTTGTCGATATCCTGGTCCAAAGCGGTCAGCATGATAACCGGGGTATCTCCGCGCAGGCGAATCCCCGACAGCACCTGCCAGCCATCAACCAGCGGCATCTGTACATCCAGCAGCACCAGATCCGGTTTCATCGCGAGGTGTAATTCCAACGCCTGACGGCCATTGGCGGCGTGAAGCGTGCGTAAACCACTGCGAGTCAGGTAAGCGCGAAGAATGTCCGCAATTTCCGGCTCATCTTCGGCAATAAGCACCACCCCATGAATCTCGTCGGTCATCGGCATGGATTGCGCATGAACAGTCATTTATCGACTCATCATAAAAAATGCAGGTTCTCCATCATATCTCCATATTTCTCCAACGGAAACCGCACACAGCTGTCGCACACTCCCGCAGTCTGGCCACCTTATGGCCGGTAAACAGGGATTACGACGTTATATGAATACCAAGAAATCGCATCAATATTCGATCGCCTGCATGTTATCGGCCTTACTATTGGCCGTACCGGGTCAAACCGAAGCGAACACGCCAACAACACGCCTGCCGGTGTCACTCAAGCAGTTGTGCCGACACGGCGTACTGCTGGCACTGGTGGGCATGCTGCTCACCGGTTGCGACCAGCCCGAGATCCCGGTCGAAGCACCACCGGCCAAGGTCACCATCATGACCGTAAAACCGACCCCCATTACCCTGACTGACGATCTGCCCGGCCGGGTGACGGCGGTAAGAACAGCGGAAATCCGCCCGCAGGTGGGCGGCATTATCCAGCGCCGCTTGTTTGAACAGGGTGCCGAGATCCGTGCCGGACAACCACTGTTCCAGATTAACCCGGCACCGTTCAAAGCCGAGGTCGATACCGCCCACGCCACGCTGCAACGTGCCCTGTCGGTATTAAACCGGGCACAGATTCAGGTCGCTCGCCTTAAGCCCTTACTCAGCACCGGCGCTATCAGCCAGCAGAGCTACGACGATGCGACGGCACAGCGCGAACAGGCCGCCGCTGATGTCGCACAGGCACGCGCCACACTGGCACGTCGCCAGCTTGATCTGAGCTTCGCGACGGTCGACTCCCCCATTACCGGGCGTATCGATCAAGCGCTGGTTACTGAAGGTGCGCTGGTCAACACCAGCGACACCACGCCACTGGCACGGGTTCAACAAATTGACCAGGTGTATGTCGATGTGCGCCAGCCCGCCTCCTCGCTCGAACAGCTACGCAACATGCTGAACCAGCGGGCTAAAGACAGTGACGGTATCCCGGTGGAGATCCTGCGTAGCGACGGCCAGCCCTACCCGATGTCGGCGCGGATTCTGTTTTCCGGCATCAATGTGGATGCGAGCACCGGCGACGTGCTGTTGCGCATTCTGGTCGACAACCCGCAACGACAACTGCTACCGGGGATGTTTGTTCGTGCCCGCGTGCCGTTCAGCCATTACACCGATGCCTTGCTGGTGCCGCAACAGGCCGTCACACGCAACGGCGGCGAGGCCAAAGTCTGGGTGGTTGATGGCCGCAGCAAAGCGCACATCGTCACGGTTGAGCCTGGCGAGCTGGTCAACCGGCAATACCGCATCCGCGCCGGGTTGACCGCCGGTCAAGTGGTGGTGATCGAAGGTGGCGACAGGTTGAACGACGGTGCCTGGGTGGCAACCCAGCACTGGAAAAAAGTGCCGTCCGCCACTGACATGGCCTCACGCTAAGCGCAAAGGAGTCAGGTACCATGCCGCAATTTTTTATCCAGCGCCCGGTGTTCGCCTGGGTGATAGCCCTGTTCATCGTGCTGCTGGGAACGCTCGCAATTCCCCAGTTGCCGATTGCCCGTTATCCCTCGGTGGCACCGCCAACCATTTCCATTACCGCGTCTTATCCCGGTGCCACACCTAAAACGCTCAACGATGCGGTGGTCGGGCTGCTGGAGCGCGAGTTATCCGGTGTGAAAAACCTGCTGTACTTCGAGTCATCGGTAGATACAGCCGGACTGGCGCAGATCAACGTTACGTTCAAACCGGGCACCGACGCGGAGCTGGCACAGGTGGATGTACAAAACCGCCTCAAGTCGATAGAACCGCGGTTACCGCAAACCGTCAGACAAAACGGTATGCAGGTGGAATCTGCCGACTCTGGCTTTCTGCTGATGGTCAGCCTGACCTCGGATAACGGGCGCTACGATGAGGTTGAATTAGGTGACTATCTGGCCCGCCACATTGTCGAGGAGTTGCGCCGGATTGACGGGGTGGGCCGCATCCAGCTATTTGGCGCGGAACAGGCGATGCGTATCTGGGTCGATCCCAACAAGCTGTTGTCTTACGGGTTAACCATGAACGATTTGTCGACCGCCATTACCCAGCAAAACATGCAAATCGCTCCCGGGCGGCTCGGCGATGCCCCCACCTTGCCAGGGCAGCAGGTGACGATCCCACTGACGGTACAAGGGCAACTGGAAACCCCAGAGCAATTCGCCGCTATCGTGCTGCGCGCCAGAGAAGATGGTTCCCGGGTGGTGTTAGCCGATGTGGCACGCGTTGAACTCGGAGCCCAGTCTTACGGCTTTTCTGTGCGTGAAAACGGCAAAGACGCCAGCGCTGCCGCGGTGCAACTGGCACCGGGTGCCAATGCAGTGCGTACCGCCAATGCCATCGCCCAACGGATGGCCGAACTGAAAATATCCATGCCAGCGGGCATGGACTATTCGTTGCCATTCAACACCGCGCCTTTCGTTAAACTCTCCATCGAGCAGGTGCTCAGGACGCTGATTGAGGCGATGGTGCTGGTGTTTCTGGTGATGTATCTGTTTTTACAAAACGTACGCTATACCCTGATCCCAGCGATTGTGGCCCCTATCGCCCTGCTCGGCACCTTCACTGTGATGCTGGCGGCGGGATTTTCCATCAACGTGCTGACCATGTTCGGCATGGTGCTGGCGATCGGCATCATTGTGGATGACGCCATCGTGGTGGTGGAAAACGTTGAGCGATTAATGGCGCAGGAAAGATTGTCCCCCAAGGCGGCCACCATCCGTGCCATGAAGGAGATCACCGGCGCGATTATCGCTATCACGCTGGTGCTGTCGGCGGTGTTCATTCCGATGGCGTTCGCCAGCGGCTCGGTAGGCGTGATTTACCGGCAATTTACCTTGTCGATGGCGGTATCGATCCTGTTTTCGGCGTTTCTGGCGCTGACGCTAACACCTGCGTTGTGCGCCACACTGCTCACGCCCGTCGCCGATGACCATCACACCAAACGCGGTTTCTTCGGTGGTTTTAACCGCCGTTTCGAGCAACTGACACATCATTATGCCACCGGTACCCGTGCGCTACTGCGCCGTTGCGGCAGTATGCTGTTGCTGTTTGCCGTACTGACCGGTTCACTGGCGTGGATCCTCCGTGAGCTGCCTTCCGATTTTCTGCCAGAAGAAGATCAGGGGTACTTTATGACGTCATTCCAGTTACCGTCGGACGCCACAGCAGCGCGAACGCTGGATGTGGTCAACACCTACGAGCAGCACATTGCCTCGCGCCCGGACATCGAATCCAACATGTCGATTCTCGGTTTTGGCTTTTCCGGTTCCGGCCCTAACGCCGCCATGGCCTTTACCACCTTAAAAGGCTGGTCTGAGCGTGGCGACACCACCACGCGCGCTGAAATCGCGCTGGCGCAACAGGCGATGTCGAGCATCCGTGAAGGCACCAGCATGATATTGATGCCACCGGCTATCGATGAGCTTGGCACCTCGTCAGGTTTCACCCTGCGTTTGCAGGATCGCACCGGCCGGGGTTATCAGGCGCTCAAAGCGGCGGAAGCACAACTGCTGACGCTGGCGGCCCACAGCCAGATTGTCACCAGTGTCTACCCGGATAGCCTGCCGCCCGGTAGCGCGGTTCAGCTAAACATCGATCGTCAAAAGGCGGAAGCACTCGGTGTTTCGTTCAGCACCATCAGCGACACCTTGTCTGCCGCGATCGGTTCACTGTACGTGAACGACTTCCCCAATGCCGGGCGGATGCAACAGGTGATCATTCAGGCCGATGCGCCAGCGCGTATGCAACTGGATGACGTGCTCAAACTCTACGTGCGTAACAGCTCAGGCGGTATGGTTTCGCTCAAAGAAGTGGTCACGCCGGTGTGGAGCGATACCCCATTGCAATTGACGCGCTATCAGGGTGTGCTGGCAGCCCGCCTCTCCGGCATGGCCGCCACCGGCGTATCCAGCGGTGCGGCCATGGCCGAGATGGAACGACTGGCGGAACAGCTTCCACCCGGCTTCACCATTGAATGGACCGGGCAATCATTGCAGGAGCGGCAATCCGTCGCCCAGGCACCGATGTTGCTGTTGCTGTCGATGGTGGTGGTGTTTCTGGTGCTGGCGGCGCTATACGAAAGCTGGTCTATCCCCGTCTCGGTGATGCTGGTGGTGCCGTTGGGGCTGCTCGGCGCGGTGTTGGCCGTCGTTCTGCGCGGTATGCCTAACGACGTGTTCTTCAAAGTGGGGCTGATCACCGTTATCGGCTTATCCGCCAAGAATGCCATCCTGATTGTCGAGTTCGCCAGACAGTTGCGCGAGCAAGGATATGAATTGGTGGATGCCGCCGTCACGGCAGCGCGTTTGCGTTTACGCCCCATCCTGATGACCTCGCTGGCGTTTGTGCTGGGGGTGGTGCCGCTGATGGTGGCATCCGGTGCCAGCGCCGAAACCCAGCACGCCATCGGTACCGGCGTGTTCGGCGGCATGATCAGCGCTACCGTGCTGGCGGTGTTTTTCGTACCGGTATTTTTTGTGACGGTGATGCGGATACAAGAGCGCTACAACCACTGGCGTGAAAAACGCCGGACAACACACGTAAACACCCCACACTAACCCCATCAGAGCGGCGACAGGCTGGAAGCAACGGCACGTCGCCGCTCCCATTATGCGGTTCTTATCACGCTATGACCAATGATCGCCAGAGACCATCGCTGTATGTTTAAAGCAGGCCCTGCTGCGTTGTCTGCTTTGTGCCACAAGAGGACGTTCAACACTTCTGATTATGTGGCCAAAATCGGTGTGCCACTATAATGTGGTATTGTCTGAAACATTGCTTCCATTTTGGGGGCATGATTGTAATCATCTTGATTTTCATGTGGAAAGCATTAGATCTATTTAAGCACTAAAAAAAAGTACACTCGGGTGCTTTTTCCTTGCTTGCTCCATGATAACCATTACCTTGCAAAGGATATATAATGGATAAAAATGAACCATCAATATGGCCTCCGTACCAAGCCTTCTATATTCAATCTATGTTGTTCAATACAACATCGGCTCTACAGGCCGAGGAAAGAGCATCTGATCACATCCAAGCTATCAGTGAAGAGAAGTTAGGGCTACAAGATCGGAAAGATGAGCTTCTAGACTGTCTACAAAACTTCATCAATCATAGTGCTGCTGTCGCTCGATACTTCTTTCCATCAATGATTGGTGGGAAAGGTGAGAAGGCATTACATAAGAACCGAGCTGAGTTTCTGAGGCAGATTTTTGATGTGACAGAAAGTAGTCCTTTGCATGATAAGAAACTTAGAAATGCAATAGAGCACTTTGATGAACGACTGGATATGTATCTTGAAGGTGGAATTGCAGGACATATATTCCCAAGTCTAATTTTGGACAAGCCAGAAGTAACAGATGTTCCGCATCACATCTTCAGAGCCTACTATCTAAACGATAGAATTTATCAAATATTGGGGGAAAGACATAACATTCAACCTATTTTTGATGAAGTCATGAGAGTTCATGAGCTGTTGGCGACGTTTGATGAAAATGGTGGAATGTTTAGAAAATAAAAAAGCACCTTCGGGTGTTTTTTTAGATGTTTGGATGCTTCACGTGACCAGCTCCCCGTAGATTAATTTGTGACTACGTTAACAAGCCTTCATCTGTTGCAGAACAACTGTGAACGTCCGCTTCTCGCTCTTAGCGGACATTTACTTAAGGGGTATGTCCGCTTTGTGCCAGGAGCTGTACTAAAATTTCAGCAACGCACTGAAAAATATCAAGTTAGTTACATTTTAGTTATTTTTCATCAATCCTACTCAATTAGATTAACTGGTTTTTACAGTTCTGATATAATGGAGCGTTAATTTTAATAGTAGCGATGTTACTGTGTATGGTTTTTTGATATTATATTTGTATATTAAAATTAGAAGAAATCATTAATGTAAATAGGGGCTGATTTTGAAAATTGAATGGAAACAAGTTTTGCTATATGCATTAACTCCAGCTTTAATAGCCGGTTTCTTTTCTGTGCTGCCAAAATTATATGATATCGCCGTCGAACCAAAGGCAGAGCTTACATATTTAGTAACTAATGGTCCGGAAATTCAAGCGTCCGATAGTTTTCAAAGGATTATATCGATCACCATTAAAAATAGCGGAAAACGTTTCCTTACTAAAATATCTGCTGACTTAAGTATAAATAAAGGAGTTATCCAAGCATACAAACTATATGATCTCAAGGGGTTGGAGCCTAAAGTATCTTCTGCAAGTGATCTCTTGAAAATAGAACTGCAAAAAATGCATCCTGATGAACAATTCGTAATCTCTGCTTTGTTATCTAGCAATGAAAGTAATGTAAGCCCTGACTTTACTTTAAGAAGTGATGAGATACTTGGTGATATAAAGAAAAATTCCGATTCCAAGAAAGATAATTCCATATCTGGCGGGATACTTACTGGCGTGGCTGTTTTCATCATGTCCATAATATTTATGAGCCGACTTTCAACGTTAGGGGTTGGCTATAAGCAAGATTTTCTATTTTACATAATCGCTCGTCTGAGATTAACAGAAATCTCAAAAAAAATTGAATTGGATAATTCAAGTTTTACATATTTAAGAATGGCAGACATACTATTGATACATGGTTTGTCATGTGATGAACGCACTAAATTTATTACGGCTTTAAAAGCACTATTGTTAATTAAAGGCATGGCATCAGTATCTAAAGAGATAGTAATTAGCAATATTAAGACACTAGAGGGAGATAAATATAATCAGGATGAAATTAATAACTTGCTATCTAAATCAGTAGCCACAGGGAAAATTATTGATTTTAGAAGGTTAGTAGATGAGATTGTTGAAAAAGAAACTACACAAACTAATTGTTAGTAAATTCTATGAATGCGTGAAAGATTAGGCGTTATTTTTCCGCTATAGTTTTAAAACTATTTTGGATGGAATACTGTAACGTCTGCAACTCGCTCACAGCCGACATGATGGTCACGCAGCCTGTCCGCTGCGTGCCAGGAGCGGACATTACTATCGATAATATGTAATTTTCACCGAAGAGCAGAACATACCCCGTTGACACCATGCAATGAATGATCTGATACATAGGCGAAAAATTGATAAGCTATTTTCAGTAAAAGTAACAAATCCTGTTTCTGCTTTGGAAAGTTGAAACACTCATGATTAAAAGATATTGATAGCATAAAACCTCACGGCATCCGGGTTCCTGTGAGCGACCTACATTCACAAAGGCTAATATGAAACAAATTACGTTCAGTGATCTACAAGAACAAAGCGAACAGGCTGAAAATTCCCCTCGCTTACGTGCTCATCGTAATCTCCACCCTGAATTGAGCGATCCTGTTCAGCGCCTGGCTATCGCTATGGAACCGGGTACCTATGTTCGCCCTCACCGCCACCCGCACACGTTTGAGCTGCTGACATCCCTCATCGGACGCTTTTTGGTATTGAATTTTGATGACGAAGGCAACGTGACCCACCGCGTTGTGTTAGGTGAAGACTGCAAGGTGCTGGAAATGGATGCTGGGACCTGGCATGCAGTGTTGTCGATGGATAAAGGAGGCGTTATTTTTGAGGTAAAACACGGGGGTTACCAGCCAGTAGCTGAGCAAGATATGGCCCCATGGGCCCCCGCCGAAAACGAGCCGGGAACGGCTGAGTTGATGAAATGGTATGCACTGGCGCAAGTGGGTGATGGTGGTTTTACCCTGTAATTTTTGCTTTGAGCAGTGAATCGACACGGCATCGGTAGTCATCTTTTTAGCGCCAACTTCCGCTCCCCGCTCATATCGGACCTTTCGCTCATGTGCGTATTAAGGCTGGGGTCAGTATAAGCGCCATTGCGCGGAAGTTTAATACCACCCGGAGAACCATCCTCTGGGTAAAGGCAGGAAAAAATGATTCTGAATGCATGTACATACCCAATATTCCCGCGTTGACGGTCTGCTCAGTACTAAATATTTCGGAAACACAGATTTAGTCATGCCATAAACAGGGCGTCCGTCTTATGAAAAATCATAAAACGGACGCTTTAACATACTGATATTACTGAGATAGCATAGGCTGTTGCTGCCTTGTCCGCTACTCATCTTACCGTCAGTTCTGGGGCATACTTATGAACTTATCTTGGTAGTGCAGTATCGCGCAATCTTCCATGCTCCAGCAGCGGGCTTATGTAGCAGAAACAGCTCCTGATACGCTGCTGGAGTGACGATGCTCGTCGCGTTGTCTGTTTCTGTTCCTTCCGTCGCGCTTCGAACGAATGCCCAGTCGGGGCTGATTTGCTCCACTTCCTTTATTTCATATTTCATACTGAAGCCGGTTGTTTCAAATACGCTATGATAGGCCAGCTCAAGCTCATCCTTGCCTATTGACGCTGGCCTGCCCGGCCCCATAAGCACGCCATCATGAGTATAGGTTTCGATTAAAGCAGGAATGTCGGCACGATTGAATGCAGTCAGGTAAGCTACTGCTGCCGCTTCAATTTTCACCAGCTCTTCATTCAATGTCTTACTCATTATTATTCCTCACTAAGTGTGCGAGTGGTATCGGGATCCTGATTTTGGCAGCCATGAGTGTTGGCGACTTAAAACTCGCTGGACACGATACCCGATAAATTTATGCTGCAATGCAACCCCGTGTGTCTTCTATTCAGTATCTGCACTGCTAAGAAATGATTTGGATTTGATAAACGTTACTTGGTTGCCTGCTCATTCTCAGCCAGTGGAAACCAGCCCTCTGACTTCTGAATCATCCCCCAAAGTTTGTCCGGGATACTCAGAGCCGGTACAGAGGATGTATTGAGGGTATTCACAATTTCATCTGCGCGATTAGCTTTGGCCAGTGCGACCCAATCCGGATTAATAACCAGTGCCTGGCCGATTGCTGTTAATGAGAGGCCCAGGTCTAATGCTGCCTGGGCTTGCGCAGGTGTCCTCAATCCTCCTGCTGCAATCAAAGGAACGCGGTTGCCCACATGCTCAATAAGTAATTGTGTGGTCGTCTTACCGCGATCATCCTCTTTCGGCTTTCCATTGAGTACGTCGTGCAAAGAGGCGTGGATATAATCAACACCAGCGTTGACCAGAGCGTTAAGCAGCACCTTCGTATCGGCTATCCGTAAGCCTCCATCAGCATGTTCTTCTGGTGAAATACGATATCCCAAAGCAAATGGCCGATCCGCGTGAACCTCAATGACCTGCTTAATGGCCTGAACGACCGCCAGAGGGAAGTGAAGCCTTTTGTCCACAGAGCCGCCCCATTTGTCATCACGTTTATTAGCCAGGGGTGAGAAAAAATCCTGAAGGAGAAATCCATGCGCGCCATGCAGCTCAACGCCATCAAAACCAGCTTCGATGGCCCGCCGTGTTGCATCACCAAATGCCTTTATTATGCTTTCAATCTCACTATGTTCCAGAGCAGTGACAGCGTTTCCTCCTCGGTTAAACAGACCGGCGGGCACGTCCATCTCACTGGGGCCAACTATCCGACCGCTCGGAACGAGTTCTGGCACAGCCTTACTGCCAGCATGAAAGATCTGCAGGATGGCGGGAGCACCACCACTCTTCGCTGCTTGTGCCAGCTTGCGCAGGCTGGGGATGAAGCGATCATCGTAGGCAGCGAACTCATCGGTAAAGCCGATGCCTTCCGGGGTGACGTGCGTACATCCCGTAATGACCATACCAACATCTTTTGCACGCGCTCGTACAAAGGCTATTTCCTGATCGGAGATGGTCCCGTCTGGGTTTGCCGACCAGGTTGTCATCGGCGTCATGATGACGCGATTTCTGAGCGTCATACCATTCTTTAAGCGAAAAGTATCAAAGAGGGAATTTAAATAATTCACAAGATTTCCTCGGTATTAGAGCTGCTAAATTTTTTGACCCGGGAGGGCCAGGAAACAATGCATTCGCTTAACATAAAGGGGATTGATTAAGTAGACTAGATGCATAAAAACACTTAGCCTTATCATTTAAATGATAAATGATATAGAGAGGAAGCTTTGCGTCGCGACGAAATTGCGGATCTGACAGCGTTCGTGGTTGTTGCTGAAGAACGTAGCTTTACCAAAGCTGCCCTCCGGCTGGGGATGGCGCAATCAGCCCTGAGCCAGATAATTCGCCGTGTTGAGGAACGTCTGGGTCTACGACTTCTGGCACGCACGACACGAAGTGTTGCGCCAACAGAGGCTGGAGAGCGCCTGCTTGCGAAGCTTGGCCCGATGCTTCATGACCTCGACCTTATGATTAGCTCTCTCGGTGATCTGCGCGACCGGCCTTCCGGAACGATTCGGCTCACGACGGTGGAACATGCGGCAAAGACGATACTCATGCCTGCCATTAAGAGATTGCTACCAGAAAACCCAGAAATTCATATTGAAATCAATGTTGATCATGCACTGGTGGACATTGTGGCCAATCAGTTTGATGCTGGCATCCGCCTTGGAGGAGAGATCGACAGGGACATGATTGCTATGCGGATTGGTCCAGACATCCCAATGGCAATCGTTGCCAGTCCGGCCTATCTGACAAGATTTCCAGCGCCAAAAATACCCACTGAGATAGTCAATCATAACGTCATCAACTTCCGGCTGCCAACATCTGGCACAGTAATAGGATGGCGCCTTATGAGTGACGGACGTGAAATAAAAGTTAAAGGTAAAGGACAACTGGTCGTGAATACTATTGAGCTACTGGTCAACGCAGTGCTTGATGGTCATGGTCTGGGATATATCCACCTTGACCAGGTGCAGGGTTTTATAGACAGCGGAGAACTTATCCAGGTACTCGATACATTCACGCCGGACATACCGGGTTATCATCTTTACTATCCTAATCGCAGGCACCACTCTTCTGCGTTCTCTTTACTCGTAGAAACGCTCCGATATCGCCACTAATCTGTTATGTATTTTGCGATGGAAACTTTCCTGTATATCTATAAACCGTTCAACTTCAATCTCTAACTCAAAACAGAATTCTAGCAGTTCCAGAATTTTATTTTTAATCAAATAGCAGGGTAATCTATTAAAGTACAAATAAATGCAAAAGCCCCACAAACCATACGGGGCTTTATCATGTTCAGACATTTTTAAACTGAGGACTTACATTAAAAACTCAGTGAATTAATCAAACTTCATATTCAGGACGGTGCCGTTTGACGTTGTACAGGTGCCTGTTGCCACATCACCGGGCATTTTATAGGCACAGCGCATTTTTCCGCCATTGCTGCCTTTGGCTTCAATGACGTTGTTTGCGTTCTGTCCTGTATAGGTTTCGTTTTTGTATGTGATGTTCAGTCTTCCGCTACGGTCCAGCGTACCTACAGGCTGAGAGAAGTCGCTACCGGGTCCGGCAAGGTAAAATTTGTATTCATCCTTTATTGATGCCTGCATTGAAGAGCAGCCTGCGATGGTTAACGCTGCAGCTGCAGCCATGCCCAGTTTGATGATGTTCACAATAAATCTCCTTGCTTGAATCAATAATTTTGTCCGGAGGACCAAATCAACCTTAATTACGCTGGCAATGTTACTTTTCCAACCTGTCATTAGTCTGTCCTGTCGAAAATTTTTATAATTATGAACCCCATGATTTAGTTGATAAAATATTCGAATTAATAGGTTAACTGGCACTGAAAATGAAAATTTTACTCGTTGAAGATGAGCCAGAAATGGCAGAAGTGCTTGCCGAAGCACTGAGTCATCACCATTTCCTGACAGACCATGCCGGGACGCTTGCTGAAGCATCTGAAGCTATTGCTCAATACGGTTACGACTTAGTTATTCTGGACCGGCAACTCCCGGGTGGAGATGGCATTGAACTTATCAGAAGCATGAGAGCGGCAGGTAAAACGTATCCAGTGCTTGTCCTGTCGGCCAGAGGTGACATCACCGATAAAATCGCAGGGCTTGATGAAGGAGCCGATGACTACCTGGCTAAGCCTTTTGATTTTTCGGAGCTTCTTGCCCGTATTCGGGCATTGATCAGAAGGCCATCGACGTTACAGGATGACGTAGTTACCGTGGGTTCCCTGACGTTCGATCACATTAACGGCGAAGCCAGCGTAAACGGTGCTGTTATTCGTCTCACCCGAAGGGAAACACTTTTGCTCGATTCGATGGTGCGTCGCTTTGGACGGGTGGTGTCACGGGAAACGCTTATGTCCTCAGTCTTCTCGTTTAATGATCAGGTTCAGCCCAACGCTCTCGATCTGCACATCTCCAGGCTCAGGCACAAACTGACCGAGGCCGGAAGTGGTCTTAAAATTAATGTCGTGCGCGGCGTTGGTTACTTTATGAATGAGGAATCATGAAACTGTTTAAACCGCGCTCTCTGCGCTGGCATCTGACATCAAGAATCATCATTGCCCAGATATTTTTCCTCATCTTCCTTGCAGTGTTACAACTCATTGGCGAGGCTTATTTCATTTCTGCGGGAAAAATTAATAACGGCACAAACCCCTGGGCAGCGGCAAACGCAGTTGCGGAGTCCACATTTCGAAATGCAGGGGGCAAATTAGAGGTTAACGCCAGTCCCCAGTTGAAAGCCTATCTGAAGCACTTTCCCGGCTTCTGGTACGTAATAAGAGACAAAGCTGGCCAGCAACTCCAATACGGTACAATCCCCGTTGGTATCGCATCCGCCATACCTGCTATGGACGCCGTCGCTTATGCTGACCTCGGGCAAGATATCAATAAAGATGGTGCACCCGCAGGTACCATCCAGTGGGCTCACTCGCCTGCCGGCGTTATCAAGATAATGACCACCCCGAATATTCCGGTCACCTTTTTGCAGGCCATCAGGCTTTCAGGTGTAAAAAATATCGTGATCGTCATTTTTCTCTCCTTCGTCATTATCATTGCTATGCTGATTGTCATGCCATGGGTGGTCAGGCGTGCACTGACCGGCATTAATCGGGCCGCCGCAGACGCCAGAAAAATTGACTATACGAAAGCGGGAATCCGCTTAAAAAGTAGTGAAGTTCCGTCAGAAATATCCCCCTTTATTGATACAGTGAACAGTGCTTTTGACAGGCTGGATAAAGGTCTGGAATCCCAGAAACGATTTCTCATAGATGCCGCCCATGAGCTGAGGACACCTATCACAATTCTCAATACAAGACTGTCAACACTTCCGCCCGGCCCACTCAAAAATCGCCTACTGGCGGACACAGCCCGTCTGACCGTGCTGACAGGGCAACTGCTGGATGTGCACCGTATTCAGGAAGGCAATATGAAACCTGAGAAAGTTGACCTGATAAAGCTGGCAGAGCGTGTGGTAGCTGATAACGCGCCGCTCGCAATCAGCGCAGGCTATGATATTGCTTTCGATGCGCAAGCAAATGAAGTCTGGACGATGGCTGATGCTCTCGCGATTGAGCGGGCGCTGACAAACCTCATTCAGAATGCCATTAAATACGGAGGCCATTCTGGCCTGATATCGGTATCTGTCGGGTCTGAAGGCTCTATTGACGTCCGGGACGAAGGTAAAGGCATTCCCGTCTCTGAGCGTGAAAGAGTATTTGAGCCATTTCACAGACTGATACACGACGGCAAAGGGACCGGTTTAGGTCTCGATCTGGTCAGAAAAATTATGGATTTACACAGTGGAGCCGCAGAACTTGTTTATGGCGAAAATCATTCCTATGGTGCTCATTTCAGACTCCGGTTTAATTACGTTGAAATAAGTTAACGTTCCCTTTCCTTAATGCGCCTGAAGATAAAAACCTCACTTTACGGGTGAATATGACATTTCCTGAGAGCTCAGAGCATAAACTGCTGATGGGCTGATATCGCGTTAATCTGATATTACTCTCTCAAATCTTCTGTATATAAAGCAAGCGCTTAATAAGGGATAACAGACTAATGACAGGTTAGCCTGTCATTATGCGACTGGAATCAAATCTTCAAGGTTTTATTTCTTATTGGCCGCAATTTAGTAGAACTGAATGTATATTGCGGGCTTTTTTACTGCTTCACGCAGCGGTAAGTTTGCTGTTGTCGAAGGGACGTTTATTTTTTGAAATCCTGTGCAAACAATCTCTGCAAACTTTTTCGCCGCTCTGGACGCAGCCTGAGCAGAATGTTTTTAGCGTGGCAGGGCTGGACCATTGCCTGCTGTCAGGAATTTATGGATTTCTTTTTCAGAGGAACAATCAGGTGAAGAAAGTTGTGCTGGCCGTGGTGCCGCTGATGGTGGCGTCCGGTGCCAGCGCCGAAAACCAGCACGCCATCGGTACCGGCGTGTTCGGCGGCATGATCAGCGCTACCGTGCTGGCAGTGTTTTTCGTACCGGTGTTTTTTGTGACGGTGATGCGGATACAAGAGCGCTACAACCACTGGCGTGAAAAACGCCGGACAACACACGTAAACACCCCACACTAACCCCATCAAAGCGGCGACAGGCTGGAAAGCGACGGCACGTCGCCGCTCTCATTGTGCGGTTCTTATCACGCCATGACCGCCAGATACGATTCTTGTGTGTTTGGAACAGAACCTGCTGCCCTGTCTGCTTTGTGCCAGGAGGGAAGTCACTAATCAAATGCTATTTTAAAGGTAACATGTTGAGTTTTATATTCAGATTATCGGAAGATAATACACTTAATAAAATGCAGCAGAATAGTGTGAAATAGGACAATGAATGCGGGAACTAACTGAATTAATCGATCAGCAGAGATCTGGCTGGCTTATCGTGGAGCAATGGCTGACAGATGCAGCCAACAACTATAAAGTACTCCCATGTAATCCAACTCTCGCGAAATCTGAGTTACATCAGCTTCAGGTGACAACATTCTCTCCGCTGGGTGCTGTTCTATTCGAAACAGGAGGCATAATTGTTGATAGTGGTTGGTTGAGGATTTTAGGCTCCGGCCATTCCATGTTGCCACGTACTCTGGCGTCCTGGACACGGTCAGTAACAACAGATCGGACGTTTCAGGCATTCTTAATTGCTGATGATGTATCCGGTGGATTTTTTGCACTTAACGGAGGTGAATTCGGTAAAGATCACGGTGGGGTATATTATTTCGCACCGGATACGCTCGAATGGGAGAGCCTTGATACTAACTATTCAGGTTTCCTGCATTGGGCACTTTGTGGAGATTTGGATTTATTCTATAAAAACGTACGCTGGACAGGTTGGCGAGAAGAAACGACTTCAATGAATTATGACGTAGTTTACTCCTTCTATCCTTTTCTTTGGACTGAACCGCAGTTGTCTATAGAACAGCGTTCGCGGGTTACTGTGCCTGTTGAAGAGCACTGGTCATTGTGCCAGAACTTACAACAAAATATCTGACAAACTTCCGCTACTCACAACTCACAGCAGACATCCATCACTTACAACGTCCGCACAACGTCTCCCCCACCTTATTGACATCAAACACAACTACTCCCCTTTGCTTTTCCAGCTAAATCCGTGGTCATCCCCCCATGTCAGCCACCGTAAAATCCCACCCAACACCAGCATAAAACACCAATAAAAAGCCAATAACTCGACATTTAAAACCACATAAAATATCAAAAAATGTCTATTATTTTTATAAATTAAAAAATTGTGATATTATTAACGATATTGCGTATTGAAGATGCCTGCCAGAGCGGTATCACCGCAGGACGTGATACGCGATCACGCTAGGTCAACATCACTCTGATGACCCGACCCGGCGGATGCTCAAGGGGGAGGATGAGAGGGTGTCGCACCACCATCACCGATGGGAAGCGCATGCCACCGGCAAGCGCGCCAAACTCTCTCACCACACTACCCAATAGCACCTGACGTCATACCCGGCCAGATGGTGTTTTCCCCACGCTTCACCTCCCTTTTCATGTCACGATAATAAAAAGGTTAGTTACTTTATGAAATTGAAGAGAAAACGTGTAAAACCCATTGCGCTGGACGATGTCACCATTATTGATGACAGTCGTCTGCGTAAAGCCATCACCGCCGCCGCACTCGGCAACGCCATGGAATGGTTCGATTTTGGCGTCTACGGCTTCGTTGCCTATGCGCTGGGCCAGGTGTTTTTCCCCGGTGCCGACCCCGGTGTACAGATGATCGCCGCACTCGCGACCTTCTCGGTACCGTTCCTGATTCGTCCACTGGGTGGCGTGTTTTTCGGCGCATTAGGGGACAAGTACGGCCGCCAGAAAATCCTCGCTATCACTATCATCATTATGTCGATCAGTACCTTTTGTATCGGGCTGATTCCCTCGTATGAACGCATCGGTATCTGGGCCCCTATCCTGCTGCTGCTGGCTAAAATGGCGCAGGGGTTCTCCGTCGGCGGCGAATATACCGGCGCGTCAATTTTCGTGGCGGAGTATTCACCCGATCGCAAGCGCGGTTTTATGGGAAGCTGGCTGGATTTCGGTTCTATCGCCGGGTTCGTGCTGGGTGCTGGCGTCGTGGTGCTGATTTCTACACTTATCGGCGAACAGGCGTTTCTGGAATGGGGTTGGCGTTTGCCGTTCTTCCTGGCGCTGCCGCTCGGCATCATCGGCCTGTATCTGCGTCATGCACTGGAAGAAACTCCGGCTTTTCAGCAACATGTCAACAAACTGGAGCAAGACAGCCGCGATGGGCTCACCAGCGGGCCTGGAACCTCGTTTCGGGATATTGCGACCCATCACTGGAAAAGCCTGCTGGTGTGTATTGGGTTGGTGATAGCCACCAATGTGACCTATTACATGCTGCTGACCTACATGCCCAGCTATCTGTCGCACAGCCTGCATTATTCAGAAAACCACGGCGTGCTGATCATCGTCGCGATTATGATTGGCATGCTGTTCGTACAACCGATGATGGGGCTGCTTAGCGACCGCTTCGGCCGCAAGCCGTTTGTGATTATCGGTAGCATCGCCCTGTTTGTGCTGGCGATACCGAGCTTTATGTTGATCAACAGCAACATGATCGGCCTGATTTTCGCCGGTCTGCTCCTACTGGCGGTGATCCTGAACGCGTTTACCGGGGTGATGGCATCAACCCTACCGGCCTTGTTTCCCACCCCGATTCGTTACAGCGCACTGGCCAGCGCCTTTAACATTTCGGTCTTGATAGCCGGTCTGACGCCAACCCTCACCGCCTGGCTGGTCGAGATCAGCCATAACCTGTATATGCCTGCGTATTACCTGATGGTGATCGCCGTCATCGGCCTGTTGACCGGCCTGTTTATGAAAGAAACGGCCAACAAACCGCTGAAAGGTGCCACCCCAGCCGCATCCGACCTGTCAGAAGCCAAAGCGATTCTGCGAGAGCATCACGACAGTATTGAACAGAAAATTGACGAACTCGCCCGGCAGATCGCCGAGCTGGAAGAGAAACGCAACCTGCTGATAGCACAGCATCCGCGGATTAATGGCTAGCAGGCATGCCTATATAAAACAACATGCCCGTCGGCCAGAGAGACGACGGGCATGTTTTACGCGTTAATGCACATGTTACAGGCTAACTCACCATCAACGGCAAGCCTGAAAGCCTATGGCCGACCTGCCACCATGCCATACGCCCACTAGCGAGCAAGTACCCGTCGGGTCGATGCCGGGTTATTCACCAGCTTTTCCGCCGGTCGGATCGGGCGGCGAACCAGTTCACCGCCACAATTGGGGCAGTGCCCGTTGAGTTTATCCTGCGCACAATCGGCGCAAAACGTGCACTCAAACGAACAAATCCGCGCTAGCAATGAGTCCGGCGGTAGATCGACATCACAGCATTCGCAGTTGGGGCGTAACTCCAGCATGGTGTGTGCTCTCCGGTTTTTCAGGGATGATTTCTGATCACTGACTTTACGCGCTCAGTAAGCCGCTCGCCAGCCAGTCATCCGTGCTTTTTATCCCCGGTAGCACGAAGAAATAGCCACCGCCGATCGGTTTGATGTACTCCTCCAGCGGCTCACCATTAAGCCGTTTTTGCACGGTCAGGAAACCTTTTTCCAAATCGGCCTGATAGCACACGAACAACAGCCCCATATCCAGCTGGCCGGAATTGGATACCCCCAGCGAGTAGCTGTAGCCACGGCGCAACATCAGGTTGGCACGGGTCTCCGGCGTGCGCGGGTTAGCCAGACGGATGTGCGCGTCCAGCGGGATCACTTTCCCCTCCGGGTCACGGCTGTAATCCGGCTCATCATGTTCATTCACCATACCCAGCGGCGCACCGCTGTGCTTGTCCCGCCCGAAAATGGTTTGCTGCTCCTGCAACGGTGTGCGGTCCCAGAACTCCACATGAAAACGGATGATGCGCGCTGCCTGATAGCTGCCCCCTGTCGCCCATGCAGGCTCGCCAGATGCCGCATCGACCCACACTATCTGGTTCATCAAGGCGTCATCCCCGGTGTTGGGGTTGGCGGTGCCGTCTTTGAAACCCAGCAGGTTAACCGGCGTTTCGTTGCCTTTGCTGCGCGCGGCGTGTGCGGAGATAAATCCTTCACGCTTCCAGCGCACGCTGAGCAGGTCCGGCGTTTGTTTGATGATGTCACGCAGCGCATGCAGTACCGTTTCGTTGGTATTGGCACAGATTTGCAACAACAGATCACCATGACACAGGCTAGCGTCCAGCGAATCGTTGGGAAAACGGGTCATGCGTTGCAGCTTCAGCGGCTTGAGTGCCTGCAAACCAAAACGTTCGTCAAACAGTGATCCACCGACCGACACGGTGATGGTGAGGTTATCCGGGTAGATCTCCGGCCCCATGATGCCGGAATCCAGCGGTGGCAAGCGCGGGTCTACATCCGGCACGTTGCCCCCTTGCGTCAAAAACGCAATACGCTGGGTCAGCAAGCGAAACAACCGAACCAGGTCGGCTTTGTTGGTCGCCAGCACATCAAACGCTACCAGCATCATCGCCGCCTGTTGTGGCGTGACGACACCCGCCTGATGTTCACCCAGAAACGGCTGCTTTTCCCAGCGTTCATCCTGCACTGCCTGCGGCTTTTCTTCCGCCTGCGCCAGCCGGTCCGCACCGAGCGCCAGCGCACCGCCCATCATCCCCAGCCCTTGTAATAAGCGACGGCGTGACGGTGAAGCCAGGTCAGGATGAGCCGGACACGCGGAGGGATGAGAAGACTTCGGCCCGCCTTGCGGGCCCGTGGTATGACTCATGATCGCTCGCCTCAATCCAGCCCAAGCACGCCGCGCAACTGTGCCAAATCTTCCGCCAGCGTCGTGATCGGCCCTTTCAGCGCCGTGCGATCGGCATCGCTCAGCTTCTCGTAAGACGCAAATCCGTCTTTGGTTTTGTACTTCGCCAGTACGCTATCAACGGTTTTGAAATTGGCGTCAACTTTGCCCAGCAACGTCGGATTGGCCTTCTCCAGCAACGGACGCAGCAGGTTAACAATCTTCTGCGCGCCATCAACGTTGGCCTGGAAGTCCCACAAGTCGGTACGGCTATAACGATCTTCCTCGCCGCTGATCTTGGTTGCCGCCACTTCTTCAATCAGGCCTGCGGCACCACCTACCACTTTATTCGGCGGGAAGGTCAGGCTGGCGATACGTTTTTGCAATTCCTGGGTATCGGCGTTGAGTTGGTCGGCGTAATGCTCCATCCCTTTGGTGGAGTGATCGGCGAACAGCGCCTTCTCAAGGCGGTGGAAACCGGTGAATTTCGGGTCATCGGCTTTCTTCTCGTAGTCGTCTTCGCGGGCGTCAATACTCCCATCCAGATCAGAGAACAGTTCGGCAATCGGCTCAATACGCTCGTAGTGCTGACGGGTCGGCGCATACAGTTTGCGCGCTTCATCCAGCTTACCGGCCTTGATGGCGGCCGTGAACAGCTTGGTCTGCTGAACCAACGCGTCCACTTCTTTGGTCACATACACCTTGTATTCGGCGATAGGCCCGACCAGGTCCAGTACGTTGGTTTTGGCCGTAGTCGCCTCGGCGCTGGCGGTGACCACCAGCTTACCTTTCGGGTTGCTGAGCAACCCGCAGGTCATGTCATACTCACCCGGCTCCAGATTCGCGGTCATCTTTTGGGTAAAGCCCGGCGCGATGTTTTCACGCTCTTCCACCACCATCACCCCTTTGAGGATTTCCCACTCCAGGTTTTTCTGGCTGGCGTTGGTGACCACAAACTGTGTTTTACCCGCTGCGACCGTCACCTGCATTGGCTCGCACTGTTTGTCATTGACGGTTATCTTAACCTGCGCAATATCCGCAGCCAGCACACCAAACGCAGGCATAACCAGCAGAGCGGCACACAGCGCCGTACGACGAAAAACAGGTGTAGACATAGACGTATCCCTTTTTGCATTCATTGTTTATGGTGATAGTTTCTTAAAATTCGAATGATTAGTGATGATGCTTACGTGCCGTTGCCATCTCACTCGGCTCCATGCGCTGGGGCAGGAAAAAAAACACCAGCGCTGGGATCAGGTACAGGAAATAGACCACCACTTCACTGACCGTCGGGGTTTCCTGATAACCGAACAAGCCTTCTAACACGGTGCCAAACAGGGTGTGGGTCGATAGCGTGGCGCTGAAATCAAACGCTATCTGCTGAAATTGATTCCACAACCCGGCTTCATGAAAAGCGCGGATCGCCCCGGCGGCCAGACCGGCGGCAACAAACAAAATGAACAGGCTGCTCCATTTGAAGAAACGGGCCAGATGCAGTTTCACACCGCCCCAGTAGATCATCACGCCGACCGCAATGGCGCACACAAGCCCAAGCACCGCGCCGATCGGCGCGTAAATACCGACATCCTGCTGGAAAGCGGCCAGCAAGAAGAACACTGATTCCAGCCCTTCACGCGCCACGGCGAAGAACACCATCGCCACCAGCGCCCACCCTTGACGCTTGCTGGCGCTGAGCGCCTGATCGATTGCCCCTTCCAAATGAACGCGCACCGAGCGAGAGACTTTGCGCATCCAGAACACCATGTAAGTGAGGATGACCACCGCTACCACTGCCACGATCCCTTCAAACAGCTCCTGCTGTTTTTGCGGAAACTCACCGGTAGTGGCGTTGATAAAGACCCCGAGTGCCAGACATAACGCCAGCGCCAGTACCACCCCCGCCCAGACGGCTCCCAGCCACTGTTCGCGCTGGGTACGCTTCAGGTAGCTGGCAATCAGACTGACGATCAGTGCGGCCTCCAGACCTTCACGGAACATAATCAGTAACGGCACAAACATGGATGGATACTCCTTAAGACAGCCTGCACATACCTGCAGCCGCAAATGATGCGAATCACACAAATAATGATAATAGTTCTTATTAATACAAAAAGGGAAGGAGGGAGTAACTCAATTTTTTCTAATCAAATATTTCAATGCGATCAGTGATACGGGTCAGCGACAAGGCGGATATCACGACCAGTTAATGGCAGTTTAATTTATTAAAAATCAATATTTTACATGGAAAAGTCAATGAACACGTCTGGCAATCATCCACCGACATTACAGTCGTACGCAACGGTTGCGGCCTTTCTTCTTCGCCAGATATAACGCCTGATCGGCCCCCTCTTTCAGACGCTGAATATCGCAAGGGTTGTCGTTGGAATGTGAATAAACACCTACGCTCACCGTCACCACCTGCTCAGGCAGTAGCGACGCTTCATGCGGCAATGCGCAACGGCGTATATTCTCCACCACTTTCTCACCGTATACCGCAGCCTGTTCACCATTCATCCCAGGCAAAATAATCGCAAACTCCTCACCGCCATAGCGAGCCGCCAGCGCGTTGTCCGGCAACGGCAGGCTGTTCAATACGCTGCCCAGTTGGTTAAGGCAACGGTCGCCTAAAACATGGCCGTAGGTATCGTTGTAACGCTTGAAGAAATCCACATCCAACATAATCAATGACAACGGCCCACCTTCATCACGAGCACGGTTCAGCGACTGCTCCAGGTAGAGATCGAAACGCCGACGGTTAGCCAGTTTGGTGAGTGGGTCGATCAGGGCCAGTTTTTGCAAAATTTTATTCTTGTCGGTTTCCTCCTGATGCAGACGACTAATCGCATCCTTGTTCTTTACCGTCTGCCGGACTTGCTTTAAAACAAAGTTCCCCAGGAAAAACATGGCGAGTAACACCATGAGATTAATCACTATCGCCGATATATTTTCCTTCAGCCAGCGCGCCTGTAATACCTCTCGCTCCAGACTTGCCGCCACCACCAGCGGATAACGATCCAGTTTGACATAACCGACAATACGCACCTTGTTGTCCAACGTAGTGCGCCAGATCCCCGTGCCGCTGCCCTGCTCCAGCCGGGATTTTTCAAACAGGCCACCGTCAGAGAAGTTACTGTTAATGTATTGTTCCCTATTGGGATAGAGGTAGATGGCATGCCCGTCAGCATTCATCAATGACAGCACACCGTTATAATCCAAAATGAAATAACTGTAGAAATTACCGAAGTAATTGTGATCGATAGAGGCAAGGAAAACGCCCTTGAATTCACCGTTCGGCCCATTGATTCGTTTTGCCACCGGGATAATACGTTTGCCGGTCAGCGCGCTGGTGGTCACCTTACCGATAAATAGCGATGTCGTATTATGTTCCTTGAGCCAGGAAAAATATTCCCGTCGGCTGGCATTATAGATATACAGCGGCCCTTTGCCGGTAGATGAAACCAGCGTCCCATTCTTGTCAAAGAGGTAGAACCCGACTAATTGCGGCAATACCGAACGGTGGGCATCAAGTACACTTTTGACCTGCATGGAATCCAGCATGCCGGTTTGTGATAATTCCCGCAGCATGTCGTCAATAGCCACTTCAATGGGGACAAAGGTATCCTGTGCCTGACGTGACATCGCCACGGATAAATTGACGACCGTTTT
Organism: Dickeya zeae NCPPB 2538; assembly: GCF_000406165.1. NCBI lineage: Bacteria > Pseudomonadati > Pseudomonadota > Gammaproteobacteria > Enterobacterales > Pectobacteriaceae > Dickeya > Dickeya zeae. Next base: position 1,423,257 of record NZ_CM001977.1, on the reverse strand, counting down.
CTCTGCATGCATCAACAGACGGTGATACGAGTTCCAGAAATTCCAGACGCTACTGGTAATAAAAATCAGGCTACAGGCCACCAGAAACACCACGGTAGCCATGCCGGGAGAAGAACGAAAAGGCAATGCGCGAAGGAAACGCAAAACACTGGACTGAAAATTATTATTATCTGACATAGACGTTCTCAGTAGGGCCAACAACTTATCTATACCCGTCATACTTCACGTTGCAGGTGTGTTGTGTGTGCAGGTCTCTTGCATATTGAACAACACCGCACACGGGTGCAACAAAGTCAGGCAGCAGCGCCACTGAGGCGTCTGCTATCTACAATAGGCGGTGTCGTCATGCTACCCGATACTTCAGGCGCTGTCCTGCTGGCGCCACCGCTTACACCACCGTTCCAGATACATAAACACAAGACGGCCATCATGCTCTCGCCATCTTGCGTCAGGTTGCTGGCATCATAGCGGCCGTACGGTTATCTCTTCTTTCTGATACCTGAGTGTACACGGCATCAGCATGTATTTTCTGATCCCTGCACATTTCTGATCCATTTCAGTGCAGCCCATTCACCCGACATCATCACCAGCGTTCGCGTCTGCACGCTAGCTGTGCCTTTTATTAACGCGACAATGATAGCTCTTTTAGATTATTTTAACATTTCAAGAAAAAAGACAGATGCTTTTTTCTGATAATGTGCAGCAGCCCCAAAATAATGCAATTAGCGCACTGAAATAAACAAACTTAATTCTATCGACCTCTCGTTTTATAAAAAACTGTCGACCATTTCATTTTCAATTTCCGGCAGATTTTTACATCAAAAAAGAAACCAAACCAATCATACTAAGCGCATAAAAAACCGATAAGCTAGAATATAGTTCTTATTTTTAACCGTCATTGACAATATAAAACTGCTTGATAGTATCAAAGAACAGCACGTCGACTTTATTCTTCAATCTTATTCTTTTTCAAAAAAGACGGCGGCGTTCATTATTTTTATGATTTTAATTATCTATACCCTAAATAATTCGATTTGCAGGACAACACCATGTGTTGGCCCTTTAGGGCAAGGCTTGTTCGAGCCTTGTAACACAGCCTGGCACGCCCTACAGCGCGAGACTCATTGATAGGCCAGGTAATCCGGCAAACTGAAATATGACGAATATATACCTCTTACTCATGGATTTATCCACGTGTAGATGGCGGCCTTTTCTCTTTGTTTTTTATTTTCATGATGGAGTTGGCGATGACAATCAAAAAACCGTATTTGTTGTTTCTGGGTGATGCCCATGACCAGTTGGCCGCCAAAGTGGCGATAGGCATTAAACAATGGCATCCGGAATACTGTGTCGGCCAGTATCGCATGTCAGGATGCCAGGCGGATTGCGGCCTGCCTGATATGACACTTGAGGAGGCATGGGCAGCAGGCGCACGTACGCTGGTGATCGGCGTAGCAAACCGCGGTGGTATCATTTCTGATGCCTGGGTAGCCATACTGCGTCAGGCACTGGAGTACGGCATGGACCTGGCGGCTGGCCTGCACAATAAACTGGCGGATGTAGCGGAACTCAGCGAACTGGCCACCCGGCTCGGGCGCTCACTGTTTGATGTGCGCCATCCGACCCAGCATTTCCCGGTAGCCAGTGGCCGCAAACGCAGTGGCAAACGTCTGTTGCCGGTCGGCACCGACTGCTCCTGCGGGAAAATGTACACCGCGCTGGCCATTGAACAGGCACTGCTGGCTCGCGGCGCTCATGCCACCTTTCGAGCCACCGGCCAGACCGGCATTCTGATTTCCGGTGCGGGTGTGAGTATTGACGCGGTGGTGTCTGACTTTATCGCCGGTGCGGTGGAAACCCTCGCCCCCGATAACGACGCTGACCACTGGGATATTATCGAAGGTCAGGGATCGCTGTTTCATCCCTCTTTCGCCGGGGTAACCACCGGTATTATCCACGGCGCCCAGCCCGACGCGCTGGTGCTGTGCCACGAACCAACCCGCACCCATATGCGGGGCGTGGACTATCCGCTGCCGGACTTGCAAGCCTGTATTGACCTCAATCTGGCGATGGCGCGGTTAACCAACCCACACGCTCGCTTCGTTGGGGTCTCTATCAACAGTGCGCAGTTAAGCGAAGCGGACGCGCTGGCTTATATGGCGAAACTGGAACAACAACTGGGATTGCCGGTGGTTGACCCCTTCCGTCAGGGTGTGTGCCGCATCGTCGACCAACTGTAAGGACCACATGATGGCAGAGTTAATCGTCGCCCATGAGCGGTGGGCGTTGAAAGAAACCTTCACGGTTTCACGTGGCAGTAAAACCCACGCCGATGTCATCAAAGTCACGGTACGTGACGGGCATCTTGAAGGACACGGCGAGAGCGTCCCTTACGCCCGGTACGGTGAAAGTATCAGTGATGTGACAGCGCAATTGACGGCGTTACAAGGCAAGGTTCGACAAGGGCTCGACCGGCAAACCTTACAGACACTGCTGCCGCCGGGTGCGGCACGTAACGCACTGGACTGCGCATTGTGGGATCTCGACAGCCAGCGACAGGCAACACCGGTCTGGCAACTGGCCGGGTTACCGCGCCCGGAGCCTGTTGTCAGTGCCTTCACCCTGTCGCTGGATACCCCGGAACGGATGGCGCAGGCCGCGCAACGTCACGCACACCGCCCGCTGCTGAAACTGAAACTGGCGGATGAACATGATATCGAGCGTGTCGCGGCGGTACGCCAGTGGGCACCGCAGGCACAGATCATCGTCGATGCGAATGAAGGCTGGACTGCCGATCTGTATTTGAAGCTGGTACCCGAACTGCAACGTCTTGGGGTGAGCCTGATTGAACAACCGTTGCCGGCTCACGGCGATGAAGTACTGGCCACGCTGCCACGCCCTATTGCGCTGTGTGCCGACGAATCCTGCCATGACCGCCGGACGCTACCGGGGCTGGCGACACGCTACGATATGATCAACATCAAACTGGATAAAACCGGTGGATTGACCGAAGCGCTGTTGCTGCGTCAGGCGGCACAAGCGCAAGGGCTGAAAATCATGGTGGGGTGCATGGTCAGTACCTCGCTGTCGATGGCACCGGCCTCGCTGGTGGCGCAGGGTGCGCATATTGTCGATCTTGACGGGCCGTTGCTGCTGGCGGAAGACCGGGTCGGCGGGCTGGAATGGCGCGGCAGCCAACTGTATTTATCTGAAACCGGGCTGTGGGGCCACCCTCGCCCTTGTTTAACGGGAGCGGTGTAATGTCACGTACTGTTTATGTTAACGGGCACTATCTGTCTGAGGAACACGCGACGGTTTCGGTGTTCGATCGTGGTTTTCTGTTTGCTGATGCAGTGTATGAGGTCACGGCGGTGGTCAACGGTCGGTTGGCGGAATTCGACGGCCACATGGCGCGGCTGGAACGCTCCTGTCGTGAGCTGAACCTGCATCTGCCCGTCAGCCAGGCCGCGCTGCGGGAGATTCATCTGCAGCTTATCGAGCAAAACCGGCTGGAAGAAGGCGGTATCTACCTGCAACTCAGTCGGGGCAGTACCGGTGATCGTGATTTCGCCTTCCCGACTGACGCCGCGCCGACACTGGTGTTGTTTACCCAGTCACGCCCGGTGATTCATCACCCGTGTGCGGAAAAAGGTATTCGCGTCATCACCTGCCCGGACCTGCGCTGGCATCGGCGTGACATCAAAACCGTCAGCCTGCTGATGGCTTGCATGGCGAAAGAGTGGGCGCACGCAAAGGGTGCCGATGACGCCTGGCTGGTGGAAAACGGCATGGTGACCGAAGGCAGCTCCAGTAACTGCTATATCGTCGATACCCACAACCACCTGATCACCCGGCCGCTGAGTAATGACATCCTGCACGGCATTACCCGTAAGGCGTTACTGCAACTTGCCGCCGAACACGGTTTGACGGTAGAAGAACGGGCGTTTAGCCCGCAGGAAGCACGGGCTGCCAAAGAAGCGTTTATCAGTTCCGCCACCACCTTTGTCTGGCCGGTGGTGGAGATAGACGGCGTAACCATCGGGGAAGGTCGCCCCGGCCCGCTGGCACGACAGTTGCGGGACATCTATATCGCCATGATTCGCGAACAGACCGCCGGGTAAGCCTCGGTAGTAGCGGGTCATTGCTCGGTCAAAACGGCACTCGCCTTACTGCAGCAACACCCGTATCAGATCCTGAATATCGTCCAGCGCCCTGGCTCGTCTTGCCGGGTCAGGGTGCAACGCCAGCGTATCCGCATAGCCATTCACCACAGCCCCCAACTGACGGGCAACGCGTGAAACCTCTACCGACTTATAAACATCAGCAGCGATGCCGTCACGGATAATTTGCGCTATCAGGTTATCCCATTGTGCGATCATCGTGGCAATCATGTTGGCCAATGCCGGGTCATGCATCGCGTATTTCCAGATATCGCTATACAACACCCAGGTTGCGTCGATGGATTCAGGAAGATAGTGGTCGATCAGCGCCGGTAAGCGTGACTCTGGCGGCAATGTGCTCACCCGCGTGGAAATATCATCCAGATCCGCTTGCATAAAGCGCAAAAATGCAGCAGCACGCAGCCCGTTCCAGTCTGAAAAATAATGGTAAATATGGCTGCGTGAAATCCCCAAAAAGTCAGTGACATCGCGTGTTTTCACCGCCGTCACCCCTTTTTCCTTAAACAACGAGATGGCGGCATCCAGAATTGTTTCTTTCACCCCGTTGCCCGACTCACTTTTCATACACTTGCTCCCGCATTGACATTGAGCATTTGCTCAAGTACAGTTTTCCCACTTTTGAGCAACTGCTCAATATTTTAATCTTAACACGAGTTTTCATGATGTTTCATCGCAAGCCAGCTTCGCATAACGCCTGGGTGACGCTTAAGGCGCTAATGCGACTGCACAATAAAAAATTACTTCTGACCTTTGGATTGGTGATCGCAGAGAATACCTTACTGCTGACATACCCGCTATTTGCTGGCTTTGCCATCAACGCGATTATTAGTGGTAACGTCGCACTGGCACTGGTATACGCCCTCATTGTGCTACTGATGTGGTTTGTCGGCGCGGCAAGACGCAGTGCCGATACCCGCGTTTTTTCACGCATTTATGCCGAACTGGCGGTTCCGGTGATTATCACTCAGCGGGAAAGCCAACATTCGCAGTCGACAGTCGCCGCCCGGGTAGCCTTATCGAGAGAATTTGTGGATTTCTTCGAAGTGCATTTGCCTGTGCTGTTGACCTCGCTATTTTCGGTCAGCGGCGCAGTATTGATGTTAATGGTGATTGAGTTCTGGGCTGGTTTTTTTTGTCTGGCGATCCTGCTGGTTTTTAGCTTCTTTCTGACTGGCTATATCCGCAAGAATGAATACCTGTACAACCGCCTGAACAATCGCCTTGAAAAAGAGGTGGGACTGATCGGGCAGGCGAAAGCGCACACGCTTATCAGGCACTATGCCATGCTATCCAGACTACGGATCAGACTTTCCGACCGCGAAGCCTGGGGTTACCTGTCTATCGGCGTGGCGGCAGCATTGCTCTTCGGCGCAGTGATCTTGCTGATGCTGGTGAAGGGATACAGTAATGCCGGGCACATCTACTCCGTCATGACCTACCTGTGGATGTTCGTCATGAGTCTGGATGATGCGCCGCAGTTACTTGAAAAATTCTCCAAACTCAAAGACATCGGCAAGCGCATCAACACCGGATTAACCTGATTTTCCACGCTATCACAACGGCCCTGCCCTCTTGGGATAGGGCCTGTTCTCGCCACATCACCGCTTATCTGCGGCACATCTACGGCTCAACTGACGGCTTACCCCTTGCGACACAGCGGACGATCATTGACCTTACCGGAGCCACACAACCAGCGGGCCTTGCCATCCGTGATGGTATAACCGTTAGCATCCGGCTCGACTTTAACATCGCGCAGGCTCAACCCGGTCAGTTGCACCGGCTCTACACCCAAAAACCAGAGGTGTTCGCCGTCGGTCGCCAGCTTTTCATTATTCGGCAGCATGCGGATATCCGCCGCTGTCACGCCGTCAGGAAGGCCTGGATACGCCCGCCCAAATACATAGAACCCGGTTTTATCCAGCGCCGTATTGAATGTCAGACAGCGGAAACTGGCGGCATCACCATCGGATCGCTGCTCACCCCGGTAATACAGGTTGCCGTCGATAGTCGCCCAGCCAAAACACTGACCCGCGCTCGGTGCTGATTTCTGATAGGGAATGACGCTGGTTTCGTTCTCCACAAAATAATAATTCTGCTTGTCGAACGCCTGATTTCTGGCCAGTGTTTTAAAACTGGCGACATCCACACCACTCAGTTCTTCACCATCAGGCAACCAGATGTGGTGACGATCGCGGAAAAACGGAAAATCCAGCGCCTGAAAACTGTCGGCGTCAATGTCCTGTTTCATGCGCTCGCAACCAACATAGGACCCGACATTGGTAATCAGAAACGTGTCATAGCGCAATTTGGCGCTTTCCGGCTTGAAGCCATTCGGCAGCGGTTGCTGATTGCAGTAGTAACGTGAGCCGGATACCGCCAGCGCAACGCGCTTTTCCCGCAGTAACACCCGAAAATCGTCCGGTTTTGCACCGGCCAGCACCTGCGGATCGGCATTCACCGACACCCGGTAGACCACCTTACCCTGTTCAACCTGATAAGGTGTCTTCACCTCCGCCTGCGACGACAACGCCGTCATACCCAGCAGCAAAGCAAGATATCCGTTCCGTTTCATACAATTTCCTTGGGTTTTATTGGTTTTATTTTTAGCAACGTTATTGCTGGCAACGTTGATTTTATCATTACTACCGACCCACCTTCGACGGCATAGCGCACACATCACTGCGTATCGGTCTCTTTCCCGCTTGACCAGTGCATCGCCAGTTTTTGGGCAGCCTTAATCTCATCTGGCTGCATGGTCGCTTCCAGGTCATTACGGGCAGCGAGCGCCTCCGCCATGCCTTCAGTCGCCGCCAGCGAATACCAGGCGTAGGCGTGGATACGATTACGTGACGCGCCCAGCCCATCCTGGCGCATCATGCCCATACGATACTGTGCCATGCGGTTGCCGTCATGCGCCGCGAAGCGATATTGCTTCATCGCTTCCACATAATCCGCTTTACCGCCCTGACCCAGTCGCAATATCTCGCCATAGGCCAGCCGGGATTCGGTATCGCCGGTCGCCGCCGCTTTGGCGAACACCTCGCGGGCCCGCTCCAGTTCGCCGCGTTTGAGCAACCAGTTGCCCAGTTCTCGCGACGCCGGGACATACCCCGCCGCCGACGCCAGCACCAGATAGTATTCCCGTTTAGTGGCGTCTGACTGCATCTGGCTCAGCTTGTAATCCGCCTCGCCATTGCCCTTGCCAGAAGCGCGATCCAACCAGTAGTGCGCTTGTTTGTCGTTCTTCACCAGCCCTTTATTGCCGTCGCGGTAAGCCTGTGCCAGCCACAGTTGTGCATCGGCTTCGCCGTTAGCCGCCGCTTTCTGGTACCAGTCGAGCGCGTCTTTCCCCTCGGCATGTTTTGCCATCCACAACTGGGCCTGCGGTTGCCCCCGGTCTGCCGCCCGGAAATACCATCGCTCAGCCAGATCGGTACGCTTCGCGACACCTTTGCCTTGCTCATAGCGCTGGGCAAGCTGGTACTGCGCGTCCCGATCGCCCAAATCCGCCGCCTTTTCTATCCACCCGGTCGCTTCTTTTTCCGCACCGGGATGCGCCGTATACCACTGTGCGACCACCAGTTGCGCGGGTGCATACTGGTTATCCGCCGCACGTTCGAAAGCATCCAGACAGGCGGCAACCAGTTTACCCTGATGCTGTGCCTGACAATCGGTCCCCAGCCGGTAACCCGCCTCGCCACTCCCCAGCCGTGAGGCTTTCTGCCACCACTGGCGTGCCAGCGGCGTATTTTTCGGCTCACCCAATCCGGCCTGATACCAGTCACCCACCTGTAATGCCGCTGCGGCGCGGGTGTCTTTGCTGGCAGCGGAGACATCCGTCAAGGCGGCGGCTTTTTGCATCCACTGCATCGCTTCAACGTAATGCGAGCGAGAAGCGAGTTGCTTCGCCAGCCGATACTGCGCTTCACCGTTGCCGCGCTCCGCCGACTGGCGCAAATCCGCGTCGGACAGCGACGACACCGGTGCCTGACAGGCGGCCAGCAAACCACAGGACAGCGCCGCCACTAATCGTATTTTTCTCATCATGTTACCGTCATTACCCTGGTGATATCCGGCGGGCGGCCGACGATGCCGCCCAGCGCGCCAGTATTTACTTCACGGCAGTCTTTACCTGCCGCTCTCGCCTTGTTGCAAACGGTACAGCCGGATGGTGAAAGCACGCAGTTCGTCTTCCATACCGCGTAATTCCGCCGGGGTCAGCGACTGACGGGCGGCTTTGCGCGCCTCCAGCGTCCGCAGGCGAATGCCAAAAGGCACGTCGGAGGACAAATCTTTTTGGATATCATAAAGTTGAGATTTCAAGTACGAAATGGTTACCGTCCGGCGCTGTTTTTCCAAATCCAGCAACTGTTGCAGGGTATCGCCCACTTCGGCGCGCGCCAGCTCGTAACCGCTGACACGCGGCGGCTTGTCACCTTGCTGACGGTCGAGGGCTATCTGCCACTGTCGGTCCATCTCTTTCACCGCCAGCGAATCGGGATACAGTTGTTGCATCACGCCTTTAAGCCCCTCGCCATACTGGTAGAGGTAGAACGACGAGGCGTTTTTCACCTGTTCCAGTTGCGCCTGATAGCGGTTGATCAGTTCGCCTTCCATGCTTTGCAGCTTCTGCTCACCCAGCACGATGCGTACCCGGCGAATGTCGTTGTGATCCGGCGCGGCAGGCAGCGTGTACGCCGGTTGCTGTAACAGCGCCAGCGCCTCGGCTTTCTGATTCTGCCAGTACTGCCAGCCGGTAATGGCCGCTACCGGCAGCGCACAGCTCAGCACACCGCAAGCAAACCAGAACCAGCCCGGTTTCGGCTTACGGTGCGCTTCAATTTTCAATACGGTAGGTTTCATCTGCCCTTTCTCCCGCCCGACCAGAATACTGCCCGACGGCAGCGCTGGCTGGGCCGCCGCCGCCGCAGACGCCATGCCGCCCAGCTCCATATCAGACTGGAAGAACACCATCGGCGGAATCTGCATATCCTGCTGTTTCTTCAGCGTCTGATCGTCAGACACAATCACAATCTCGGTTTCATCGAACAGATGGGTATAACCTTCGATAAAGTGCAGCAGGTTTTCCACCCGCGGAATACGGCTCAGGCCCGAGTTATGCAGCTTTTCGCTCATCAGTTGCAGCGCGCGCTCGCAGCGATACACCAGCCGCTTATGTTCGTGGCTGATGGCGTACTGGCGGATCACCTCGCTGATGCGAGCGATAAACCAGTCCAGCACTTCGATACGCGCCCGTTCCTGATGCACCGGCGGCCAGAAATTCTCCCACTGGGTCACGATCAGGTTGGCAAGAAACTCGCACCCTTCGGTAAAACCGTTCAACCCGGCCAGACGCGAGCGCGCCAGGGTGAAATAGATAGCGGTTTGCAGGTCGACGCCCTGCTTTTCAAAAATCGCGGTCGCCATATCGTGCACCCGCATCCAGTCCACTTCCGGGCGGGATGCATGGCTTAGCTTGTTGATTTCCGCGCGTAACGCCTCGTACTCAGGCAGCATCCGTGGATCACGGCCCACTTTCAGGGCCTGTTGTGCATCTTGCATATCACGTCATCCGGCTACGGGCGAGCAGGGCCAATGCCCGCTCGCCCTCTGGGTTAATAGAGAGAATCAGGCAGCTTGAACTGGCTAAACAGGCCACCGGCAAACGGGTTATGGCTGGCATCGGTATACACCCGATAGGTCATGCCACCTTGTTCCAGTGAGAAGCGCACGTCGAACGTATTGTCGTTGACCTGGGTTAGCTGGCCGTTAGTCAACAGGCGGAACATCGCCCACGGTCCGGTGAAGCTCAGGCTACGTGGCGAGCGCTCGCGGTCATCCGGCACCAGCGTCAGCTTGCTTTCAGCGCCGTCACGCATGCTGTTCGGCCACACCAGCGGCGTCTTAGTGCGGCGTCCGTGGCTGTATTCCAGCAACTGTCCGTCAAGGTTCAGTACACTGCGACGCTTGTTAGCGGTCAGTTCCACCGGTTCCACCACAAAGTGGATTTCCAGGCTGCCTTGTGCGTTAAACAACGTCTGGCGGATACGGGTCGCGCGATCAAGCTGTTTCACCAGATCGGTTTGCATTACCGACGCGCCTTCCCCTTCCAGCATCCCGCCTTCCATGATGGATTTGAGGTTGGTCTGGTAGAAGTTATCCAGCGTGCCGCCAGCCGCGAAGAAGCGTTCCATCTCGGAGAGCGGAACATCCTTGTCAGACGAGGGGTTGAACGGGTAGCGATCCGCCAGTTTTTCATTAAACGGCGTCACCACCTTGTCCAGCCATTCCTGATTCAGTGACGACATGGCAAGACCGGTCACCAGACTGGCGCTTTCTCCCGCCAGTTGACCGACCCAGCGATCGAGCGGCGACGGCAGGCTGCGAGCATACTGCTGCAACGCGAACACCGGGTCAGCGAACTTGTTGCCCTGACGCGCCTGCACCGCTTTCAGTGCTGCCTGCCCCGGATCCGTTGCATTCACAATCTGATCGAGATAGTGGTAGAGATCGGTCAGCTTCTGATTGACCTCCTGCACCAGCGGCCCCTGTTCACCCCGCCCGCTCAGCGCGGCGTTAATCGTCATGAACGGACGACCAATACGGGTATTGATGCCTTGCGCGGTGTCGTTCTCATCGTCCGCCAGCTTGCGGATACGGGTGTTGTCACTCACCGTGGTCAGCACCCGCTGGAACGGCTGATCATTACCGGTAATGTCGGTCAGGATGTTCAGCGCCTGCTCCGGGCTTTCCAACGGCTGCACATCGATATTCGCCAGCGCTTTTTGCCACTGGTTGATGTAGTCGGTGATGTAGCGGTCATTCACCTGCCGCAGAATTTCCTTACGGTCTGCCTCGCTCAGGTGAGCACGCTCACGCTGCCCCAATACCCAGGCATCCAGCGCGGTCAGGTCCAGCAGTGTCTTATCCTGCTTGAGGTAAAAATCGCTGAAACCGGGATAGGTCAACAAGCGGGGTACGGTGCCTGCCTTGTCATTACGCAAACTAAATACCGAGTCAAACGTCGGCCCGACCTCGTCGCGGAGCGCCAGATCCGGTGGCAGCACCTGCGTCGCTTTCATCACCAGACTCTGGTAGACACGCTGGTACATCGGCAGCTTGCTCAGCTCGCGCTGGGCACTGGCGATCGGGTCGACAAACGGTGCAAACGTCGAGATCGCCACCGTATCCTTTTGCTCGCGGGACTGATGCCAGTCGGTATGATCCAGCGCGTAATCCAGATGCTGCATCAGTTGCTCCTGCACCTTGCCCTGACCGGGGAACGCCTTCTGCCAGCGCAGCGCCATAAACTGCTCCACCAGCGTCTTGTTACGCCCAGAGGCGTCGTCCAGCATCCGCATTACCCGCAAAATAGTGAGCTTTTGTTCACTACCCGCCGGAGCCTGATTCAGGTCTTCCAGCAGCCCTTGCATCACCGCAGGCAAGAAGCGCTGGTTAAGCATTTGCAGGTACGAACCTTCCACGTAGGGGCCAATCTTATCGCCCTGATACAGGCCAAGATCCGCCAGCATCGGCGTACGTTCATGGTAGTTACCGAACGACAAGGTGGCGTCGCGGATCAAATTCAAACGCGGCAACTGCTGGTAGCCGTATCCCGCCTGCCCTTCCAGCTCGTTGGTGCCGATGAACGCCTGCGCTTTGGTCAGCACGTTACGACCGGCCTCTTCGTTGACCCGGTAGAAATGGTGCCAGCTACCGATCATCGCCAGCCCAAACAGCACCATGCAGGTCACCCCAATGCTCATGCGGCGACGGCGATAGAGGCTGTGCAGCCGGTTTTCCCCTGCCAGACTGGCCTCCGGGAAAATCACCTCTGGGAACAGTTTCTGTACGAAGAAGGTATTAGATTCGCCGCGCATCGCCGCATTAATCGGCTCCGGCAATTGGTAACGGCGCGAAGCCGACTGAGCGAAGGCGTCAAACGGCACCCCCTGCTGATACACCGAACTGGCGTAAACGCCGCGTACCAAAAATGCACGGTCGTCGCCGGTCGCCAGTGTTTCGTTCAACACTTCCGTCACATAATCCTTAAGCCCGGCCAACTGACGCACGAAGGTAAACAGCGTATTGCGTACACCGCTGTCCGACTGCGTCAGCAGCATTTCCGGCAGGTTATTGTTAAGGCTGGTGATCCACTCATCCCAGAAGCGCTCCAGCTCTTCCAGCCAGCCTTTGCCGTGGCTGGCCTGTGGCGTAAACGTCACCCCGAGCACCGCCTGACGCGCTTCCCGGTTCAGCGAACGGTACACCACGTCAAAACCGCGCAGCATGTCCAGACGGGTCAGCGCCACATACAACGGCAAACGGGTATTGATGTTGACCGCAATCTCCTGCAGGCGGGCGCGCATCACCTGCGCATAGGCCTTGCGCTCCGACACGCTGGCCTGCGACAACCAGGAGAGGTCGATAGTCAGCACCAGCCCGTTGAGCGGCTGGCGACGACGGTTGAGGCTCAGCCATTGCAGCAGATGCTGCCACAGACGCGCGTGACGCCCGGCCGACGGCTCTGCGCCGATCTCCGGTTGCGCCAGCAAGTGACCGCTCGGATCCCAGATAACCGCTGACTCACCAACCCAACTGTTCACCTGCTGGCCGCCCGCGACTTCACGCAACTCCGCATCCAGCTTCGGGTTGAGCTTATTGGCCGGGTTAGCACGATGGATCAGGCTGCTTTTACCGCTGCCGGACAAACCAATCGCCAGATACCAGGGCATGGCGTACAACGCCTTTTTGCCGAGCTGGGTTTGAAACGCCTGTAGCCAACGGTCCAGAAAGGTTTGCTGGCTATCAACGTATACCTGCAAGGGGTCTTGCTCGATAGTCTGCTGTTCACGGCGTTCCGCACGCAGTTGCTGTACCCGACGCCAGACACGCCAGGCACTGTAGGCAAACCCCAGCCACAGCCAGACCAGCGTGAACACCACGCGACCCCACACGCTTTGCAGTGGGCGCATCTCGCCAAGCAGCAGACGCGGCCCCAGCCACCAGGCCAGCACCAACGCGACTACCCATACCACCACCCCCAACAGCAGCCAGGACGGTTTCAGTTTCGGCAGCTGTTGCCGCAGAAAGGTAATGATTATTTTCAACATAAGTGACCATTCAACTCCGAATGTCTTATTTCCTGCGGGACGCGCCCAGCCGCTCCAGTCGACTGACCATTCCCGGTTCCCACTGCATCAGGCCCAATCGCTCGCTTTCCTGCCACAGGTGCTGATAATGCTGTGCCGCCAGTGCTTTCATGCCTTCTTCCGCCAGTAAATCCGCCAATACCAACTCGGCCAAAAAACGCTCACGCGGTTCTTTCAAACGTCGAATACGTTCATCCAGTAACGACAGCGCGGCGCTCAGCCCTTGTTCGGCGCAGCACGCCGCCGCCTCTGCCGCCAGGTCGTCCTGTCTCTGAATGCCACCGCTACCGCGCCCTGGCTGCGCGGATTGCAGCCACTGGACGCATTTGGCCGACAGAAACGGCGACCCGTCGCTAAACGACAGCTCGCGTAATTCCGGCAGCCGGGTGAGAAACGCCGACAGTTCATCGGCGATGGCGCTGGCGACAGCGCCATGCCCCAGCCGGGTCGCTACCGTCGCTGACAGCATGTGGCCATCAAACCAGTACGGTGCCAGCGTCAGGCTCTGTTCAATCTTGTTCCACAGCGCCAGATCTGCCTGTCCAAGCGCGCTGTGGTACTCATCCACCCGGTCGAGCGATACCGGCGCTAACTGGGTTTTGTTACCTCTCGCCGCCATCGGTGGGGTGGTAATCCCCGCCCAGATAGCATTGCGGCGCAGGCGATATCCCACCGGCGCTTCCGGCTGGCGCTCGATCAGTAAAGCCGCCACGGTCAGTTGCGTCTGCTTCCAGCTACGATCGTCCGAACTGTTGATATCGACCGTCGCCGCCACACTGGCTGTACTGCTGTGACCGCTGTTACCGGTGCCCCCCTCCGCGCTGGTTGCGCCTTGCGCGCCCGATGTCGGTGCCGCCGCCGCTTGGTTGGCTTTCTCCTGCGCCTGATGGCGTTGCCGGGCACGCTGAAGCGCCGCCACCAGTTCATCAGTAAGGTCCGCATTGCTGGACGCCAGCCTACGCCAGCGCGAGGCCAGTTGTTCCGCCAGCTGATGCAACTGGCCTAATTCCGCCCCCGAGGCCTGCTCCGTCATACGGGGCAGTACGCCTTCAAAACGGCGGATGATTTGCACCATCAGCTTCTGTTTTTGTGCCGGACTGGCCGGAAACGCCACCGTCCAGTAAGCCTCCAGCCAGCTATCGAGCAACATGATGGCGGTGGCGAATGGTGTCGCCTTGGCCGGGTGTTGCAGGCAACGCAGCAGTTGCACCAGCACCCGCATGTCTTTGGTTCGGCTCTCCAGCAACGTCAGGCATTGACCGGCAACCGCGTTAAGGTCCACCTGGCTGTGCGCCAGCGATCCCAGCTTGACCAGCTCGGTTTCCACCTGCTCCCACAGCGGGTCATCCGCGGCTACCGCTGCGCGCAGCGCCTCATCAGGCAATGACGTCAGTAATCGTTTACACCAGGGGTGTGCATGCATACTCATCGCCCCTACCAGCGGCACTGCTGGCGCAGCGGTGTCAACGCGTCACCCAACCCGGTGAGGTCGATACGCACTATCTGGTTTTGTTCGCCACTGAGCACCAGTTCCTGATGGCCGACCCAACGCTTGAGCGCATCGATAGCGGGCAGACCACGGCCAAATTCCAGCAAGGTGCCGCGATTACGCACGAACCAGTTATCCGGTGCGCTGGCCCCATCCAACTGAGAGGTCACGTTGTCACCTGACCACGGCTGGCTCAGCGTCAGCCGCAGGTGGGTAATGCTGCTGGCGCAACTGATAACCAGCGTGTTGCCATCCGCCAGCGTGCGCGTCAGGGTGATATCGCCATTGGCTGCCTCACGGTTAAGACGAAACGCATTCTCCCCCGTACCGCCATGATTCATCGCGGACGACGGGTCGTTGGCACGCGCGCTCTCGCGTCCCAGCGCGTCATAACAGGCCAGACGCACCTGCGGCGATGTCTCATTACGGCACTGTTCCCACAGCGATTGCCAGGCGGGGTCGGGCGAGCCGACTGCCGCCATCAGCAACGGCACCATCGTCAGCATCATCAATTCACCTCCAGTTTCTGGCACTTGTGATCCAGGGTTCGTTTAGGAATATTCAGGCTTTCCGCTACCAGCAGGCGGTTACCCTGAAACTGGCGCAGACGCGCGGCAATCACCGCCGCCTCGTACTGTTGGGTGGCGATACGCAGGTCCTGAATATGGTGGAACGCGTCGCTGTCGGCGGCAGCGCTACTGCATACCCGCTGGTGTAATTCAGGCGGCAACGACTCCAGGCGGATCGGCTCACCTTCCGGCGTATGGGCGCACGCCACTTCCAGCAGGTTGCGGAGTTCACGCACATTACCGGGGAAGTCATACCCCAGTAGTTGCTTAAGAAAGGTGCGATGCAGCGGCCCCAACGGTTTTTGCTGTTGTTGGGCGAACTGCCCGATAAAGTGCTCACACAACAGGCTGATGTCGTCCGGGCGATCGCGCAGCGGTGCCACCTGCACCAGACACTGGCACAGCCGGTGATAGAGATCCTGGCGGAACAGCCCTTCCGCGACCCGCTGCTCCAGCGGTTGGTGCGTGGCGGCGATCAGCCGAAAATCAGAGTGACTCTCCTGGCCTGCACCCAGCGGGCGGAAGCTGTGTGTTTCCAGCACCCGCAGCAATTTGGCCTGCATCAGCGGTGGCATGTCGCCCACTTCATCCAAAAACAGCGTGCCGCCATTGGCCTGCGCCACCAGCCCGATTTTGTTGCTCTGCGCGCCGGAAAACGCCCCTTTCTCATAGCCGAATAGCTCGCTTTCAATCAGGTTTTCCGGAATAGCGGCACAGTTAATGGCGATAAACGGCCGCCCGGCGCGATCGGAGCACTGGTGCAACAACCGCGCCACCACCTCTTTGCCCACACCGGTTTCGCCGTGAATCAACACCGCCAGACGATGAGCGGCCGCCTGACAAATCTGTTGATGTAACTGCCGCACCGCGACGGACTGCCCAATCAACGCGTCCGCCACCCGTTTTTCCCGTTCCTGCCGCAATGCGCCTTCGTCTTTCATCTGGCGTAATGAATCGCGCAGCGCGGTCTGTTCACGCTGGCTGCGCCCCAGATCGCGGATCAACGCCAGTTGGCTGCAAAATATCTGTGCCAGTTGCACGTAGTCATCACGTCGCCCCAGCGCCTGCAACCGCTCCGGCGTATCCAGCAACGCCAGTACCGCCAGTGCACGGCCATCCTCGGCCAGCAACGGCATGGCGTGCAGACCACAGGCGGTGCCGGCATCAGCCAGTAACTGGCGAAATCCTTCGTGTTCAACACGGGCACCGCCGTACAGCGAGGCCCAACTGCGCACCTGATTCTTAAGCAGCACATAGGCCAGCGGATGGCTGAAATCATCCACACCGAGCGACAACGACAATGGCGTGCGATGCACCCAGCCGTTACAAACCAACTGACGCCCGCTAACGTCCACCATCCCCAGCAACACCCCTTGTGGCTGCCATGCCGAGCGCAGCGTGCCGAGTAGCCAGTCACACAGACCAGCTTCATCCCGGTGGCGGGTTAGCGAGAACGCCAGAGAGAGGGCCGCTTGCATGCTCAGCCCTCCACCTCAGACCGGAACTGGCCGTCTTCCACCCGGAAATGAATGCGGCTGACCGGCTGACCGGTCGACAGACGTTGCAGCAACTGCAACGACACCGGCGGCAGCAGCGCACCGTCGATCACCGACTCCAGCATGCGCGCCCCGTTCTCGCTGCGGTTGGCCAGACGCAGAATTTCTTCCGGCACGGCGTCGTCGATGACTACCTCGGCACCAAAGCGCTGTTGCAGCAACGTCACCAGACGCGACAGCTTGCCCTGTACGATCTCAACCAGCGTGTCGTGGTCCAGCGGCAGGTAAGGGATCACTTCCATACGCGCCAGCAACGCCGGTTTGAAGAACGCCGCCAGTTCCGGGTAGAGCGCATCCAGCAGTTCGCTTTGCCGGTCGGCAAAATTGACAATCGTCTGGAACCCGAGGTTGGAGGTCAGGAAGAACACCACGTTGCGACAGTCGATCAGCCGCCCTTCGCCATCGGCCAGTTCGCCTTTATCAAACGCCTGATAGAACAGGTTGAGGACATCCGGGTGGGCTTTCTCCACTTCATCCAGCAGCACCACCGAATAGGGCTTCTGGCGAATCGCTTCGGTCAGTACCCCGCCTTCGCCAAAGCCGACATACCCCGGCGGCGAGCCGATCAGACGAGAAACTGTGTGCTTCTCCTGGTATTCGGACATGTTGATGGTGGTGAGGTAATGACGACCACCGAACATCAGATCGGCAATCTGCACCACGGTTTCGGTTTTACCGACCCCGCTCGGCCCCACCAGCAAAAAGGCCCCCAGCGGTCGGCCGGGACGGCGCAGGTCGGCACGGGCGGTCAGCAGGTGCTTGTGCAACTGGGCGATAGCCAGTTGCTGCCCTTTAATGCTGTCACCAAGGTAATCCGGCAGGCGGGTGACCACGTCCAGCTCGCCCTGGGAAATGCGGTTTAGCGGCACACCGGTCCACTCGGCGATCACCGAAGCAATCTGGGTTTTATCCACGTGTGGTGACACCAGCACTGACGGCTGTTGCAGTTCAGCCAGCGCCCGCTCGTTATCGGCCAGCTCCGCCGCCGCAGCAGCGGCATCAAAATCTTCCGGCGGCGCATCATTGAGCAGCGCGGTACGCAAGGCAACAATCTGCTGCACCAGCGTTTTTTGGTGTTGCCAGTCGGCTTCCAGTTGCGCCAGTGTCGCGGCGTCGGTTTCACGAGCCTCACGCAGCGTGACCAGCCGCTCCTGCGTGTCCCCCAGGCCAATGCGGCCTTGACGCTCCAACTGGGCGATTTCCAGCGCCTGTTGGTGCAGACGGGTCTGCAACTGGCTGACCGCGCGCGGTGGTGTGGTCAGATTGATGGCGACACGCGCACAGGCGGTGTCCAGCACATCGATAGCTTTATCCGGCAACTGGCGTCCGGAGATATAGCGCGCAGACAAATTGGCCGCTGCCTGCAAGGCTTCCTCGTCAATCAACACGCCGTGTGACTGTTCGTAAATGCTGCGCAGCCCACGCAGGATCACCGTGGCTTGTTCGACGTTCGGCTCCCCCACCTTCACCAGTTGGAAACGGCGTGACAGCGCGGCGTCTTTTTCCACGTATTTCTTGTACTCGCTCCAGGTGGTCGCCGCGATGGTGCGCAACTCACCCCGAGCCAGCGCCGGTTTCAGCAGGTTGGACACATCCAGCCCCCCGGCCTGATTACCCGCACCAATCAGTGTGTGCGCCTCGTCAATGAACAGCACAATCGGCTTCGGTGCCTCTTTGACTTCCTGCATCACCCCTTTAAAGCGCTTCTCGAACTCGCCTTTCACCGACGCACCGGCCTGCATGGCACCCAGATCCAGCGTCAGTAATTCCACATCCCGCAGCCGTTCCGGCACCAGACCCGCGACGATACGCAGCGCCAGCCCTTCAATCAGCGCGCTTTTCCCTACCCCGGCCTCACCGACCACGATCGGGTTATTTTTACGACGGCGCGAGAGGATATCGATCATCAGGTCGATTTCGTGATCACGGCACAACACCGGGTCCAGCTTGCCCTGACGGGCCGACTCGGTGACATTCTGGGTATAACGGGAGAGCTGGGTAGTCGCTGCAGCAGCCTGCTCCGGTGCGACGCCCGTGGCGGTCACCACCTCGGTTTCCGCCGAGTCTTTCACCCACTCGTCAAACTGCTGGCGCAGCAGTTCGCGGTTAATTTGTGCCAGTTGGCGGGTTACCGCAGCGGACAGATAACGCGTCGGCGTCATCAGCAACACCAGCAGCAGTACGCCACTGCGCAGACGGGCGTGTTGAAGCTCGGCCGAAGCCAGCAACCAGCTGTCTTGTAACCACTCCACTAGCAACGGTGAAAACGACGGATAGCCTGACTCAAAGCCTTTATCCGCCGCATTGGGTTGCAGCAATGCCGCCAGTTCGTCGGCCTCTACCCCAGCGCGTTTGAGGATCTGGCGTACGTCGCACAACGGTGTTTCCAGCATTTTCAGCAACAGGTGCTCAATGCGGATCTCCGCGCCCTGATGCTGAATACACAACGCGGCCGCTTCTTCCATCATGTGGCGGCACAGCGGGTTGAGTCGCTCAACCAGGATCGGCAGTTCGATTCGAATCACGAGAATACGCTCCTGTTATTGTAATAATTCGCCCAGTTGACGCAGCACGTCCTGGGTCTGGTTGGTTAGCTGGTAGTGATACAGGCCAAACGCCACCGCCATCACCACGCACAGGCCGAGGAACAAGGCGCGCAGCGAAATCTGTTTACGCAGGTGGTAACGGGAAGATTGCTGTCCCAGATTGAGGTGAAACACCGTCGGCGAGTTTTCCGGCTCTGGTCGCAGGGTGTCATGCAAGCGGCGCACCACCCGGTCCAGCTCTTCTCGCCCTTGCGTCATCACCCGGTAACGGCCTTCAAAGCCAAGGCACAAGCACAGGTAGATAAACTCCAGAATGTCGCGGTAACGCACCGGGTCATCCAGCAGTTTCTCCAGCAGCACGAACACCTTCTCGCCACCCCAGGTTTCATTGTGAAAGCGGGTCAGCAGCGAATGGGCCGACCACACGCTCTGGCCTCCCCACTCCCGTCCCATCACCGCTTCATCGATAAAGGTGCACAGAATGTAGCGAAACGACAGGATCACGCCGTTTTCGTAACCGTGGGAGTGCAATTCCTGCTCGATGGCCTGAATCTCGGACTGCACGCGCTGGTACAACTCCGCTACGCCATCGTATTCAGACAGCTGGCGAACCCGCTCCACCATGCCCAGCAGCGGGGTCACGGCATCGATCATCGGGTTGATGCTCTGCCCGCGCAGGCGGAACCAGTAATCGGAATCCATATCCAGTTGCCGGGCGTTGTCATACAGCAGGTCGCCTAACTGGTCATTTTTAATGATGTCGGTACTCACAGGTTCCTCCTGTTAACTACTGGCCGCGGATGGCCCACAGTTGCATATCCAGTTCCGGGAACTCGCCAGCGATGTGGAACGCCAGCGTGTTGCTGGTGACCAGCGATTTCCAGGCCGGGCTTTGCCTGTCCAACTGGAAGTAGCTGTAACCGGCGTGGTACGGCAACTGACGCGGTGCCACCGGCAGCGGCAGCAACGGTACGCCAGGCAGTTGCAGACTGATGAGTTCGCGGATTTTGTCGCTGGAGGCGATCTTGGTTTGTTGCAGCAGTTGCTTGCGCAAATGTTCTTGCGGCATACGGGCGCGCACCGCCAGCACAAACTCGGCACTGGCCATCAGTTCGGCATCGCCCACCAGCGCCACCCTGACGCCGTAAGGCTGTGCCTTCATCTGAATCGACACTGCACGCGGCGACAGCACGGTACTCAGCGCCTGACGTAGCGCCATCATCAGTGGCTCAAAGCTCGATTGCTGATGCTCATGACGATAAGCGGGAAACTCCGGCGGCAGGCGCGATTCATCGGTAAAGGTCATCAGCTCACCGCACAGTTGCACCAGCGCTTCATGCAGCCGCTCTGGGTGTAACGTGCCGAGGCGCGCCAGATGCGACAGTTGCGGCTGGGCGCGGTTAAGCAGTTGCAGCATCATGAATTCCGCCACATCCGCCACCCCTTGCTGACCGGGCGCGGCGATACGCTGAGCCAGACTGCGGGCGCGTTCAGCCACCAGACCGGCCGATTCCCCCAGAAAGCGTTTCAGGCTCGGAATCGCCGTGACGCTGATGCTGCACGGCATAAAGTTAGGGTCGAGAACCAGCCCACCGTCCGGCCGTTTGTCGAGGATGTTGGCGATCGCCAGCGACGCGTAGGCACTACGGTCATCACGCTCCAGCATCAGCCGCAGGCTGACCTTACCCACTTCCACCGATACCACGTCACCGCCTTCGCTGTGCAAGTCACGCACATCGTGCCGGTAGGATTGCAGGCGGGTGGCAATACCGGCCCCGGCCTGCCCGACTTCGCTCACACCGTTCACCGCCAACGGCAGCGCCAGATAGACCTTTTGGTTCGCCAGCGCCACATCGGTAATCTCCAGCGGTTGCGGCAGCGCGTCATCCCCTGGGATATTGAAGACCGTGCCATCCGGCATCACGCCGGTGGCGTTCACCAGCGCGATACGCCCGAAGTTAAGGTATTCTTCGTTAATAGCCAGCGATTGCAGGCCGTAGAAATAATCACTGAGCGCGCTAAGACGGGCGTGCAGCGCGTAGTCGGTGTGTCGTTGCTGTTGCTGGAAATGCTGCGGCTTGATGAACAGCCCTTCCCGCCAAATGATCCGATTTCGGCTCGACATAGTTATTCTTCTTCTTGATCTTTCTTGATTTCGACTTCTTCACGGCGCAGATGCACCAGAAGCTGATAAGTGCGGCCGGTGTTTTTCAGTTTGATAACCTTGCGCCACTCGGCGCTGTCCGGGTCGGCGTATTTGGCAATCACCCCGATGTAATGCACTTTCTCGTCCAGTTTGACCGGCGGCAGGTATTTGAACTGCCCTGGCAGCAGCGTGTAGTCCTGGTGGCTGACGTAGTTTTTAGCCAGCGCTTTTTCGATGTCGCCGGTCACCTGGTCATAGTCGGTCGCCAGCAGGCGGGAGTCTTCCGCCAGCATCACCACCTGAAACTCGATAGGTGCCGCGTCGCCGCTCTCACTGGGGTTAACGTCCGGCTCGGCCAGCAGACTAAAGCCGACGGTCGAAGGCTGGTTATCATTGCTGCCAATCTGAATATCCGGATTGGCCGCCACCTTCGCCATTTTGCCGAGCGTGGTACAACCGGGAAGCAGCAGCATCAGGACGCATAACCACCCGGTTCGCAGCATTAAGGCTCGCAGCATTATTTCTGCTCCTGTTGCTGACGAACGGCACGGTCATACGCCTGCGCATACACCTGATGGAACAGTTTCTGGAACCCTTGCTGACGCGGTGAGGTCAGTTCGCGGTAATAGTGCTGATACATCTGCCACGCCCAACCGTCATCCAGCGCCTGACGCTCGCCGCTGCGGCGATAATGCTCGAAACGCCCCAGCAACGCCGCCGGTGAAAACGCCTGTAAAATGCTCTCCAGCGCCACGGCGATCGCCTGCTGGTTAGCCCGGTGATGCGCCTGCATATTACTCAGCACTTCGCTGATGGCGGCCGGGGCGGACAGGTGCACCGGGCTTTTATCGTCAGCGAACAGCAGCGACAGGGTGTCGGTATAATCCAGCCCCAGGCGCAACGGGTTATCTTCGATCGGCCGTAAATGGGTATCCGCCAGCGCGGCCTGATCGGCCTGCAACGTCAGCAAGCCTTCGACCATCGCTTTGAGACTTTTGCCCATCTCTTCGAGCATCTCGCGCAGTTGTTGCTCATCGCCGGTATTGAGTGATACGCCCAGCCCGCGCAACAGCGGTGCCAGCGTCACCGCATCCACCGATGCGCCAAACGCGTTACCGGCATGCGGATTGTCAATGGTCGGTAATTCCACAAACTTCTGATCCATGGTGTCCTCAACGGCAGAAAAAGAAGAAAGCGAGGTCGGCAGTTCATCACCGCGCTCAGCCTCCGTTGCCAGTAGCGAGCGGCTCTGTTCCTGCTGCAGCGCCCACAACGGGTCATTAAATCGGTCCGCCGCCGTGTCATCGGCAGGCGCACGGCGTTGTTCTTCCCCAAGCCACCCTTCCAGCACATCACCGGGGCGTTGCCCCAGCACCTGATCGATATCCTGTTCGAAAGCGGGATCGTCGAGGTAAACCCCGAGCCGGAATGGGCCAATCACCAGTTCGTCACCCTGCGCCAAACGCACCCGGCGATCACGACCGATGGGCGACAACGCGCCATTGATGAAGGTCTGGCCACTCAGGTCGCAGACGCAGAAATAGCCATCCTGTAATTCGATACGTGCATGCTCCGGCAAAACCGCACCGAGCCGGTCGCGCAACTGCCATTGATCTTTTTCCGATGCGCCCAGCGTGCCGCCACGGTGGTCAAAGCGGTGTTGCACCTGCGAGTTGATATCCAGTTGTTCGCTGTTGAGCACCACCAGAGTGAGTGGGTTGTTTTCGTTCACAATTACTCCTGCACACAAATCGTCACATACGGGTCGGCGGGCGGCTGCCCGAGAAAGCTGCTCCATCCCAGACGGCTGCTCTGGTCATCGCCCAGTCTTAGCCCTCTGGCCTCCCCTTCGGCGAAACCAAGGCGTAAGTCCCAGGCCAGTTGATCACGCAAAATGAAGGAAACAAAACGCACCAGCGGCTGAAAATGTTCGCCGTTGGGCAGGAAACTGAGAAAACGGCTGAAGCTGAGGTTATCCACCTTGAGCAGGAATTTACCGGCGCAGTCGTTCACTTTATCGCCGATGACAAAATCCCCACCCAGCAGGCTATTCGCGCGCCCAAGGCGGTTTTGCTGGTCCTCAAAAATCGGTACTTTGCGGTGTTGCCAGGCGATGACTTCGACGTCTTCCAGGTCAAAGCAGTGGATCACCAGACCAGCCACCACTTCCGGCGAACGGCTGGGGCTGGCCAGCAGACCGGCGTAAGACAGCATCTTGGCGCGGTTGACCGGCAGACTGTCGCGCACCGCGTCGTTACCCAGCCCCACCAGCGCGAACATCAGCCGGGAGAAGCCATCCTCGCCATCATTCTGGAAACGCACGTGATAGCGGTACTTACGCCAGGCACGGTGCAATAGCGTCAGCAAGCGGTGATGAAAGAAATCGAGGAACACCCCCAGTTTCTGCTCGCCCTGGGCGTATTCCCACGCCAGCTCTTCAAGGTAGTACCCCGGCATCGGCGACTGGCTGCCGTGCAGCCCGAGGAACGCCACTTCCAGCTCCTGCCTGCCGTCGGTATCTTCCCCTACCCGCAGCACATCACTGGGGTGAAAGCCAATCGAGGCGGTGGAGCGAAAGCGAATGCGCTCCAGTTCTGGCCGAAAATCGAGTGCCTGCTCCAGATCGACGCCCTCCATCTGGTTGAGTAACTCCACCAGTTGGAAAAAGTTGAAGTGGCGCGCATCCTGGCGAAACATCGCCTGCCCTGCGGTCACATCATCGAGTGCTGACCTATCTGCACCGGCCATCGGTAGCGCTCCTTGTTATCGATGTTGACCACTTCCAGCAGGTGGAAGGCGTTAACGCTGGCATACAACGAGAAGAAATGCGCCAGCACAGTGCTGAACAGATAGAGCTCGCCTTCACTGGCGAACGCCGACTGCCGCACGGAGAGAACTGACTTGAGCCCGCGTACCGGCATCCCCTGTACCAGCCGGTCTACCGGTGTGGTCTCAATCGTTTCGATCCCTGCCAGCCGTTTACGCGATGCCTGCTCGGCCTGTTTGTCATGCAGCGCCGGGAAGTCGTAGGTACGCAGGATCTGCACCAGCGCGTCGCGTCGCAGCAGCGACACATAGTTCAACGACAGGTTGGAGATCAGCGTCCAGTGCAGGCTGCCATCGAGTGCCGGGCGCAATGGACGGGTCGGCCGAATCAGGTTACGGAAGGTGGCAAAGGATGGTGAACTGCCGGTCGGCACACAAATCGCCCCCACGGGCAACTGCGCCGCCCGCGAACGGTTGGTGCAGGTCAGACTCACCGAGATGGACTCGTCCAGGTCGATGACTTCTTTTTCGTCGCCCCGCACGAACGACAACAAGTGATCGAAACCATCACCGTTGACGGCTTCGCGCACCCGAATGCGGTAATACAGCGCCAGTCGACCTTTGGCCCGCTCGATTTGGTGCTGAAAACTCTCGAAAGGTTGGTAAAGCCGAGGGATACCGCGCGCGCGTCCACTGTTACCTTCCACCCACCCCTCCACTTTATCGATGGAGAAAATCTCGAAACTGTCGGCGTGGCGGTAGCTGGCTTTCAACGGGTAGTCCGTCTGGCGACCATCCAGGTTGATCGGTTCGCTGTCATGGCGGAACAGGTTGATAGCCGGTACGCAGTTGAGCATGAACGAATCCGGGCGGATTTTCAGTTCCGCCGGCAGCGGCCGGTCAAAGCAGAAATGCAGTTTGAAATCCGTCACCATCAGCGGCTGGTCAGGCCAACTGGCACCGGACAACTGAAAGAACAGGAAACTTTCCGGAAAACAGAAATACTCCTGCAGGATACGGTAGCCAGAATACACATTACCGGGATACGGCAGCATCGCGTCTTCACGCTCAAAGCCGACGGTTTTGAGTACACTCGCTTCCTGACGAAAGCGTTTCCCGTCCACTTCCAGCTCAATGTGTGACAGCTGGCTGGCTATCCAGAAATAGAGTTCGTAGGCGGTATAGCGGTCGCCCCCCAGGAAGAAGCGCAGTTTATCCAACTGCAAATCCCCCAGCGCCACCGGCCCGTGCAGACCAATATCCAGCGTGATGGCGGACATGTCGTTGCCGCTTTGCGCGTTGATCTGGCGGATATCCGCCGGGTAGATCCAGGCATCGTGGCAGGTTTGGAAATGGCAGACCACATCGTCTATTGGCAGGCTGTCCAGCTCGCAGCCACGCGCCACAAACGCCGGTTGCGCGATAGCGCCGGGCAGCACCGAAAATTGCATGATGGTCATGCTGGGTACCGGGCGCAAATAGTTCGGCCACAGCATGCCCAGCAGGCCGTGAGTCAGCTCCGGAAATTCATCCTCGATCTTCGCCCGCAGGCTACCCGTCAGAAAGGCGAACCCTTCCAGCAATCGCTCGACATCCGGATCCGTGGTCTGTTCTGACAAAAATCGGGTAAGTTCAGGGTGTGCATTGGCAAATTCACGTCCTTGCAGACGCAAATAAGCGAGTTCATCCCTGAAGAAATGTTCCAGCGACATAATCACATCATTCTGTAATGGCGGTGGCTGTCCATATGAATATTGAAGGAGGTGACCTGTTCCAGTTCTTCCAGCCGCACATGGGCGGTGACCTGAAACGACATCTCCAGCGGATTGGACAGATAGTCCGATGCACTGACGTCCACATGGACAATGCGCGGTTCAAAGCGACAGATACACTGCCGGATCGCCTCACGGATTTTGCCCCGGATATCTGCACCGCCCTGCGTAGCGTCATTAAAATCAATCACGCCAAGCTCAGGTGCGCTGCGACAACTGCCGGGACGCGTATTCAGCACTTGATCAAGCTGGCGTTTCACCGACGCGATCAAGTCTTCTAATTCCGTTTCGGGGGAGGAGCGACGCTCCTCTCCCCGGATGCGATCAAACAGGCTGGCCGCAGATCCCCGCTCCCAGGCAGAGAGCGACGGCATCAGTCGTTATTCCTTATCCAGACGACCAACCAGGGACAGTTCAAAGTTCGCCCCCATGTACTTGAAGTGTGGACGCACTGCCATGGTCACCTGGTACCAGCCCGGTTCGCCTTCCACGTCCAGCACTTTGATTTGTGCCGCACGCAGCGGACGACGGCTGCGGACATCAGCGGGCGGGTTTTCCTGATCAGCGACGTACTGCTTGATCCAGTTATTCAGCTCGCGCTCCAGATCCTGACGCTCTTTCCAGGAACCGATCTGCTCGCGCTGCAACACTTTGATGTAGTGCGCCAGACGGTTGATGATGAACATGTACGGCAGCTGTGTACCCAGTTTGTAGTTGGTTTCCGCCTCTTTACCTTCTTTGGTATTGGCGAACACCTTGGGTTTCTGCACCGAGTTGGCAGAGAAAAACGCGGCGTTATCGCTGTCTTTGCGCATGGTCAGCATGATGAAACCTTCTTCGGCCATTTCGTATTCACGACGGTCGGTGATCAACACCTCGGTCGGGATCTTGGCCTGCAACTGGCCCATCGCTTCATACACATGCACCGGCAAGTCGGTGATAGCGCCACCGCTCTGCGGGCCGATGATGTTCGGGCACCAGCGATACTTGGCGAAGCTGTCGGTGATGGCGGTGCCCATCAGGTACGCGGTGTTGCCCCACAAATAGTTTTCGTGACTGGCGCTGATGTCTTCCTTGTAGTTAAACCCTTTGATGGGGTTTTCTACCGGGTCATACGGCAAACGAGCCAGGAAACGTGGAGCAGTCAGCCCCAGATAACGGGCATCTTCCGACTCACGCATTGAGCGCCATTTGGTATAGGTCGGGCCTTCAAACACCGACTTCAGGTCTTTGATCGATGGCAGGTCGGTAAAGCTGTCTACACCGAAGAAAGTCGGTGCAACGGAGGAGATAAACGGAGCATGCGCCATCGCGCCTACTGCGCTGACATACTGCATCAGCTTGATGTCCGGCGAGCTTTGGGTCAGCGCATAATCGCCAATCACCCCGCCGATCGGCTGGCCGCCGAACTGGCCGTAGCCGCTGGAATACACGTGTTTATAGAAACCGGATTGGGTAATTTCCGGTGCAAACTCAAAGTCTTCCAGCAGCTCGTCTTTGGTCGCATGCAGCAGCAGGATTTTGATGTTTTCACGGAAATCGGTGCGATCAATCAGCAGCTTCAGCGAACGCCAGGAGGATTCCAGTTCCTGTAGCTCCTGAGCATGCAGAATCACGTCGATTTGTTTGCTGAGTTTTTTGTCCAGCTCAACGATCATGCTGTCGACCAGCGCTTTGTTCACCGGCTCGGCTGCGTTGCCGCTATCCAGAATGTTTGCCACCAGTGCGGCAATACCCTGTTTGGCGACGTTATAACCTTCATCCACCGGTGTAATGCGCGCCTGCGCCATGATCTCTTCAAGCAGCGATGATGAACCACCGGCCGCGCTTGTCTGGGCCTGTTCTTCAACCATTGACATGTTTGTTTCCCTTCTCGTCAGTGACAATCAATTATTCGGCGGGTTTCACCAGATCCAGCTCTTTGAGCAGCTGCTCTCTGGCTTCTTCGCTGGACAACAGGTCCTGCAGGCGATTACGGAAAGCGGGAATATTACCCAGCGGCCCTTTCAAGGCGACCAGTGCTTCTCGCAATTCCAGCAATTTGCGCAGTTCCGGCACTTGCTGTGCGATACGATCGGGAGAGAAATCATTCAGCGAAGCAATGCTGAGTTTGACGGGAAGGTCATCCTGGCTGTCTTCTTCCAGACGGTTAGGTACGCTGAAATTCAGCTCCAGGTTGGCCTCTTTCATGACCGAAGTGAAATTATTCTTATCGATAGACACCGTCTGACGTTCTTCAATCGGCGTCTCTTCTGTGCGTCCTTTCATATTTCCCACCACCATCAGCGTAAGCGGGAGTTCAATTTCCGCCTGCTGACCACCAGTGGCCGGGACATATTTGATATTAATACGTTCCTTTGGTGCGACAGATGCACCGTCAGTTCCTTTTGCCATATGTCAATACCAACGTGAGGGCACCCTGGCCCGAGAAAATAAGGTCGAATCCTACTGAAAACCCGCCAGAATCCATGACAGACCGGGCTGTTCAGCGAACAAATACACTATTTGTTTTTCGACCGACGATATGCACGAAATAGAACCCGCCGCCTCGGCGCATTCACTCACCGCATTCTTAAACCGTATGGAATCACTAAGCCAAATAAAAACGACAGAACTGTATTCAAAATGTGTAGATAT
This sequence comes from Dickeya zeae NCPPB 2538, assembly GCF_000406165.1. Lineage (NCBI taxonomy): Bacteria > Pseudomonadati > Pseudomonadota > Gammaproteobacteria > Enterobacterales > Pectobacteriaceae > Dickeya > Dickeya zeae. Next base: position 1,394,443 of record NZ_CM001977.1, on the reverse strand, counting down.
ATTTCTGCTTCGTTAGCCAATCATACACATAACGCCAACGCGTGGTCAACGCCAATATATTTTTAATATTCCAAAGCTCCAAAATAAATAAAAACACTTAAAAAACAACAATATAATAAAAAATATTAGTACCAAAACACGAAATAAACCCACCAAATCACAGGCATAATTTCAGATTACAATTTTCTAAAAAGCGGGTATTTTTTGGCCTCTCTAATTCCGTTAGATTTAAAAACAATTACCATGCTAATCAATTTTAAGAATAAACCTATTTTTAATGTGTGATATTATCGACTCAAAAAAACCGATTATTTTCATGCTATAACACCCTTTCAGAGAACATTTCATCACTACTTATGGCATGAAAAACAAATAAAAACCTGATGTGTTTTTCAATTTAAAAACGTGACCAATAGGCTAACCACCGCACAGGACACTTCATCAGTAAAAAATCGGGTAACATTACATAAACTGACAATACTCATGGGGAGAAATGGCTGTTTTATTTTCCGTTATTGCAATTTAAGACAAGCAGAAAATAAATAATCACTTTGTGGAAAAATAGTTTCCATTACCTGCCTTAAATTACTCACATGACGTCATAACCTGTAGCATTGCTTAACAACACAGTCTGTTGTCCACGATAGGCCGTTTCCACAAGTGCCCTGAGTCGGCCTATCGCCTGGCCCCACAACTCGTCAGGTCCAACAGCCCATAAAAAAGCACAAAAAAACGGCCCATTCCAACAAGGGCCGTTAGCAGTGACGGGTATCGTCAGGGATTTCACTGCCGTCAGGCAGAACGACACGGAGTACGTGAGGAGTTCGAGCACTGCCCAGGGCCAAAATGGCCAGTGAAATAGCCCTGGTGGGATAGGTTCTTAGCTAATCGGCAAGCGTTTTTCCACCAACGCCACCCACATCGCAACGCCGTGTGGAATGAGCGCATCATTGAAATCATAGCAGGCATTATGCAACGGGTGAGACGGCGTATCCCCATCAGCACCTAACCAGAAATAGGCACCGGGGCAATGCTCAAGCATGCAGGCAAAATCTTCGGAAGCCATTGACGGCGCAATATCCCAATGCACCTGGTCGACGCCACATGTTATTTCGGCCACCTCCCGCACCGTTTGTGCGACCCGCGCGTTATTGTGGGTAACCGGATAGCCGGGATAATAGGTGATAGTACCGGTAACACCGAATGTCTCTGGAATTTGCGCCACGAATTGGGCAATGAACGCCTTAACCTGATCACGCACCGAGGCTTGCAAGCAACGCAACGTACCCCGCAGCACGACCTTTTCCGGGATCACATTGATAGCTTCGCCCCCGGCAATCTGCGTGATGCTGATCACCGCAGACGACTGGGGCGACAGACGACGGGAGGGAATGGTTTGTAACGACAGCACCAGTTGAGAAGCCGCCATAATCGGGTCTGCGCCGTTTTCCGGCATCGCCGCGTGGCAGCTTTTTCCCGTCAGGATAATTTCGAACGAATCCAGAGAGGCCATCATCGCCCCACTACTCAGCCCGACATGCCCGACAGGTAGCCCCGGCCAATTATGCAATGCATAAATGTCGTCCATTGGGAAACGCGTAAACAGCCCTTCTTCTACCATACGACGCGCGCCCCCCAGGTTTTCTTCCGCTGGTTGGAATATGACGTGTACCGTACCGCGAAAACGACGCGTCTCACCGAGGTGGCAGGCGGCCGCCAGCAGCATAGCCGTATGACCGTCATGGCCGCAGGCATGCATCACACCGGGATGTCGGGACTGATAAGGAAGATTGCCCAGCTCGGTGACCGGCAGTGCATCCATATCGGCACGCAACCCAATGACCGGCCCCGGCCCATTCTCCAGCGTTCCTACCACCCCCGTTCCCGCCAGTCCGGTATGAACCTGAAAACCAAACTGGGTCAGTAATTCAGACACCATCTGGGATGTCTGGTGTTCCTGATACCCCAATTCCGGGCTGGCATGCAGAGTGCGGCGCCATTCAATGGCCCGTGTAATCAGCGCTGGAGCAATGCTCATACGTCTCTCCTTATTCATTCACACCTCAGTCACCTGCTTTGGTGTTTAGTTTCCCATCCAGAGCGGCGCTCAGGGAATAATCTACTCTACCCCAGCCCTCCCTACCGGCAAAGATTATCTACCGCGCAATAATGATGCTTTGGGTATAAGGCACGGGCATATTCGCTGTAAGGGAAATATCATGCTGTGTGACGATGGCTGGAGAAGAAGAGCGAAAAATCGGACAGAAAAAATCGAATAGGTAAAAATCGGATAATGCCAGCGCCAATAGAGCACATGCCAATTCACGCCAAATGAGAAACCAGGAGAGTATCAATGATCAATTTCTTAAAGACGCTTTTTGGCGGCAAAGAAGCCGGTGCCACTCGCGACACCGTAGCGCTTGCAGACCCCCACCTGACGATTGCACGCGCAAATCACGAGATGCAATTGCGTACACAAGCCGCCGTGGAGATGTGGGGTCTTGATGTGGCCTCATGGGCAGTTGATCTTGATGCCGGGATAATCACCTTCACGAATAACGAAAAGAAGATGGTGATAACTGCCCCCGTGCAAGTCATTGGCACTTACAACACGGAAGATGGCACCTGGTTATGGGGATGGGAGCATCCATCAGTCAGCGACTCACTGGGAGAGTTTGCCAGGGGCGTACGCCGCTTTGGTGAGCAATACGGGAAGGGCGAACTCACCACACGTAAAATCACAGCCTCGATGGATGAAGCCTGGGAATTTACTGCCCTTGCTTGTTACCTCAATGAGGGCCAGGGGGGTTACCGTGGTTCGTCAGGTTCGACCGATGTATTTATGGTCTATGGTTCTGTAACCATAAACAGAAAGGATTAAGTGCATCCATGACACTTTTGCGGATATTGAGTGGTCAATGTGTCACTCCGCCAGCCAGGCATGAATATCGGGAAAAGGACCACCAATAACGCGCAGACAGGGCTGGTGACAACGGCGAACTGACGCTGGCAGGCGACTGGCTTAACCAAAGCGGCTTACTCTCCCCGTTCAGCATTGAAGCGCTGCACGGTAAGATCATCCTTCGGGCTGAGCCGGATATGATGCTGACGTAATCACGCTGACAGTTAAATAGAAAAAAGCCGGAGGGATCGTTGGATCGCTTCCGGCTTTTTTCTAGTAGAGATCAGTTATACTTTTCACACTCATTTTGTAAATCTTCTAATAAATTATCCGCACTTACAATTGGTGTATCAGTTGTTGATGGAACCATAAAAATACCAATATTTAGACCATCATCAGACAGATTTGGCAAAAGCTCATCAATAATATAATCCAGCTCGATTTCTTTCGCCTTATAATCAGACCAAACGTCTACTGCACAAGCCTCCGCATACTCTTTGGCAGGCCAAAATACGATAAAGTCATTACCAGCATCATCACTACTTAAAGCAAAACCATCGTCATCAAGCACCCATGCAGACTCATTATCGGCAACTCTCTTGATGAAATAGATATATCTATCTTCATTACCTTTTTTTGACATTAATTCTATTTCTTTAGCCGATAGACTCATTGCTCCCCCCTTGCGTCCAGCCGTACCAGTTGCCTCAGGTTTACTCCCTCCATAAAAACCGTAAAGCTAGCAGAAAAACCAAGAAGTTCTTCTCCAATTATAGATGTTTAGAAAAAATCAATCATTAATGAATACATTAAACTTATCATTCTTCGATACATAATTCAAAAAATCAACACCAATGTCACTATCATTTAAAGAAATGCAGCCAAAACCGGTTTCTTCGTGTGGGTATATAATCACTCCGAGTTCTAAATTAATCATAAAAAACACCTGCCCGAGTACACCTCCATGAGCCATCATTATTCTGCAAACATTCATAAAATTTTCCGCATCAAAATGTATACTGACATCAGATGCAACCAAAGGAATATCACTACATAGATAACGTTCAAAGTTATCAGATAAAACCTTTAAATAACCTTTTGATTTTAGATCCTCATATATACTCTTATACTTATTAATCACATTCTCATCAGACTCCCTGTCATCATCGAAAGATAATGCCGACAATGCAAAAAAGCCGTTCCAGTGTGGAGAGAAAAAGTTATGAGCAAGACGTATAGCATCATCAACGAGATAAAATGAAAAGGACTCTTTTCTTTCAAAAAAACCTTTCCACCCCACAGATGAACTGAAAGAATCGAAATTTATTCTCCCAAAACAAAATTCACTACTCATCAATTTTAATGATTTTTCCATCGTTCATTCCTACTGTGATCTTCTTACCAGGTTTTGTGGCACATATCCCTATAGTTGCTTTTCACTCACCAAGTTTATTTCTATTAGAATCCGGGCGAACTTCCCGCACTGCCCTGACCGGTGACTCACTGGCACAGGCCGGTTTTAATAGCAGGCCGTTTCCGTATCAGCCTGTACCGCAATGGCTGATACTACCCCGGCAGGAATATTATTCCTGCCGGGGTGATGCTAGCGTAATCACGCTGGCAGCCAAATAAAAAAGCCGGAAGGATCGTTGGATCGCTTCCGGTCAAAATGATTATAAACTTAACAATCAAACCCACTCATATAATTCATAGCCATATTCCGTATATAACTTAACGAACCCAAAATCACCATTTTCTTCAACTAGGATACAATTTGACACTCCATGATTATGCCCTTTAATCTTCCAAAAAAAATCAGGTCTGTTTTTTAAGAAAGACACGGGCAACTTCAAATAATAATAATTATCTTTAGTTGCCACATAAAACAAAACATCACCAATAGAGTTCAACCCCTTCAAAAAATGGTCAAACCTAATAAAAATAGACTCATCAGATACTGACAAATCTATCCTTTCAATATCCTTTTCATCCAAGCACAAAAGCACATCATTAAAATCACGTTCACAGAACGTAACTTCATTGCCATCAAAAGAAAATTCATCTGAAATAAATTTCAGTATTCTTTTTTTCTCACCGTCCTGAGCAGCATTTTTTAGACGATCCCTCAGTGTTTTGGACATTTATCACCTCGCAAATCTTTTATGCCTTCTTTATCTTCAGGGAAGTGCCCTGAATGCTGATTATATCTATTTTTTGGCTCTAAAGGACTCCCATGTAAATCATCGGCAGTATGTAAATGCGGGCCACGTCCAAATTTATCTTCTTCGTGCATAACAATATATTTTTTCTTCCCATCCACATCATACTCCCATACCGTTCTATTCTCATATTTACTATCAAATACTTTTACTGGTTTAGGTGTATTAACATTTTTCGGTATATTCAATGATCTTTTGGCTGCCCTAAACTGCGCTTTAAATGTCGGCGGAATTGGGTTTAATCCCAAAGGATCAGCCCATTCAAAAGGATTGTTTACATACCCCTGCGGCCTCAGCCCCCCTGCCAGCCCTATCGGGTCCGCCGAGATATACTGCCCCAGCGACGGGTCAAAATACCGATGCCGGTTATAATACAGCCCCGTTTCCGCGTCGTACACCTGCCCCTGATAACGCAGCTCGCAGTAAACCTCCTCATTCGCCGCATCGCCCAGCCAGCGTCGTAACGGAATGGGGATTTTCTCTTCCCGGTGCGCGCCCCACAGCCCTTGCTCGCCCCGCCAGTGTACCTCGCCCGTTTCGCTGCACAGCTCCCGCGCCGTCCCCGTCAGGTCCGTCACGATGTAGTGCAGTTGCGTGCGCGCGTCCTTCTCCTCCACCTGCGCCAGCGGCCGGAAACTCCCCGGCTCGTACACCCACTGCACCGCCCGCGCCACGCTTCCGTCCGCACGGTACTGCGTCTGGCCCGACAGCTGGTCGCCGTCCCACCGGTACGCCACCCGCGCTACCGCCTGCGCCGACGGCTCCTGGCCCTCGCGCACCTTGCTGATTCGACGTCCAAACGCGTCGTAACGGTACCGCCACCGCGCCCCGTCCGGTAGCCTCACCCGCACCAGCCGGTCCTGTGCGTCCCACTCGAACTGCGTTTCCCGTGGCCGGAAACCGGCGCGGCTTTCCCGTTTGTTCACCAGCCGACCGCAGGCGTCGTACTGATACCGGCTGTCGCCACGCCTCACCACCCGCCCTGCCGCATCATAACCCGCAGAGGCCTGCACCACGGCATTGGCCGTCGACAGCCTGCCTGCCCCGTCCGGCACTATCGCCGATACCTCGCACAGGTTCTGCTCGCTGTCGTAACCAAACAGCCGCGCCTGCTGCTGGCGACCCTGGTCGCGCCGCTCGGCCACTACCTGACCCGTACCGTTCAGCCGCAGCGCCTGCTCGCCCCAGTGGCTGTCGCTGATGCCCGTCAGACGGTCCAGCTCGTCGTACTGGTAACGCCGCTCCAGCACCCCGCTCACACCTTCCAGCGCCTGACGCGACAGCAGCCCGGTGGCACTCCACTCGTGCCGCAACGCGAAGCCCGCCCCGTTGCTGCGCTGCCGCTCTTCTCCCGACGCCGTGTGGCTGAACGTCAGCGGCTGGTGCGAACCGATGCCCAGCGTCGTCAGCCGTCCCCCCTGCCATCCCAGGCTCAGCGACGCCAGCAGCCCCGATACCGCACTGCGCTGCCCCGCCGCGTCATACCCCGACGCCACCGCCTCGCCGTTGACCGTCTCGCTCACCACCTGTCCGGCGCGGTTGTACGCATACTCCACCACCGCGTCCGGGCTCGCCGCCTTCAGCAGCCGTCCCGACAGGTCATACGCAAAGGTCGTCGTGCCTTCGCTGGCCCCATCGGCCCGCACCGCCGCAATCGCGCTCAGCCGACCGCCCGCATCATACCCGCACTCAAGACGTAAAAATGCTGTCAATACCCTAAATAGGGATAATTAAAACATCCATTAAGAACACAAAGCAAATTCTCACCACAGATAGTACTTACCACCAAAGGCCACTATTAACGGACTCGATAACGGATTGACGCACCGAAAGCAGAAAAGCGGAATCTGTAAAATGTTTCCTATAAAACCCTTGTAAATGTTCTTTATAGATATTAGCATGCAACCCATTAAGAGCATACAAAACACCCCATTCAGAACAGGGAGAGATAATGCGGAAAACCGGTAATTATCAGAGGATGTTCTGGATGAGCTTTTCAACTCGCTTTCTGCAACTGCGCAAGCAGTATGGCCTGACCCAGCCGCAGATGGCTGACAAGGTAGGGATACATCTGACTCAGGTTCGCCGCTATGAGTCTGGCGAAGCGCAGCCCTCTTTAGATATTCTTAAACGCACAGCCATCACCTTCAACGTATCGACTGACTGGCTGATTTTTGAGGATGGTGAGCGTGAGCCGCAGGATGAGCTGAAACTGAAATTTGAAGCCATCAGGCAGATGGATGAGGACGAGTTGAAAACGGTCACATCCGTTCTCGACGCCATGATTTTAAAACATCAGGCAAAGCGCTTATTGCGCTGAGCCTTAACTGACGCTGTGCAGGCGTGCTCGCAACACACCCGCACAGCTAACCACAGGCAACTAACAGGAGTAGTTTACTATGGCTGACGCGCATTCTACGCCAGACACCACCGTTTTTAAAATCTCTCAACATGAGCGCTTTACCCGCGTCGGCTATCGGCCGGTTAAAGGCAACCACGACACTCCCGCCATCACCATGGCAGGCCACTGGCTGAAGGAAGCCGGGTTCCGCACCGGGCAGCCGCTGAAGCTACGCGTGATGCCCGGCTGCATTGTCATCACCACGCAGGATATCCGCTCACTGTGGCAGGACCTGCACGCGCTTAGTATTGCTGCGTTCGATGAACAGGCAGTGGCACAGTGGCTGAGCGGGTTTCCCGGCGGGCTGGATGTTGGGGGCATACAATGAGCGTCGATATTGATATTGCCTGGCAGCAGGGCGGCCTGCCGGAACTGACCCTGAGCGGCACCGCACTGGCGCAGGCTTGGTTTACCGCCGGGACGTTGTTTCGTATCAGTCTGTACCGCAACGGGCTGATGCTGACCCGGCTGGACGACGACACCGATATCGCCGCGCTGGTGGCCGAACTGGACGGCAGCGAAATAGAAGGGGCTGATTGGGTGAGCGACAACGGCGAACTGACGCTGGCAGGCGACTGGCTCACCCGGAGCGGCTTACTCACCCCACCGTTCAGCATTGAAGCGCTACCCGGCCGGATCATGATTCGGGCTGGATCGGGGGCGATATTGGCGTAATCACGCTGATGGCCAAATAAAAAAGCCGGAAGGATCGTTGGATCGCTTCCGGCTTCTTTATTTTTTAATTATAAATACCCTTATCTTCTGCCTTTTCAATGAACAGATCCTGTAAATCTCCTTGGATCTCTTCATCACCATAAATCAATTTAAAATCATCATCTATTCCAGAAGGGAAATGAGAGCCATCAATAGTCCCTAGTATTATTGACGCTGTATCTGTAATAGTTATTTTAAAAAAATCAAAAATAGCCTCTTTATCCTCATCACTAAGTGACGACAAAGCTCTTCTAGCTTTCGCATAGACATCAACACCTTCATCAGGTGCCTTTGTTAAGCTATTTTTATAGCGAAGAAAATTATCTTCGAGCGCTTCATTAAAAATTGAGTCAACAAATTTTTCATTACCAGACATAAAATCACCTCCCAAAGTTTTTATATCTCACTTCCGGATACATTGATTTATTCAAATCAATCAAATCACGTAGTTTAGCATTTGGAGCGTCAGGATAAACTCTTCTAAGCTCTTTAATATCTCTAGCGATAACATCCCTAGCTGAGCTGAATGGTTGCCCTGTCGTCGGATTTATTTTACTTCTTGATACTATTCCAACACCCTCTTTAGATCATCCTTCGGGCTGAACCGGGTGCTATGCTGGCGTAATCATGCTGACAGCCAAATAAAAAACCGGAAGGATCGTTGGATCTCTTCCGGCCTTTTATTTATTTCACAACCACCAGAGCATATACATTTAATTTTAACCTACTCATCAAAATCTAAAAAGTCATCATTCTCCATATAATAATCAAGAGCCTCGATCATTATATCAACGCTGGGATTACCCATCTGCATTAATACATTATTCACAACATCAACAAATTGCTCACCATAATAGAGCAATTCCAATTTATTAATCACAACGAAGTCAGAGAAAACGTCATTCCCATCATCATCTCCGGTAGGATAATCATCTACATAACACCACATATCTTTAGATAGTGGTTCATCTGAATCCTCACAATACAAACAAAAATCGCCTTTTATTTCACCAATATTATTTCTAATAAAAACAATAAAATCAGACAACCTCACTTTCTCTCTTTTAACTATTTGCATCTCTTTTCTCCCGTAGCACCATCCAGTTTACCTTTTCTACCATCTTTCCCACCACCCCATATATCTCGACCACCTTTTCCTGTCGGATGATAAAGAGCATGGTTTGCAGAATGATCTCCACGATCAACTAATACAAGTCTATTTACATCCTCATGATGATGCCACGTCATCCCCGGAGGACTTGTAGACATATTTCCCGACTTAGACCATTCCGAAAGCTCAGGATATCGACGGAACATATCTTTTCTAAATGAAGAATCAGTTTCTAACTGTGATATAAGCTCTTTATTAGCCTGTCTAAATTGGACGCTATCACTTGCGTATCTATTAGCTGAATCGACTTGATGGTCATGGAAAATATGGTATTTACCATTATTCGGTCTTGTAGCTAACCCAAACGGATCCACCCACTCCATCGGGTTATGCACATACCCCTGCGGCCTCAGCCCCCCTGCCAGCCCTATCGGATCCGCCGAGATATACTGCCCCAGCGACGGGTCATAATACCGGTGACGGTTATAATACAGCCCCGTCTCCGCATCGTACACCTGCCCCTGATAACGCAGCTCGCAGTACACCTCCTCGTTCGCTGCATCGCCCAGCCAGCGTCGTAACGGAATGGGGATTTTCTCTTCCCGGTGCGCGCCCCACAGCCCCTGCTCGCCCCGCCAGTGTACCTCGCCCGCTTCGCTGCACAGCTCCCGCGCCGTTCCCGTCAGGTCCGTCACGATGTAGTGCAGTTGCGTGCGCGCGTCCTTCTCCTCCACCTGCGCCAGCGGCCGGAAATTCCCCGGCTCGTACACCCACTGCACCGCCCGCGCCACGCTTCCGTCCGCACGGTACTGCGTCTGGCCCGACAGCTGGTCGCCGTCCCACCGGTACGCCACCCGCGCTACCGCCTGCGCCGACGGCTCCTGGCCCTCGCGCACCTTGCTGATTCGACGACCGAACGCGTCATAACGGTAGCGCCACCGCGCCCCGTCCGGCAGCCTCACCCGCACCAGCCGGTCCTGTGCATCCCACTCGAACTGCGTTTCCCGTGGCCGGAAACCGGCGCGGCTTTCCCGTTTGTTCACCAGCCGACCGCAGGCGTCGTACTGATACCGGCTGTCGCCACGCATCACCACCCGCCCTGCCGCATCATAACCCGCAGAAGCCTGCACCACCGCATTGGCCGTCGACAGCCTGCCTGCCCCGTCCGGCACTATCGCCGATACCTCGCACAGGTTCTGCTCGCTGTCGTAACCAAACAGCCGCGCCTGCTGCTGGCGTCCCTGCTCGCGCCGCTCCGCCACCACCTGACCCGTGCCGTTCAGCCGCAGCGCCTGCTCGCCCCAGTGGCTGTCGCTGATGCCCGTCAGACGGTCCAGCTCGTCGTACTGGTAACGCCGCTCCAGCACCCCGCTCACGCCTTCCAGTGCCTGACGCGACAGCAGCCCCGCAGCACTCCACTCGTGCCGCAGCGCGAAGCCCGCCCCGTTGCTGCGCTGCCGCTCTTCTCCCGACGCCGTGTGGCTGAACGTCAGCGGCTGGTGCGAACCGATGCCCAGCGTCGTCAGCCGGCCACCCTGCCATCCCAGGCTCAGCGACGCCAGCAGCCCCGACACCGCACTGCGTTGCCCCGCCGCGTCATACCCCGACGCCACCGCCTCGCCGTTGACCGTTTCACTCACCACCTGTCCGGCACGGTTGTACGCATACTCTACCACCGCGTCCGGGCTCGCCGCCTTCAGCAGCCTCCCCGACAGGTCATAGGCAAAGGTCGTCGTGCCCTCGCTAGCACAGGCCGGTTTTACCGCCGGGACGTTGTTTCGTATCAGCCTGTACCGCAACGGGCTGATGCTGACACGGCTGGACGACGACACCGATATCGCCGCGCTGGTGGCCGAACTGGATAGCAACGAGACAGAAGGGGCTGATTGGGTAAGTGACAACGGCGAACTGACGCTGGCAGGCGACTGGCTCACCCAAAGCGGCTTACTCACCCCGCCGTTCAGCATTGAAGCCCTGCCCGGTAAGATCATCCTTCGTGCTGAACCGGGGACAATGCTGGCGTAATCACGCTGGCTGCTAAATTAAAAAGCCGGAAGGATCTTGAGATCGCTTCCGGCTTTTATTTCTCTTTTTCTAAACAACATTAATTTATTTTATAAAAACGCTTCAAGAAAGATGTAAAGGATGTATCAATATGAATAATATTACCACCATCTTGGGCATATAAATAAATCTCACCCCAATCATCATTCCTCAATGAGATAAAGATTACATTACCACCAAAATCATAAGCAAAAGGTACAAACTCCTTATACCCCCAGGCACCATACTGCCCATCATCAGGTTCTATTTCCTGGATATCTTCAATTAGTTTTTCAATAGTTACCTGTCCATACTTAATAGGATTAAATCCATTTACAGGCAATCCCCACAACTCAGCTTCAACATCCGATTCAGAAACGAAACCACCATTAATCCTAGTATAATGTTCTTTAAAGGAATCAGGAATAGAAACCGAGAACATAGATTCAAAATCGTTCATATCTTGAACGGTTAATTCTTTTTGAGGAGAGATAAGCTCAGCCATATTTAATCCTCACCATGTTTTAAAAGTATATTTTTCCCCTGTAGCAGCTTGATACTGACTTACACCACCAACATGAGAAATTCCATTATGTGCATCAGTTCTTACTAACTGCATTGTCCCCATTCCCGTTTTAGGGTCATAATCATCTAAATGGTGCCAAACATAACTGTTTCCATTTAGGCTAGGAGTTGAATTCTGCCCAAACCCAGCCTGACTCGCAGCTTTGAAATCGCCCTGATAATCACCAGTATATTTTATCTTCACTATCGGGTTAGCAGGGCTTCCATCGGGTTTAAGACGCTCAGGATTATTATAGAGCGCATTACTATTAGAATAATCTAAACCACCTCTTTCATTTCGTACTACACCCGTAAAGCCACGTTCTTTTAACTTAGCCTCTGGACATCCCGCCAACCCCAGCGGATCCACCCACTCCATCGGGTTATGCACATACCCCTGCGGCCTCAGTCCCCCTGCCAGCCCTATCGGGTCCGCCGAGATATACTGCCCCAGCGACGGGTCAAAATACCGATGCCGGTTATAATACAGCCCCGTTTCCGCGTCGTACACCTGCCCCTGATAGCGCAGCTCGCAGTACACTTCCTCGTTCGCCGCATCGCCCAGCCAGCGCCGTAACGGGATGGGGATTTTCTCTTCCCGGTGCGCGCCCCACAGCCCCTGCTCGCCCCGCCAGTGCACCTCGCCCGTCTCGCTGCACAGCTCCCGCGCCGTTCCCGTCAGGTCCGTCACGATGTAGTGCAGTTGCGTGCGCGCGTCCTTCTCCTCAACCTGCGCCAGCGGCCGGAAATTCCCCGGCTCGTACACCCACTGCACCGCCCGCGCCACGCTTCCGTCAGCACGGTACTGCGTCTGGCCCGACAACTGGTCGCCGTCCCACCGGTACGCCACCCGTGCTACCGCCTGCGCCGACGGCTCCTGACCCTCGCGCACCTTGCTGATTCGACGTCCAAACGCGTCGTAACGGTACCGCCACCGCACCCCGTCCGGCATCCTCACCCGCACCAGCCGGTCCTGTGCGTCCCACTCGAACTGCGTTTCCCGTGGCCGGAAACCGGCGCGGCTTTCCCGTTTGTTCACCAGCCGACCGCAGGCGTCGTACTGATACCGGCTGTCGCCACGCCTCACCACCCGCCCTGCCGCATCATACCCCGCAGAGGACTGCACCACCGCATTGGCCGTCGACAGCCTGCCTGCCCCGTCCGGCACTATCGCCGATACCTCGCACAGGTTCTGCTCGCTGTCGTAACCAAACAGCCGCGCCTGTTGCTGGCGACCCTGCTCGCGCCGCTCCGCCACCACCTGGCCCGTGCCGTTCAGCCGCAGCGCCTGCTCGCCCCAGTGGCTGTCGCTGATGCCCGTCAGACGGTCCAGCACGTCGTACTGGTAACGCCGCTCCAGCACCCCGCTAACACCTTCCAGTGCCTGACGCGACAGCAGCCCGGTGGCACTCCACTCGTGCCGCAACGCGAAGCCCGCCCCGTTGCTGCGCTGCCGCTCTTCTCCCGACGCCGTGTGACTGAATGTCAGCGGCTGGTGCGAACCGATGCCCAGCGTCGTCAGACGGCCCCCCTGCCACCCCAGGCTCAGCGACGCCAGCAGCCCCGACACCGCACTGCGTTGCCCCGCCGCGTCATACCCCGACGCCACCGCCTCGCCGTTGACCGTTTCACTCACCACCTGTCCGGCACGGTTGTACGCATACTCCACCACCGCGTCCGGGCTCGCCGCCTTCAGCAGCCGACCCGACAGGTCATACGCAAAGGTCGTCGTGCCTTCGCTGGCCCCGTCGGCCCGTACCGCCTCAATCGCGCTCAGCCGACCGCCCGCGTCATACCCGTACACCAGCCGGCTGCCGTCCGGGGCCTGTCGGCTCGCCAGTTGCCCCGCCACGTCGTAGTCATAACGGTACACCCGGCCGTCGTAATGCTGCTCCTCGCTGAGCCGACCCGCCGTGTCAAACCGGTACTGCCACGTCTGCCCCTGACTGTTGGTCACCCCGGCGAACGCTGACTCCGCATTATAATGATAGCGGACACTCGCCCCCAGCGGGTCGGTCGCCTCCAGCAGGTTGTCGAACGCGCCGTAGCGGAACTGGTAACGCTGGCCCAGCGCGTCCGTCACCGACGTCAGGTTCCCTTCACCGTCGTAACCAAACCGGGTTTCGCTGCCGTCTTCGTAAATCACCTTCTCCGGCGTCTCACGACCGCCTTCGTACACCCACCGCCGCACCTGCACGCCCTGCTCATGCGCAATGTGCCGCTCCGTCAGCCGGTCATGGCCGTCGTAGAAAAAGGTCACCGGCGAGGTGCCTTCCGCCTCCAGACGCTCCAGCAGCCCGCGACGGTTGTAGTGATAACGCTGCCCCCTGCCGTCCGGCCCGGTCACGCCGGATAACAGCCCCTGCGGCGAATAGCTGTGCTGCCACGTCCGCCCTTCCGGGTCGCTCACCGTTTCCACCCGCCCTGCCGCATCGCGGGTATAACGCCAGGTGCTGCCCATCGGGTCGGTATAGGCCAGCAACTGGCCGTCATCATCGTAATCATAGCGATACGTGGCCCCGTCCGGCAGGGTCACCGCCGTCACCTGTCCCCAGTCATTGCGCTGATATTCGGTGCGTCCGCCCAGCGGGTCAATCTCCGCCACCAGCTGGTTATCCACCCACTCGAAGCGGTATTCCCCGCCGTCCGGCTCCCGGCGCAGCAGAATGTTGTTGCGCGCATCGCGGACATAGGTGGTGACGCCACCAAACCCGCTGTGGTAATGGCTGGTGAAGGCGTCATCGTCGTAACGAAACTCGCCCGGCCAGAACCCGCCTGCCGTGCGGTCACGCCGCGAGCGACCCTCGGCGTCGTACTCGTGCTCAACCCAGGTGTGCGCTAAATCTGACCAGCGCAGCAGCCAGCCCTGCGGCGAGTAGTGATAGTCGAAATTGCGCCCTTCCCCCGCTCGCACGTTCAGCAAATAGCCTTGCGCATCATACTGATAACTGACCAGCATTTTCAGCGGCTGGCGGTGCTCGTCGCACAGCGTCAGCCTGGTTATCCGCCGCCGTTGTGTTTCCACGTGGACCAGCCGCCCGTCCGGTAGGCTAATCCAGCACAGTTCGGCGCGGTCCCACAACAAGGTGATGCGATTGCCCGACCGGTCTTCGATCGCGGTCAGGCACAGGTGCAGCCCCAACGCGTGCTCAAAGCGGTAGCACAGCCCGTCTACGTGCTGTAACACCAGTTGCCCTTGCTGGCGGCTCAGCCGCCATGACGGGTTGGACGCCGCCCGGCTCTGCTCCCCCTCTTCAGGCAGCACAAATACCGCCTGGTTGAATTCACCGTCGGTCAGCGTGGCGACACCACTTTCCAGCGTCAGGCTCATGTCCCAGTTGCTGCGCCACAACGCCCCCAGCAGTCCCGGCTTGCGCTCGCCGCCAGAGCGGTAATAGCGCTTCATCACCAGCGGCAACAGGCCACCGAGTGTGAAATCGGTGCGCCAATCCACCACATAGCCGGTCGCCATATCCACCGGCTCGCCTTCACTCTGGCAGTGTTTGCTGTTGGCGCTGCACGCCTTGTCGTCCTCCCCGGCTTTTTTCTTCTGTGAGGTGTTATCCAGATGCTCGCCCTTATTACTCCCGGCGTTGATGTCTTCCATCCCTTCCGATGACTGTTTCGGTTTCGCGGCCGGTTTGCTTTCACTGTGTGCCGAGGGTTTAGCGGACTGACTTTCTGCGTGCGTGGAGCTTTTGGGTGTAGCGGTTGCTTTGGGTGCAGCGGTAGCGTTGGCGATGCTGCCTTTCGGCCGGGGGGTGCCGGTCACACGGGTGACAACCTTGCCGATGAATTCATCAAATTTGGTTTCAATGTATGCCAGCGCGCTGTCATATTTGGCGATCAGCTTTTCCAGTGCAGTGATCATGGCGCTGAAGCTGTCTTTCATCAGCGATACGATCCAGTTGTTCTTCAACTTTGACTCGGCCAGCACTTGTTTGAGCGCCGCATGAATCTTCAGCAACAGATCTTTGGCCTGCGCGCCGTAATGTCGCAGTTCAGAACGCAGTTTGGTCAGCCCTTTGATCAGGTTACCGTCAGACAGGCTGCGGATAGTTTTGATGGCAAATTGCAGCTCTTTGGGGGTTGCCTCTTTGAGCGCACGGATGATCGCTCGTCCGCTGACCTTCAACGCATCACCCAGCCCAGGAATGACGCCGATGGCACAAAGCGCGCCTTCTGCGAGATGTAACGGGTCTTCCAGTTTTGCCGGCTCTTTATACGACTGCCAGCTCCACTCGCCAATCGCGTACACATCCATGGCCTGCCCGACCACGGGAATAAACCCCAGCGCGATTTCGCAAAACAGCATCAACGCCGCATTATCATCACCGCCTTTGTCCGCCACTTCTGCCGCCAGGCTGTGGTGAATTTTATTGACCGCCCGTTTAAGATCGCGGCTACCGCGATTAACCCGTTTATCCAGCTCCCAGAAGCGGTCATAGGATTTGCGGTACTCTTTGGGAATGGACGTAAATAGCCCGGCACCATCCACATCAACATGGCGATCGCTACTGTCGTCGGCGTCATAGCTCACCAGACCTTGCTTACGCAGCAACAAAAACAGCGTGAAATACTCACCTGCCAGCGTGGCATACGCCGGGTTCGACTGTAACACCGGGTTGTTTTCCACGGTTTCACGGGGAGTGAAGTCGTCAGAGCCTTCATCCAGCATCAGCGTGAAGCTAGCGCACCCCATGTCGTAGATTTTGCACAACCCGTTGGCATCGGTTTTGCCGTGAATTTCGGTCTTATTGCTGTCAATCAACACAAACGGTGCGTTGGGCACCGGCTTTCCCGAGTCATAGTGGTAATGAATCAGCACTTCGCAGCCACATTTGGCGCACCCACCCGAGATCTTGTTATCGGTGGAAAAATTCTGACTGGCGGCTTCTTCGCTCGACATCAGCGTCGCTTTTTTATTCTCGCTCATGAAAACGTCCTGTTAGATTATGCGTCGTCCAGTTGGTCAATTGCCGCCTGATACAGGCGATCCATCCGGTTTTGTGCGCCGATATACTCCGGCTGCGACAAAATGGTTTGTGCCCACGGCTGCTGAATGAAGTCAGGTGTCAGTTCGGTGGCAAGCGCCAGATAACGCACGATATCGCGGTCGTTGTTGAACCCCTGAATACGGGCTTGCTCAGTTTGCTGGTGGGTAAAATCCAGCAAGCTGTCGTCGTCGCTTTCCTGCCAACGCGCATGATGCTCTCGCAGGTGCGCCATGTAGCTTTCCAGCGTATTACGCAGCGAGGGGGCCAGCAGCGCCTGCCACTGCGCCTCACTGAGCGCACGCGGCAAGGTCTCCGGCAGATGGTGTGCGACGCGCTCCGTCAGGCTCAGACTTTGCAGGCTGCCGTCTGGCGCTAGCGCGCAAAATGTGGCGATCGGCCCGTACAGCGCGGTGGCTTCCTCTACCGTACTGGCGAACAACAACGGCTGAACCACCTGCCAGTCACTGACGCGCAGAATCGCGCTGTCGCCTTCCTGCGTAGCAACCAGGCTCCATTGGCGCAGGTGTTTCACCAGTTCCCGCAGTTGATCGAGCGGCGAGTAGGCCTGCATAAACCACGCCAGTTGCACGCCGATGCCCCATCCTTCCTGCGTTAGTACGTGCTCGCGCACCTGCGCCCAGTTAGTCGGGTGAACGGGAATGCAATACGGCGAGACCGACGCGTGCACCCGCCCGGCCTCCCCCCAATACAGCCGGGTCTGTTCCAGGCTTCCCCCCCATCGCTCCGCCAGCCAGGGCACGGCGTCGTTGAGTGCCGCCTCAGCAAGCACAAAACATCCTCCGGCGTTGAGCCGCGCCAGCCAGTCGGTTTCGGTTTCCGGTTGCAGCGTCAAAAAAGAGTGAGACAGACTCACGGCATAACCTCCGTCGTATCCGGTAATTCGTCCCGCATCCAGCCGGGCCGGTGATAATGAAGGCGAACATCGTCCACCCTGGCGGAGTCGGATTTGAAAATCCGAATGCTGTCGCCCAGTGAATAACGCTCAAGCAGATGTATAAAAACCGGGTGGTGGTAAAACTCGCTGCCAATCACCCAACGGTGAGCCGACCAGGCTTCACATTCCGCTTCCGAGGCTTGTGGGTACCACGCTTGTGCCAGCGCAATACCGCTGAGAAAGCGGCGTTTTACCACCTCAACATCCAGCTCGGCCCAGTACAGCGCACTGACATGCAGAAACAGTTCATTTGCCAGCCGGTGTAAGCGGTTGTCGTTGGATAACAGATAGAATTGGTAGCGATTCAGCGTGATCAGGTAGTCATCGTGCAGTGATGTCGACTTCAACGGCGTATTATCCGGTTTCGTTAGCACGTGATAGCGGCAAGGTGCCTCCGGCTCATCCTCTTTCAGTGGCAGATAGAGGCTGTTCAGTTGCCCCATAAACGCTGCCTGCTCGTCGTGATTCAGCGTTTGCCACCAGAGTTGCAGCACATCCGCCGCATAGCTGCGCAGCAGTGCCAGCGTGCCATCCGGATAACGGCAGCGCAGGCGTTGTTGCCAGAAATCAACCACACGGCTCAGGGGTTGATCGCTATGCATCAGCATCACCCCCTGATGGCGCGCCGGTTGTGTTTCCGCCAGCCAGTGCAACAGGGTTTCTCCCGGCTCGCCTTCTTCCACCAGCACCACCATGGGTGCCCAGTTCTGCCAGTCGTCACCGGCACCATCAAAACGCAAGGGATGCCATATCTGCGCCGCCCGTGGCTGAAAGGCGCGCCAGAAATCCAGCAGCTCCGGATAATGCATCGGGTCGACAATGGCATAGAGTGGCTGCGCGCAATGCTGACTGAGTTCAAACAGGGTATGGCCCGTTATTGGCATGATGTTCACTGGGATAATGAATATACCCTTCATACTTCAAGTTGCAGGTGTGTTGGCTGCGTTCGTTCACCCGAATCACTTACCTCAGTAAGCTCATCGGGATTCACTCACTTGCCGCCTTCCTGCAACTCGAATTATTTTGGGTATAGAGTTAACAAGCACGCCCAATAGCGTTATTCAGTTTTAAATAACGCTATTGGATCAGGAAAAATGAGAAATAACCGTAGAGAAAATTTGCCGTACCGCGTTACAACGCTATGCAATAGAATACGAGACAACCCGAAATGCTTTATTTACAGCGATTCACCTTTAGCGCGGCGTTCCCGTACTTCCTCTGGCGATAAAGGGGGGAATTTGATGCCGCGCTGTTGTAATAATTGTTTTACTTTCAGCGCCCAGGGATAATGTGGTGACCGATGATCCATAAGCGATAAACTGTCTTCTACCGTCCATGCCAGACTCGCCCCTGTCGCAGAATACGTATTAACATTAGCGCCGTGCTCTATTAGCCAATATGCGATTTCATATTGATTAATATAAGCAGCGTAATGTGCGCTCGTCGTTTTTTGACCATCAGTCAAATTCACGTCTGCACCACGCTCGACCAATAATTTGATATCAGCCCAACGTTCTTCATTAATCGCACTAAATAAGGCAGGTACCTTGTTGTGATCGAGAGAATTAGGATCACCACCGGCATCTAACATCATCTTCAACCATTCAGGCGATTTCGCACCAGCAACCATATTAACAGCATTATTTCCATTACCTGCACGGAAATTAGGATCTGCGCCTAGTTTTAATGCCAATTGAGTAGCAGATTTATCCTTTTGCATGACTAACCAAAGTAAAGGTGTAATTCCCTCTTTACCATGAATATTCAGATTCAGCCCCTGAGCAAGCTGACGCCGGGCTTCCGCTTCATCACCTTTGCGGACAGTTTGCAGTAATGTCGCCATCGGCGGCTGGAACAATTCACTGGCCTGCATACTGCGCCCTCCTACCTGACAGGCGGTTAACAGAGGCAGGCAAGCCAGCAGCCAGTGCCACCACTTCAAAGGGGCACTCCCTTAGCACGACGTTCCCGTACTTCCTCTGGCGATAAAGGGGGGAATTTGATGCCACGTTGTTGTAATAACTGTTTTACTTTCAGCGCCCAGGGATAATGTGGTGACCGATGATCCATAAGCGATAAACTGTCTTCTAC
This sequence comes from Dickeya zeae NCPPB 2538, assembly GCF_000406165.1. Lineage (NCBI taxonomy): Bacteria > Pseudomonadati > Pseudomonadota > Gammaproteobacteria > Enterobacterales > Pectobacteriaceae > Dickeya > Dickeya zeae. Next base: position 1,374,446 of record NZ_CM001977.1, on the reverse strand, counting down.
CGTCCATGCCAGACTCGCCCCTGTCGCAGAATACGTATTAACATTAGCGCCGTGCTCTATTAGCCAATATGCGATTTCATATTGATTAATATAAGCAGCGTAATGTGCGCTCGTCGTTTTTTGACCATCAGTCAAATTCACGTCTGCACCACGCTCGACCAATAATTTGATATCCGCCCAACGTTCTTCATTAATCGCACTAAATAAGGCAGGTACCTTGTTGTGATCGAGAGAATTAGGATCACCACCGGCATCGAGCATCATTTTCAACCATTCAGGTGATTTCGCACCAGCGGCCATATTGACAGCCGTCGTGCCTGTCCCCGTCCGAAAATTAGGGTCCGCACCCAGCTTTAACGCCAGTCTGGTACCGGCCTGATCCTGCTGCATCATCAGCCACAACAGAGGGGTAATCCCTTCAGCACCCAATACGTTCAGGTTTACCCCCTGCGCCAACTGTTGTCGGGCTGCGGCTTCATCACCTTTCTGGATACTGGATAACATATTCACCATCGGTGGTTTAAAAAACTCACTGGCCTGCATATTCTGCCCTCCTGCCTGACAGGCAGTTAATATTCCAATAATCAGTATCCCCAACCATTTGAGCCATTGCATTACGCCCCCTTAAGTGCCTTAGTAATACTACCAATATCATCCTTTTTCTGGCTCTCAATACCCGCAATAACCTGATCCATACCATGGCGTGCTAACGGAGAGCCCCCCGATGCAGGCAACGGCATCATATTCCCGGCCGCTTTAGGCAAGGCCCCACTCAATAATGTCGCAGCGCCAGCAATTCCCCCCACTACAGCACCGACACCGCCTCCAAGCAATGCCCCTGCACCCGACAACAGTCCCGGCAATGCCGCTTTACCATACGTCTGAGCCATAGTCAGGATTTCACCATCTACAGCCTGGGTCTTTATTAGTGAATTGATTTTTTCCATAGCCAATCCACCAAATCGACTAACCGTATTCTCATGAAGTCCAGCGGCATTGAAGGTATACCCTTTCAAACCACTAGCACCTACACCAGCAGACCCTAATCCCCCACCCAAAGAATGACCAACAATAATTGTATCTTTGGGAAGAGTCTCTTTAACCTGCTTAGCAAGATACATTGCCTGTTTGTATTGTGCAGTTTCTTTCCCCATTCCTTGCGATAAATTGGTCATCCAATCTTGCTTTCCTGTCACAGCATTATTGGTTCCCCGGTATGTCAGCATGGTTTCGCCATTTATCGAGGATTTAAACAGCGCTGCGCCAAAGCCGGTATTTTTATCCATAAATACCGCATCTTTTAGCCCTGTCACGCTATCTGGATTAATCAAATCCAACCCGACGGGGGATTTAGGTAATACCGACCTCGCACCTCGTCGGAATTCATCCACAGAGTAAACATACTGCGCCGCTTCAGCACGCAAGATGCTGTCGTTATTAAACGCCAGTCGGGTGGCGGCGTCTTTCAGGCCCGGCATAGCCGATGCCTGTTGTGCCAGTTTGGCACGCGCCAGATAGCGATCTTTACGCTGTAATACGGTCAGCGCTTCATCCAGCACCGGTAGTTCGGCAGTCGCGGCCCACTCCATCATGGCGGGCAGCAACATCGGCGTGAGCGCCAGCAGTGGCGCGCGACTTTTTGCTGACTGTTCCGCACAGGATTTCACCGGTGACTGGTAAGGTGTGTCGCCAATAATCACATCCCCACTTCCTGCCGCCACCGACCCGCCGCAACCGATGGCATCACCGATACGGGCGGCCAGCTTACCGTTGATAATCACCGTGCCGGAACCGGCGGAAATCGCCCGACTGTGCACACCGTGCGGCATGTTCGGGCAGGGACAGGCGTGCAGCAATACCGCGTCGCCTTTACGCGCCGCCGGTTTGCCATTGATAATCACATCGCCACTGCCCGCAATGACCGGGGTAGCGGGAAAGCAGCCGTGACCAGCACAACTGTCTCCTAAACGTGCAGCTCCTGGCATGATGACTCCTTAACGCCGGTCCGGCGCATCGGGCAGCGTCGGTCTGGTGGGGGACTCGGGTTCGATGGACACTGGCGCCGTACCCGCCCCGGCGGAACCACCGTCGTTAATTTTCACCAGCGTGCCGGAAATGGTGACACCCGCGCCGTCAATCTTGATAAACCCGCCGGGCGCTTTAATGGTCAGCGATTGTCCGGCTTCCAGCACGATATCCGCCGCTTTAAGGTAACTGTCGGTATTCACTAACACGCGCTGATGTGCGCCGATTAAGGTCTCTTCCGAACCGGACAGCGTGGTCTGGCGGCTGCCGTCAATACGGGTAATCTCGCCGCCACCAATAAAGCGCTTGAACGACTGGGTGATGCGTTGCACGAAATGACGCCCGATTGACTGGTGGTGATCCTGACCAATCTGCTCAAAGTCATCCTGTCCGATGGTGCGATGGCTATGACGATCGACCCGCTGGAACTGGTCATTCGCCACGCTTAGATGTTGATCTAACCCGACACTCTGACGATGAATGTTGTTAATCACCGCATCCATGTCTTTTTGCGCGTGCAGATAGATTTGCTCCCGGGTCGCTTCATCTTCAAACCGCAGTTCGTTGAATCCGCTGCCTTTGTGCGTATCGGTGCGCAAGGTGGTGCGGGTTTTATGCTCCGGTAAGACATACGGCGTCGGGTTAGTCGCATGAAAGGTGCGACCGGTGATAATCGGCTGGTCCGGGTCGCCTTCCAGAAAGCTCACCACCACTTCATGGCCAATACGCGGAATGGCGATTAAACCGTACTGCCCCCCGGCCCAGCCCTGACTGACCCGTACCCAGCACGAGCTCTGGTCATCGCTGGCACCGTAGCGGTCCCACGGGAATTGCAGTTTCACCCGGCCAAATTTATCACAGTAAATCTCTTCCCCCGCCGGGCCGACAACCATGGCAATCTGCGGGCCGTCCACCATCGGTTTGTACGGCATGGCCGCACGCCAGGTGGTGGTGGCTTTCACTACCTCGAAACTGTTGCTGATGGTGGTCGGCTCACCACCGCTTTCCTCTTCCAGCGCCTGCGGCTGCTGGCCGCTGTGGGTCACCGCCACCACCTGCCAGGCCAGGTTAAACGCCGGGTTCGGGTGCTCTGTGAGGGTAAAGGTGCCACCCGGCCTCAGTTCGGCGGCATTCGACTCGCCCACACCGGTTATCGCATCCGCACGCAGCGCATCCAGCCGGTAGCCGGTAAACGCCTTGCCGCTCGGGTCCAGTTTGAAGCGGCCGGGGTAATCAAAGTGCTGGTAGGATTCGCGCTGGTGCGCCAGTTCGTTGCTGGTTTTCTTGTGCGACAGGCCATAGGCCGGGGTTTTGAAGCTATAATCCTTCAGTTCCACCTCAGCGGTGCTCACCGCTTCGGCGTAGCGGAAACGCCGCACATACGCCCCTTCGCTCAGCCCTTGCGTGGCGAGATTGAAAAACAGTTCCGGGCCTTTGCCGAGCGCACCGGCGTCATCGGCAAACACCACCCGGTGCTTACCGGCCTCAAACTCGTGGTAGTAGAACATCCCTTCTTCTGCAGCCAGCCGGTTGATGAACGCCAGGTCGCTTTCACGGTACTGCACGCAGTATTCACGTGCCGCATGCTCGTGGCGCAGGGCAAAGGCAAAGTCGCTGATACCGGCTTCCTGCAACAGTTCGGTGATGATTTCATCCGGTTTTTTGGTCTGGAAGATGCGGGCGTTGGTGCGCAGACCGAGCCGCCACAGCGCCGGGCGCACCTCGGCCTGATAGCGGGTGCGGCGAAAACCGGTGTCGCCCTGGGCAAAGCGGCTGACGATACCGCTGACCCGGCGCTGCAGTTCGCCTTCGTACCACACCAGCAGCTCGCATGGCTGGTCCAGCACCGCGCCGAAGTCGATATCCGCCTGACTGCTGGCAAGGCTCAGCGACAGCGCAAACGGCTGGTTCAGCGCCTCGCTCAGCTCAAAATCCACCACCGCGAAGGTGGTGTCCGCCAATGCGCCGATTTTCACGGTAAACTGCAATCCTGTACTGTTGGCCACCCTGCTTCCTCCTTTCCCCGGCTCCATAGCTACCGCACACCCGGTCTGTGCCGAGTGTCAGTGCATTTATCACGATGAGTACCGCTGCACTCAGCGATGGGGGCACCATCGCTCAGCACAGACAAAAACAGAAAAACCCGGACCGGAGTCCGGGTTGATGGCCATTACGCTTCGATCGGCGCGCGCCAGTCGTCAGAGCCGGAGGTCCCGGCCACGGTGTGTTCCCAGTCGATTTTGCGGTACGCCAGCGACACTTCGATCAGCTGGGTGTAATCCTGCTTGGACGGGTCCTGGCAGTGCGGCATCTGGTTGTTGATGTCGACGATGGTGGCGTCGGTCAGTTTGGTGGTGAAGAAATGCTCCTGCTTGCCTTCGACAGAGGTGCGGTACCACTTCAGGGTCACGGTCGGCAGCATTTCGCCGGAGGCCAGCGCGTTATACAGCAGCGGGACGGCTTTGTTCAGCGCGACGGTGAACTTGAACGGCTTGTGCACGCGCTGACCGGCAGGCTGGCCGGACTGCGGGTCGGTCGGGACGGTGACGATGTGTTTGAATTCCTGAACCAGCATCTCGTCTTCGTGGCCCTGCACATAGATGTTGCCGACAGAGTCGGAGGTGAAGGCACCGGCAGTGATGTTGCCCTGGGTTTTACCTTCGATGCTGATATAACATGGGGTTGGCATAGTCTTGCTCCTTGTTGTTGAACGATTAGATGTGACTTCACCCGTTCATAAAGCAATGACTATGCCAACTTTTATATTATTGTTTTTAAAAAGAAAAGTAATTTTGTCATTTTCCCTAAGTCAAATTTGAGCAAAAAATTGCGCAGACTTCCCGAAAAAACGGCATCCATTGCGCAAACAGGGATTTATGCTGGAAAGTGAGCAAGAAATTGCGCAGATTTTGTGTTTATTCTGCAACAGATTAAAAACAGAACGACAACATAGCCATTTTTCGTGATATTCATCACACTTAACTGTCCTGCAAAAATGCCAGCCCCCCATTTTTCAAATTCACTTTTCTCCCATCGTGCCGTGATGTGCGCTGTGCCACAATGAGCCCACGGTATGGCATCCGCCATCGCATCAATCGCCACAAGTAAAGGAGTGAAGATGAGTTATGCACCTGGCGCTGGCTTGTCCGCCAGCGAAGCGCTGGACCAGTTGGAAGCGCTGTATGAGCGCTCAGTCAAAGCGCTGCGCACCGCAATCGGTGATTTTATTACTCACGGTACTCCGCCAGATGCCGAGGCTCGCGCCAATGGGCTGTTTGTTTACCCGGAACTGCGTATCAGTTGGGATGGGCTGTCGCAAAAGCACAGCAAGACCCGTGCCTACGGTCGCCTTACCCACGGCGGCAGTTACCGCACCACGGTCACACGGCCACAGTTGTTCCGCCACTATCTGGCAGAGCAACTGGCTATTTTGGAGAACGATTATTCAGCAACTATCGACGTGGTGCCGTCAGACAAGGAGATCCCTTATCCGTATGTGATCGATGGCGCGAACCTAAAGCTGGACCGTTCGATGAGTGTCGCACTGGCGCAGCATTTCCCTACCCCGTCGCTGGCACTGATCGGTGATGAAACCGCCGACGGTCTGTTGCAGACACTCGATCATTTCCCGTTGTCGCATTTCGATGCGCTGCGTACTGATTTCTCGCTGGCTCGCCTGCGCCACTATACCGGCACCCGCGCCGAGCACTTCCAGCCGTTCGTGTTGTTTACCAACTACACCCGATACGTCGATGAGTTCGTGCGATGGGCCTGCGATCAAATTACCGATCCCGCCAGCCCGTATCAGGCGCTAGCCTGCGCAGGTGGCGCGCTGATCACCGCCGATACGGAAAACCCACAGCAGGCGGTGTCGGATTTGGCATGGAAAAACCACCAAATGCCTGCTTATCACCTCATCTCACGCGAAGGACGGGGCATTACGCTGGTGAACATCGGCGTTGGGCCGTCGAATGCAAAAACCATCTGTGACCATCTGGCGGTATTACGGCCACACGCCTGGCTGATGATCGGCCATTGTGGCGGCCTGCGGGAAAGTCAGAGCATCGGCGATTATGTGCTGGCGCACGCTTACCTGCGCGATGACCATGTGTTGGATTCAGTACTGCCGCCGGATATCCCGATCCCCAGCATCGCCGAAGTACAGCGCGCGTTGTACGATGCCACTAAACAGGTCAGCGGCATGCCAGGTGAAGAAGTGAAACAGCGCCTGCGCACTGGCACTGTGGTGACCACCGACGACCGCAACTGGGAGCTGCGCTATTCCGCCTCAGCGTTGCGTTTCAACCTCAGCCGGGCAGTCGCGGTCGATATGGAAAGCGCGACTATCGCCGCGCAAGGGTATCGCTTCCGAGTGCCATACGGCACCTTGCTGTGCGTGTCAGATAAGCCACTGCATGGGGAGATTAAACTGCCCGGACAGGCAAACCGCTTCTATGAGGGCGCGATTTCCGAGCATTTGCAGATTGGCATTCGCGCGGTAGACCTGCTGCGCGCTGAGGCAGAACACCTGCATTCGCGCAAACTGCGCACCTTCAACGAGCCGCCTTTCCGGTAATATCCAAGACCGCTCCCGGCCCACGGGAGCGGTTAGCGCGGATTACCGGCCCGGATATATATTGATGTTATGACGTATTACATGCACCCGGCACAACTGGTGCAGCGCCAGTCATGCGGATTCACCGCCTGATAGAAAAAGCGAAAATAGTCTTCCTCAATCGGTACCTGATGCTGTTCAAAACAGTCCGCCAGCCAGTCGACGTTTTCCAGTATCCAGTCGTCTTCATCCAACCCATCACGGTAAAGCTCATCTTCAGGATCAATCACCGAATAAATCCCCAGCGTTCCTAAATGCTGATCGCGATATTTCTCTGGCAACTCAAATTCGCGCTCCAGATAATGAATGATCCAATGACCATGACACAAAAGATTACCGTTTCGGCTCCATGACGCCGTAAAAGGATTGACCCTCATTTTCTAAAACCCGATAAATATCATTCTAATCGACCTTAACTCATTCGGGTTGCCATACAACACCCCAACAATCCCTGGATGAATATCCCGGCGCGAATAATACAATCAGTCGGAGAAGAAAAATATATGGATATAAACCTATAACCCTCAATGGGTAAATGATGAATGCATTGATAAAAAACACTGTACTTGCCATTACCCTCTCATGAGGAATGAGGAGCCAGGTTGTGGTCAGAACCTATTCTGTTCAAAGGCATGTGCTTTTTTTACTCATACCACGAAGGGATAACCTACCGGTGCGCTTCCCCTCCCAACAGCTCCCTGCGGTTATCAACATGGGTGTCGTACAAGAATATTGATGCGCCGCAAACGTTTATCCACAGAATCGTTTTATAAATGACTGTGAGGTTTTACCTGTGGTAGTCAGGTTTTACAAATGGGCAGTCAGGGTTACAAATGATAATCAGGTTTACAAATGAGAGTCGGCCCGTTGTGCCCAGCAGGTAGAGATGGGTAAGACTTATGGTCTATGATGGGAAGGCTGTCACGTTGCCCGGTAAGAGCCTATCCCAGTAGGTGTTATTGGCGCAGCCAGTTTGGACTCGGGAAGCCGCGGAGAACCCGCAGCGTACACGGAGTACGTGAGGAGTTCGAGCACTGCCCAGGGCCAAAATGGCCAGTGAAATAGCCCTAATGGGATAGGCTCTAAGTGAGCACATGCCGGACAGCTGTTCATAGCGAATGCATACGCGATTGACACAAAGGAGAGCGTTATATGTCAGGCAGTAAGAAGAAAAAAAGTCCGATTGGTCTTGATGTACAGCAGTCTGAGAAAATTTCCGCCAAACTGAACACCTTGCTGGCCAACTACCAGATTCTTTACATGAATGTGCGCGGCTATCACTGGAATATTTCCGGCGCAGCCTTCTTCGAACTTCATGCCAAGTTTGAGGAAATCTACAACGAACTGCTGCTGAAAATTGATGAACTGGCAGAGCGTATTCTGGCGCTGGGCGGACAGCCGTTGCATGCGTATAGCGACTATCTGAAAGTGGCGGATATCAAAGAAGACGTCAACGCTACTGATGGCAAGAAAACGCTGGAAGGGCTGCTGGCGGGTTACGCCGTGCTGTTGCAACAACAGCGGGAAATCCTGCCACTGGCGGCAGAAGCCAGTGATGAGGGCACCGCGTCACTGATGACCGATTACATCCAGGAGCAGGAAAAACAAATCTGGATGTACAACGCCTACCTGAAATAATGCGAGCCTGATGGCTCCTAATTACCCCGTCCAATGCGGGCGGGGTCACCCATCTATGCTGTAGCGATTATCCCATTGCTAAGATGGCATTTAGGCTGTGCCGATCCCTCATTGTAACGCACCTTCAGATATAAAGTTTAAATCAACCCCAAACAGAACGATAATAAGCTGGCATTTATTATTTTCGCTAAATCAATACTCAACAGCCAGGGGGTTATGATTTTTATTTTTCTCACCATCACTATAATCCCCAGCCATATACAGTGCGAGTGTTGATGATATCGCCTGTTAGCATGACAGGGTTCTTGAGCTTGAGTATTACGGTAATGCATTGTTATCGGGCATCCGCTCCCCTGTAGTTATTTTTAGCGCGCTTTCACAGGGGAATGTTCATGGAAAATACATCTGCATTGTCATTATTTTTTCATCTGCTAAACGGCAATTTTCTCTCTGAAAAAATCTGGCAAAAAACGGATATAAAAGCCAAATTCTTATTACGCTCATTATTAATGCCGTCGATTACGCTGCGTTATCTGAATAATATTATTAAAATTCCCGCAATGCAGAAAGCGGTAAGAATCCGGCCGATGTTACCAACCAAGATTCATCGCCCGTATCTGTCCGCCACGCTATGTGCAGCTGAGCGCGCTGATGCTATTTGCGCGCATTACACGTTTGTGGAGCAACTGGCTAACCCGTTTCTGAAACAGGCGCTGCTTAGCCTGGATGACTACTGTCTGGCACGGTTTTTCGGCAAGAACGGCGAAAATTTTTCGCTGATTTGCAGCGCTTCGCGTTATGACAAAGAGGGGGAAGCCACCCTGCGTATTCGCTACAACGATGTGGTATTGGCATCACTGACGTTTTCCGTGATACGTGACCAGAACCAGCCCACCATCATGATTGGTGGCTTGCAGGGGAAAGGTAGTGAACAAACGCGTGAACTGACCAAAGACGCGTCGAAAGCCTGCTTTGGGGTATTTCCCAAACGCCTGTTGCTGGAATGCCTGCTGACTGTTGCGTCGCTCACCGGTATCAACCGTATTCTGGCGGTAGGCGATGAAAATCATGTGTATCAGAACCTGCGTTACAGCTACCGTAAAAATAAAGTTCGCTTTTCCAGTTACAGCGAATTCTGGCTTTCCGTTAACGCAAGCAGAAACGCACAGGGGTTGTACCAACTTCCGCTGACGATTACACGCAAAACGCTGGAAGAATTACCCAGTAAGAAACGAGCCCAGTACCAACGCCGTTATCAGTTACTCGATGATATCAACACCCAAATCCAACATAATCTGGGTCATATTGCGTCATCAGACAGGTTACATCGCATCGCCAGTTAACGTCCGCGATACCGAGGAAAGCCATTACCGGGGAAAATTCTGTTCCCCGGTATGCCATACCGATTACGCAAACCCACCATTGCTGCGAACCACTTGACCGTTGATCCACCCTCCTTCCTGCCCAACCAGAAAAGCCACGATATTGGCGATATCCTCCGGTTCTCCCAGCCTTTCCAATGGTGTCATGGCTGTAATCGCCGCGACTTGTGCCTCGGTTTTACCGTTAAAAAACAGCTCCGTCGCCACCGGTCCTGGCGCTACCGCATTCACCGTAATCTCCCGGCCACGCAGTTCGTTCGCCAGCACCCGCACCAATCCTTCAACCCCCGCCTTAGACGCGATATAAGGGCCATAACCGGGCAACGCTCGGGCAATCACGCTGGTCGATAGCGCGATAATTCGCCCGCCGTTTTCCACCTGTCGGGCCGCTTCACCCAGCACAATGAATGCACCACGCAGATTGGTCGCCATCATCTTGTCGAACTGCGCCACATCGCCATCCGCAATCGGTGTGTTCGCCATCACACCGGCGCTGTTGATCACCGCATCAATACGTCCGAATTGCGCTTTCGTCTGCAAAAACAGCGACGCCACCTGCTCGGGTTCGTCCACCTGCGCCTGAATCGGCAGCGCGTGCCCACCCATGTCGTGAATCAGACTCACCACCTCGTCGGCCTGCTGGTGTTGCCGGGCAAAACTCACCACCACCCGCCAGCCTTGTTGTGCCAGCTTGAGTGCGATCGCTCGGCCGATACCCCGCGACGCGCCTGTAACAATCGCCACATTGGCGTCCTGGGTGTGATCTTGCTGGATGGGTTCTTGTTGGATGTACTGTTGCATTGCGGTTCTCCTGTTGTATCGGGATGAAAACAGGCAAGGCTTGCAGCGACCTGACCTCTTGCAGGAGATCCTATCCGGATGCCAATAGAGGATAAAGATGGATAAATGGATATGATTATTCCATTTTTACTTACAGTAATGTCGAGACGATAACTATCACGACTCAGAAATATCACGACTCACATGCAGCGCATAGCGGTGCATCACGGCAAGTGTCGCCGGTACTGGTACAGGAAGAGCGTCGCAGGCAACCGTATCAGGCAGCAAGGCCGCCTGATTAATCGCGTGTTCAACCGAGGCGGCAACACCACGTCGCCATCCGTGTTGCCCGAGCACGGCAAACCGTAGCGTGCAATCCTCGTCATCCGTCTGGCTGTCGATCACCACCAGCTGGCTATGCTGCGCGCTTTCTCCGATATAACGCGATAGCGCTGCCGCGCCAAAAATACGCACCGTTTCCCATACCTCCAGCGGCGTCTCCCCGGCAGACACGTCCAGATACATCAACGCATCAGCGGATACCACGATGAGGGGTGGCTGATGCCGCAAAAAAGTACAGGCTACACGCCCCAGGCCGGGAATAGCTAACCATTCAAACGGATGACCGGTAATCAGTAAAGGATGTGTGGATAGCATCACTGCTCGTCTCTTCCTATTTCACTGGATGTTTATCTTGTCACTATATTGTATTTTATTATTAAAAAAGACAATCAATGAAATGACAACATCAATCAGAAAGCCAAAAAAAATCGAGTTCGCAGTTCAGGAGCGCTTTTAACGCTGATAAAAGACAATTTTTCGCATACCACTGCCAGCCTGATGGGGAACAGGTATAATCACCGACTGGTTATTCAGGCAGGTAAGGAACCATGACAACCCTCACTCCATTGCAGGCACGCATCGTGCGTGATGTCATCAGCTATGTCAGACGCGAACAACTCGCGGTGGGGCATCATCTAGTCGAGTCAGCATTGGCGCAGGCGCTCAATACATCACGCACACCGGTTAAACAGGCGATGCACTACCTGATGGATAAAGGCATGGTGACGTATGATCGCAATCGTGGTTTTTTTCTGGCGCAACATGCTTCTCAGTTGGGTGAACTGGTGGCTGAAGTCCTGGGGCAAGCCGAAGACCCGCTCTATCGCCAGTTGGCGGAGCGGCGCATCACCCGCCAACTGCCGGAACAATTTTCAGAAATGGAGTTGATGCTCGAATTCAGCGTTACCCGTCCGGTGTTGCGCAAAGTACTGCTGCGCTGTCAGCAGGAAGGCTGGTTGGAGCATATGGCGGGTCAGGGCTGGCGCACACTGCCGGTGATCGATTCCGTAGAAGCGTACGAAGAAAGCTACGCGCTGCGCGCTATCATCGAACCAGCGGGTTTGCTGTCCACGACGTTTCATATTACGCCGCACATGCTGGCGCATTGTCGTAAACAACAGGAGTATCTGGCCGAAGATGGCTACCTGACGATGACGGCCATGGAAATGTTTGATGCCAGCTCCGGGTTCCATGACACGCTGGCCGTCTGCTCAGGCAACCGTTTTTTGCTGCAAACCATTCGCCATCTGGCGCGATTACGACGGCTGGTGGAGTACCGCAAAGAAAGATTCCGCCCTCAACGCAGGCATCAGGCGCAGGAGCATCTGCAAATTATTCACTATCTGGAGCAAGGCGATCGGTTAAGTGCCGCCGACTTTATGCGTACGCATCTGGAACAAGCGCGACGCAAAGCGGTTACCCCCACACTGTTCATGCCGCTGTAATACGGTTCAGGCACAGACCGTACAACCGCGGCCATTATCCTTAGCCTGATACAACGCGGTATCCGCCGCTTTCAGCCAGACCCGGTAATCCTCCATGCCGGGATGAAACTCGACCAGCCCAACACTAATGCTGACCTGCAGCGCCGGGGCCTGGTGCAGTTGTATGCCGTGCAGATATTCGCGTAGTTGCTGGATAATATGTTCTGCTTCAGCGGTCGGTGTCTGTGGCAGCACCATTCCGAACTCATCACCGCCAAAACGGCCAGTGATGTCTGATTGCCGCAACGTCGATTTAATGCCGCTACTGAGCAATAAAATCACGTCATCTCCAACATGATGGCCGAAACTGTCGTTAATACGCTTGAAGTGATCGATATCCAGTAATGCCAGTGTCGCTACCTGCTGACAACGTACACACAGTTCAAACTCACTTTTTAGCAACTGCTCCCAATGATGCCGGTTGTACAGCCGGGTCATGCCGTCATGGATGCTGATCTCCCGCAACTGGCGTTTATGTTCCGCCAGTTTGATGGCGGTACGATACGTCACCAGGCCCACCAGTATGGGGTAGATAAGTAACATCGGCAGGCAAAAGTAGATCTGCTCAGGCGTCGTCGCAAACACAATCGGCCGGTGAGCCAGCCAGAGAATCGCCGCTACGGTGATCAGTTGAATAGCCAGTCCCTGCACAAAAAGCCGCAACCCACCGGCAGCAATATTGTTCATTCCCATCATCGATATGATCAACACGGACGGCAGAGAATTCAGGCCCATCATGCCAATCCAGATACCGCCCATACAGGCATCAAATCGCAGATTGCACTGCTCGAAGCGCATCGGATCGTCTGCCCGGCTGGCGAGCCACAACGCCAAATGTGGCCAGAGAAAACCGTTGAAAAACAATACGCCCCACACCCACATGGGTTGGGTCAGGTTATACAAAACAGCGGCAACGTAAAAAAAACCCAGCCCCAATCCCATCAGGCGAGGAATATAAACACGTCTGGCAAACGCCAGTCCCGAACGGCGTTGATCACGTTCAGCCGGTGTAAAGACAAATGCCGAACTCATGCCCATTCTCCTTTTTATAATCATTATCATGAGGGACATGCCGACATTATTCCAAATTCCCGTTCAGAGCGCTTCATTTAAGAGACAATTTTGCTTAAAACAGAGTGAACCCATGTAATGTGTTAAATAATCCGCGCGATAACCTGAATATCGCGCAAGCGCATCACCAGCGAGCGTGCATTATCGGCATGGAATCAGACGATTGCATGATAGGGAAAAGAGAAAGAGGGGAAAAACAGTAAGGAAGGACACTGCAGAAGGGGGTGATACGCGGCCAGTCCACAGGGGGAGAACCGGCCGCGGGGACATCAGGGATGATCCGCTCCGTTTACGGGCTGATAATGAAAACCACCGTGGCCGCCATGGCCGCCACCGGGTCCTCCCCACGGGGGTGGAAAGATACAACCGCTCAGGCTCGCAATGAATGCCAGCAAACCGACCATTTTGACGACACTTTTCATGATTCACCTCACTATCAACGGGTGTCATCATAGGGATGCCGCTCGCAGGCAACAAGCCAGGTATTAATAAAAAATCAATTAGTTACACAACCTTTCATTGCCTACATCCCACTATCGTAAAACGATCGCATTCCTTACATCCGGCGTGACCATCAACAACTGATCAGTTTCAGTTCATGCATATCCAGATAATCACCCACACTGGCCGAGGAAAGATTGAATGACAACGCAAACAGCCAGGCGCTGCGCGGGACCTTCCACAACGTACCGGAACTGCCCTTCTGTAACTGATCACTACGCTGGATACAATCTTTACCGTCACGCGTCAGGTCCATCATGACCGGGCCGGGACCATTCTCACCATAGGCATGGAGGGCTTTGGTAATGGCGACTTTATTGGTCGCGGAGGTTTGCGCCTGCCAGACAACGCCGATTTGATCATGCCCATTAACCGGTATCAGAAACTGCACCTGTACGTTGTCGCTGGCGGCGATTTTGACAAACCGCCCGTTGTCTTCTTTGATGTGCGCCGGATCGTAGCGACAGGCACAACTGGCTGCGCCGGGATAAACCACGGTACTACCGTTATCGTTCAGGGCGATCAGCTCCGCCATCTGATTGGTGAAAATCAGGTTATTCTTCCAGCACGGTCGATTGGAGATCACACAAGACGTGACATTAACGCCATCGGTCGCAAAACGCACACTGGTCAGTGTGGTCTGATAGTCAAATGCCTGATCAAAAATCACATAGGGCTGTTCGGGATTCTGACGCACGAAAATCGCTCCGCCATTAAATACAAAACTGGCGTTCTTTTTTCTGAGCACAACCACCGGTTGTTTACGCTTCACGTACTCAACATGGCCGTTAATCTCAACATGGCCTTCATTAATCAGCGCTATGCCTTCACAATAATCAAAGCTGCCCGCCTGCCAGTAGACCACACCGTCCGGGTTATCGATTTCAAACGCATAGCCGCCGTTTTGCCAGATGCAGCCGATGAACGTAAAACGCTCATAAGAATCCGGCTGACGGGTCAGGTACAGCAGGCGATCACAGTTATTAAAACCGCAAGAAAACCAATTCCAGCCCCACCCACCAGCACCATTGGAAAAAACCCGCCTGAATCCGGTAAAGCGGCAGGAATAAATACTGAGCAGACAGGACGCATTACGATTGGAATTGCTCTCCGGGTTATAGGCAAAAAACAGATCTAACGTTCTCTTTTCCGAAATAAAATGCACACCGGAAAAGAAACTGTCCACGATATTACTGTAAGCGGCATCCACATCTGGATTACCGGTCACCACAATCGCGTAGTTATCAAAATGACCATTTTTGGTAAAAATAATTGTCAGCGGACCATGAATAGAAACTTTCGATGCATCGATTTTAATTGTGGAAGAAACCTGCACAACACCTTGTAGCATTAACCTGACTTTTTGCTGTGCATTTGATAACGATTTTGATTGCTCCAGCATATCATTAAGAAGCGTCTGAAAAGGCCCGGTGGAATCATTCTTTCCGGAGAAATCAATATTGTAATTCCTGATATCACGGGTAAAGGCAACAGCATCATTATTAAGGGTGTTATTATTTTGTGATGCCGCCGCAGATGTCGCTGCCAGCGATGCCAGGCTGCCGGCAAGGAAATCTCTTCTGTTCATAGCCATTTCTCCAACATCAATTAATTCAATACATTAAGATTAAAAACTTACCTGATGAAACGTCATTTATTGATAAAACCCATGATAAACAATCACGTCAATAACTGTCATAATCCTGCTGAAAAAATAATTAAAAATTCAATTCAATCTGCTTTATCATCACTCATAATAGAGCAGCTAAGTGAGATAGGGAGAATAGAAAATTGAAAGCAACCATAAAGCATGATCCTCTTTACTGGACAATGCTTTGCATTTTCCTGATACCGCAGTTTGTGTTTGTATTTCTGCAACAATCCTCATTGGCTCCAGGGATGATGGTGGCAATCGTTCCCATTTATGTTTATGGCCTGCGCCATATGAAAATGCTGTCATTTTCCAGTGGAAAAATCCTACTTTTCTCGATAGTGGTATTTATATTACTGGCACAGTCCGGTTATATCGCCGCGATGGCTGATAATTACAAGCCTTTATTTACCTTACCTGCGCTGATTATTATTTTTCTTGGTGCCATACTGTTATCTAATCGCTTGTTAACGGTTTCTCCCGCTACGCTGGCTAGCGTGTTTCGCGCCGTGACCTATACGCTATTGTTGCTGGGCTGGCTCTCGGTTATTCATCGCATTGACATCGGCAGCTATGCGGCCAAACCCAAAGCGGTATTTCCCTTTTCCGAAGAGAGCCATTACGCGCTGACGGTAGGTCTGTTTGTATGCGCCAGCGGCATTCTGATGAAAAACCGGGAACGCATGGTATTGCTGGGGAATCTGCTGTTGCAGGCGTTAATTTTCCCTAGCCTGACGTTACTGGTGTTCTGCATGATGGCGATTTTCGTCTTCTGGATGGCGCGCCGTGTCACGCTGATGCTAACGGTGCTCGTCATCGTGGTCGTCGCAGTCTATATCATGTTGACCTACTTCTCCGACCTGCCCGCCATCGCCTACTTTGGATCACGTCTGGCTATCAGTGACGATACCGATAACCTGACCACGCTAGTGTTCCTGCAAGGGCTGGACGATGCGAAGAACGCTTTACTGGAAAGTCACGGTATCGGTCTGGGGCTACAAATGGCTGGTACCAATGGTGTGGGCCAATACGGGTATGTCATCCAGTCGCTGGCGGGTAGCGATTTCAACCGCAACGATGGCGGTTTTCTGGCGTCGAAAATCGTCAGCGAATTCGGTGCTGTCGGCCTGCTACTGAGCGCTGGTTACTTGTGGGTTCTGAAAAAAGCCGTCAACACCATCAACCGCATCCGCGATAATACGGACACAGAATCGACACTGTTGAAAATCGCCATGGCGGTCGTGATCGGGTATGCCGTTGAGTTTTTCCTGCGCGGTTATGGTTACTTTTCGCCAGGGTTATTCCTGTTCGTCACCATGATGATGGTCAGCAGCACACTGCATCGTCGGCAAGCCACCACCGTCCTGCACCCTCTGACATCCGCACCTTCACTACGGATCCACCCCTGATGCTGCCGACACCTCCCGTTTTGCGAGAGGTGTCGACAACTCATCTGGCGGTGCGGGTCACCTATCCACCCGCCCGCTTTATTCCCTATCAACCATGTTGTACAGCACATCACGTCTATCCAACATCTGGCCGCCATCTCGGGTGAGCGGAACCCAGCCAATGGAGCCGCGGCGGGTCGTCGGCGAACTAAACAGCAGATCAAACGGGATCGTAAAGTAGATGCCCTTGGTGAAACTGCCTTCGCCGTACTCACTGGCGCTGACATTGGTGACGGTCGCAAAAGCACCGGCCACAATCCCACTGTCGAAGCGGCGCGACAGATCCAGCGTGATACCTTTATCGCCCGCCAGATAACGCCCGACACTGATTTTCGCCAACCCGCCTTTGACAAACGGCAACGACCAGTAGGTGGTGAGGTGACCGGTGGTGACGCTGTAATCCCTCAACCGCTGCGGGTCGTCCCAGTCACGTTGCTTAACGTAGTTAACATCCATCCCAACCGCCCAGTTGCTGCCAAATGGTCGATACAGCACTTCGCCCCCTACCCCGGCATACATCATTTCCAGATAACCGCCATAGACCTGGGTATACCAGTCGCGAGCGGGGTGATCGTAACGAGACAGTTGTAGATTGGTCAGCAAAACATCTGACGACGTCACATATTCACGGATATGGGTACGAACACGGGGCAACGCCGCGCCATCCTGCGGCGGCGATTTAAAATTGAATTGATCGTAGTTGTTGAGCAGGTTGATGTTCAGCGTACCGCCCAGCCGCCAGTTGTCCGTGATGCGGTAATCCGCACTGGCATTCGCGGACAACTGATACATATAAAACGATTCCGGGCCGCCAAACGACTGCTGCAACGACGGGTCAATGCCGTAGGAAAAACGCGGCGGTGTGGTATGCAACACCTGCTGGCCCCGCGGCTCTGACAAGGGTTCTACGTGATAGGGATCCGGTTCATCTACCCCGAGCGGTGTGTCGCCGGATTCCAGTTGACGAAATGCCGCCGCATCCACACGAGTGCTGGCGGTGGTCAGTGGGCCGCTACGTGTCACGATATGATACTGCGCCACACTCTCCGGCAGGTTATTCGCCAGCACCGTTGCCGCCCGCCGGCTGGCCTGCGCATCACTGTTATATTTATACTGATCCGCCACCACCGTGACCTGCTGACCATCAGTATAAATATCTGGTTCGCTGAAACCGGCCTGCTCATCCAGTTCCTGCGAGACACGCCGCCAGTCGGTGCCGCCAGCTGCATTTTTCGATGGCAGATAGACCGGTGGTTCATCATCCGGATGCTGTGGCCTGAGATGATTAAAGTTGGTTCGCAAGGTAAAACCCCACATCAGGGTATTGCCACGCTCCCACGACAGCGAGGTATCCAGCCAATCGGTAGCGCGATACACCAGGCCGACGTTAATCGGCGAATCCTGCTTGATATGCTGTGAGGCGGGGCGTGTCTGATCAGCCGCCTCCTTACTGTAATCGTTACTGTCGTATTCCAGCTTGATGCGCAGTGGGTCCCAGGGAGTCTGGTATTCCAGCCCGGCGAACAGCGCGGCTGGCCCGTGGAAAAAATTCTTCGCCGCGAATTGCCCGGTTTCGGTGGAAGCGGAGCGGGTACAGAATCCCGCTGACAACCGACAGGCGGGATTGACGATATTACCGCTCTGCGCCATATTGCCCCAGCCCATCCCCAGTGAGAAATCGAACGGTCCCCAGCGTTTACTGGCCACCAGATATTCGCTGTCGAACAGGCCGGTCCCGGCGATATCCCTCAACCCCAGAGAAACCTGCGGCAACCAACGACTTTCCTGCCATAGCCGCGCTTTGACGTCAAAACTTTTGTCTTTATAGGTTTGATGTCCGCTGAACGAGGGCGAGGTGCTGTAAGGTCGGGTACGAATATCGGTATAGCGTAGGGTCATTTCCAGCCAGTCGAGCGGCTGCAATGAAATGGCATAACGACGATACTCCTGATTATCACGGTAGCTGGCGCTAAACTCACCGGTGTCCGCCATACGCGCGCTCGGCATCTGCCATAACCCCACGCCACCAAAATCCATCTGCGACACGCCAGCGGGTTGGTAATAACCGCTACGATTCACTGCGTCGTTATTATCCCTATCCGCCGCCTGAGCCGACGTTCCCAATGCGCTACCTATCGCCAGTGACAGGCAGCGTAGTTTCAACATGGTGTGATTAGCCATTAGTGTGGAATCCGATTGGCAAGATAGTCGGCAATCTGCGCATTCAGCGAAGAGAAGCCGTCAGGCAAAATGGAAGGATCGAAACCGATGAACAGCGTTTCTCCGGCCGCCGGTTCATGGTGCTGGCGATTCCAGGTAGCCAGTGGAACCTTGCGCCAGTGTCCGTCACCCGAGATCAGATATCCTTCCCGGTTATCACCGCCCGGCAAGAAACGTCGCCTGCCAATGTATTGCTCGACCGACCAGCCTGGCTTAAGGTCGATGTCCTTAAACACGTTTGGTGTGCCGATATCAATGCCGGTACTGATTAACCCAAACAGGAAGAACTGCTGCCGATACGGCGAGAGATAGAGGGTGTAGTTCCCCACCAGCGGGCGATTCTTACGCTGCGATAACCGGATGATGTCCGGCGCGATACTGGCGCGAATGCGGCCAACGGCGTTCACTTGTTTTAGCGCCTGCGCCATATACCAGGCGGCTATCGCCCAGTCGCCATCACCGTCAATCTGCCAGGCCAGTTGCAGTTGATAGAGCCGGGCCTGTAATTTCTCTCCCGTTTCTTTGGCTTGCTGCGTCACACGCTCATTGGTGAGTAATGCCGTCTGCCAGTTAACATTGTCCGCAAACGTTATCCGGCTATAGAACTGATCCAGACGCGTGCCGTCGTCCAGCTCGACGGCAGGTAGCGTTTCATTCGCAACCTTGACCGTTAACTGCGCTGCCCCTGATGTTCCGGCCACCAGCAGTAACAGGGCAGCCAGACGATTGAATGACAACATAAAATAACCCTATTTACTGTATGGCTTAAGTACGGTGAACTGAACCTGAGCCATGTTTGGCCCCATGTACTGATAGCTTTGGATGACCTGCCCGGAGGCCGGATCCAGCCAGTATTGGTTGGTGTAATGTGTGCCCAGTGCCGGAACGGTTACCTGCTCATCAAAGCGCACCGCCTTTACAGGGGTGTTCATTACGGTCAGGGTTTCCAGACCTTTGTTCTCGAATACAGATTGCAGCTCATAGCCGCCACGCAGCACCTGTGACCAACTCATCACGGTGTGCCAGTTTTTGGGTGTGCCGGGCTTGAGCAACCCAAGGCTCAGCGGGTCTGAGTCCAGTTCGGTAACATGCCGAATGTCTTCTCCCCAGCCTTGCGTTTTCACCAGTCGCCCAAAACGCGTCGTCACACTGTTTTTATCTTCCGTCACCCATTGCAACTGCTGGTTATCAACAAACGCCAGTACGACAAAAGCACGCGGTGCCTTACCTACTTTCAGATATGCCGAGGCATAGGGAAGTTGTGCAACCTGTTGTGGCGTCATGCTTACGTCTTCCCTTCCCCACAACGCCAGCCGAAAGTCCCGCCCAAGTTGACTGATTTGCTGAGAACACCCTGTCAGCCCCGTTATGCAGCAAAACATCACCAGTATCCTGAACAGTGTTAACTCAAGGATTCTTTTCATTGTTCGGGTTCTCGCCTGAACATCCTGAAGCAGAAAAAAGGCCACCGGAGTGGCCTTGGTGAATAGCCCATCATTAACCGCGAGTTGACGTCACGGTTGAGGTGCTGGTTCCTACGGTACTGGAGGTCGTACTGGTGGAGGCAGATACGACGCCAGCCGCGACGGCACGGCCAAACCCATAACCATAGCCGGTACCGCGGCCATGAGCCGCACTAAACGCATGAGAACCAGCCGCGATACCGCTGCCCTGGAAGGTCACCCCTCCAACAGGCTGGCCGCCATTGACTGTCGGCTGTTCAGCCGCCAGTGCGCCCGCCGGGATGGCCAGAGCCAACACCAGGGTCGCCAACGTTTTCTTCATCATTACCATTTCCTTTTATTTCCCGTTAAGGAGATAGGACAGGGATAATTCGAAAATTATTCCCTACCCCACGACTGGCCGAATTAATCAGCCAGGTTGGATCTTCCCCATGACTGATGAAGTAATTATTTCAATTGATCCTTTATGAAATAATCGCCCGCATACGGGAAGTATCCGAACCAAGACTCAGATAAAGAATAAGAAAAGCAGGATTAGACGGATAAGAAAATAAGACAAGTCGCAAGAGTGCTATATTTTCCCCATTAGTTACAATGAGATGAAATATTCTCGGAAAAGTCTTAGTTATTTACGATGAGATATTGAGAAAGAAAAACCGGATATTTCTATCCGGTTTTGAGATAAGAAGATATTTCAGAATGTTATTCCAACCATTCGGTATGGAATACGCCTTCTTTATCAATACGTTTATAAGTATGCGCACCGAAATAATCGCGCTGAGCCTGAATCAGGTTAGCCGGTAATACTTCAGAACGATAGCTATCATAATAAGCGATTGCCGCAGAGAAGGTCGGGGTCGGGATACCCTGCTGTACAGCATAAGACACCACATCACGCAGCGCCTGCTGATAGTCGTCGGCGACCTGGCGGAAGTACGGTGCCAGCAGCAAATTGGCGATATCGGCGTTTTCGGCATAAGCATCGGTGATCTTCTGCAAGAACTGGGCGCGAATAATACAACCGGCACGGAAGATCTTGGCGATTTCACCGTAGTTCAGGCTCCAGTTGTTTTCGTCAGAAGCCGCTTTCAACTGAGAGAAACCCTGCGCGTAGGAAACGATTTTCCCCAGATACAGCGCACGACGCACTTTTTCCACAAACCCGGCTTTGTCGCCATTGAACGCCTGCGCTACCGGGCCACTCAGCACCTTAGAGGCAGCCACACGCTGGTTTTTCAGCGAAGACAGGTAACGAGCAAACACCGATTCGGTAATCAGAGACAACGGTTCACCCAGATCCAGCGAGCTCTGGCTGGTCCACTTACCGGTACCTTTGTTGGCCGCTTCATCGAGAATCACATCGACCAGGTATTTACCTTCTTCGTCTTTCTTGGTGAAGATATCGGCGGTTATCTCAATCAGGTAGCTGCTCAGTTCACCTTTGTTCCACTCAGCAAAGGTGCTTGCCAGCTCGTCATTGGAAAGCCCAAGCGCCTGTTTCAGCAATGCATAGGCTTCCGCAATCAACTGCATGTCACCGTATTCGATGCCGTTGTGCACCATTTTCACATAATGACCGGCACCGTCAGCGCCAATATAGGTCACGCAAGGCTCGCCTTCGGCACGGGCAGCAATCTGCTGCAGAATCGGCGCGACCAGTTCATAGGCTTCTTTCTGGCCGCCAGGCATAATGGACGGGCCCTTCAGCGCGCCTTCCTCACCACCAGACACGCCGGTGCCGATGAAGTTAAACCCTTCGGCAGACAGCTCACGGTTACGGCGGATAGTGTCTTTATAGAAGGTGTTGCCGCCATCGATCAGGATGTCGCCTTTTTCCAGATACGGTTTCAGTGATTCAATGGTTTTATCCGTCGCTTCACCTGCTTTAACCATCAACAGGATACGGCGCGGTTTTTCCAGAGATTCAACAAACTCTTCGACGGTGTAGCACGGTACCAGTTTTTTACCTGGGTTCTCGGCAATCACTTCGTCCGTTTTGTCTGAGGAACGGTTAAAGACGGAAACGGTATAACCCCGGCTTTCAATGTTAAGCGCCAGATTGCGCCCCATGACCGCCATACCGACAACGCCAATTTGCTGTTTGGACATTAAAACAACTCCTGTCTGAAGGTAACCTGCCTGCGGCTGATTGCGCCCCAGGCAACAAAAAGCAGGCTGACATGGTAACCCAGCTAACGGCTGAGTGGGTAGTTATTGGTGCGCCGGATAAGGATCTACGCCATTACAGTACAACATCGGCGTAGACCTCCTCTTCTGTTACACAGCAAACAGGCATTCAACAGGCAATATCAGCCAGAATTTGTTGACAACGCTGCCGGTAGATATGATTTTTCAGCACGTGCTCGCGGGATGCAGTAGTGATTCGTTCCCGCGCGGCTGCGTTTTGCTGATAAAAGCGAATTTTGTCATTTAACTCGTCAACACAGTGCCAGGTCTCAATATTGACACCAGGGGTAAAATACTCACCAATTTCATCCACGCTATCCGTCAACAGAAAGCCCCCTGCCGCAGGTACTTCGAATAACCGCAGGTTCATGGCAGTCCCCACCCCATTCCAGGTATGGACATTCAGATTAATATGGCTGTGATTAAATACCTGATTGGTTTTTTTACCAAACACCTCCGGCATCGGAATAATCCTCTCATCCGCACGGGTGTTTTTTTTCCAACCTGGTCCAAAAGCATGAACCGGCATAACAACCTGGTTAAGAATACTTCGCCGGTACTCGCCAAAAGTTCCGACAAAGCTCAGGGAATAACGCGGTGTGGCCTTCTTTAGCGGATAAAACAGCGTCGGGTTAACCGCAGAGGGTAAATGTCGGGCTTTAATGCCATGACGTGCATAATTAGCAACCGAACCACGATCGTTGGTAAAATGAATATCAAACGGTGCCGAAGCCACTACCGCACGTTCGAAATCCAACGGATCATCAATCCAGTAACTACAGGTCATAATACCCATATTGGAAATGGTCTTGACCGTCTCGGCAAAAACATTGACGGGCTTTATCGCAAAGACCATGTCCGGCCTCAGTCTGGCGCACTGATTCAGCAAGTATTCATTAAAATAGAAGCGGCACTGTTCGGAAAACAGTTTATTACGCAGAAATTTAGGCGTTAGCGACTGAACCAATGGCCTACAATCACTGTTCACCAATTGAACGTCATACCCCAGAGAAATGAACGCTTCAGCCAAGTCACGTCCATTTTTGGTCGTCCCAAACCCTGTCGGGCAGACCATCAGGATTTTATTTATCTTTTTCATTCTAATGCTATGCGTGTGTAATAAAGTCAGCAATCACTGGCCAAATAGCCTTTGCCGTATAACCGAATAATAAAAAAATGACGCAATAAATTCTAATAGAATAAACAATTCAACTAATTATTGAGGACTTTATCAAGAAAACCCGATAACACCGGTGTGTTATCGGGCTCAAAGCAGTAATTAATATTTTTCCAGCAACGCCTTGATTTTGGTTTTAAAGGCATCACCCAGTTCTGGGTTGCGCAGGCCGTAGGAAACAAACGCCTGCACGTATCCCATCTTCCGGCCGCAGTTGAAGCTACGACCCGTCATCTGAACCGCATCCACCTGCTGGGTTTTGATAAGCTCAGCGATAGCGTCGGTCAGTTGGATACGACCCCACGCGCCCGCCACGATGTTTTCCAGAATCGGCCAGGCTTCGGCCGTCAGCACATAACGGCCAACCGCGGACAGGTCCGAACCTTCCACCGGCGCCAGTTCTGGTTTCTCGATCATGGAGGTGATCGCCGACGCGTCGCCCGCCTGATTCAGCGGCTTCTCGCATTCCACGATGGAGTATTCCGGCAACACTTCATACGGGCGGTGTTTTACCAGCACCTGACTGTGGCCGGTTTCTTCAAAACGGGAAATCAGCAGCGCCAGATTGTCTTTCGACTGATCAGCGGAGCTGTCGTCCATCACCACATCCGGCAGCACCACGACAAACGGCGCGTTGCCGACAATCGGGTGAGCGCAGGACACCGCGTGCCCCAGCCCCAACGTCTGCCCCTGGCGCACGTTCATGATAGTCACGCCCGGCGGGCAAATGGACTTAACTTCCGCCAGCAACTGTCGTTTGGCGCGCTCTTCCAGCATCGACTCCAGCTCGAAAGAGGTATCAAAATGGTTTTCAATGGCGTTTTTAGAGGCGTGCGTGACCAGCACAATCTCTTTAATGCCCGCATTAACGCATTCGTTGACAATCTTTTCGATTACCGGCCGGTCAACCAGCGGAAGCATCTCTTTCGGAATCGCTTTGGTAACCGGCAACAAGTTCATCCCTAAGCCGGCAACGGGGATAATCGCTTTTAATGCTGTCATTTCGTGTTCTCTCAAAAAACATGCTGCTGTTTGTCGCGACGAGGCAACGACCGCGCCACATTGATTTTTCTGGCGCCAGAATACACCTAATCAGCCCCAAAGAGATCGCGGGTATACACTTTTTCCATTACATCAGACAATTCCGGTGCCATTCGGTTCGACAGAATGACATCAGACATCTGTTTGAATTCTTCCAGGTCATGAATCACACGGGAACGGAAGAACTCCGACTCTTTCAACGCGGGTTCATACACCACCACATCGATACCTTTGGCCTTGATTCGCTTCATCACCCCTTGAATCGCGGAGGCGCGGAAATTATCAGACCCGGTTTTCATCACCAGTCGGTAAATCCCCACCACTTTCGGACCGCGTCGAATCACTGAATCAGCAATGAAATCCTTACGGGTGGTGTTGGCATCGACAATCGCCCGAATCAGGTTATTCGGCACGGATTCATAGTTAGCCAGCAATTGCTTGGTGTCCTTCGGCAGGCAGTAACCACCATAACCAAACGACGGGTTGTTGTAGTGCTGGCCGATACGCGGATCCAACCCAACACCTTCGATAATCTGCTTACTATCCAACCCCAATGTCTGAGCATAGGTATCAAGCTCATTGAAATAGGCCACACGCATTGCCAGATAGGTATTGGCAAACAATTTGATCGCTTCGGCTTCGGTTAACCCGGTAAACAGCACCGGAATATTGGTCTTGATGGCCCCATCGACCAGCAGACGAGCGAAACGCTCGGCACGTTCAGAACGTTCCCCCACCACAATACGGGATGGATACAGGTTATCGTACAGTGCACGGCCTTCACGCAGGAACTCCGGCGAGAAAATGATATTTTCGGTACCGAACTGCTCACGAACCTGTGCGGTATACCCCACCGGGATGGTAGATTTGATGATCATAACGGCGTCTGGGTTCACTTCCAGTACTTTGCTGATCACCGCTTCCACCGAGCGCGTGTTGAAGTAATTGGTTTTCGGATCGTAATCTGTCGGCGTGGCGATAATTACGAACTCTGCTCCCCGATACGCGGAGTCAGCATCCAGCGTGGCACGAAAATTCAGCGCCGGGTTGCGCAGATACGCTTCGATTTCCTTATCCACAATCGGGGAGATGCCTTTGTTCAGCATGTCCACTTTTTCGGCGAGGATATCCACCGCGACGACTTCATTATGCTGCGCCAGCAGCATGGCGTTGGACAAGCCAACATAACCGGTACCCGCAATTGCAATTTTCATCATCTGTCCACATTCATCCTACCGGGTAACACTCTGTACCCGTCACAGAACATAGCAAAGCCGCAGAAATGTCCGCCGCCTAATGCCGTAATATCTCGTTTTATGTCGTTCAGGCCTGATAGAAATCCCGATACCAGTCTACGAAGGCGCGCACCCCTTCGTTCACCCCGACTTGCGGCCGATAGCCTGTTACCGCGAACAGATCGCTGGTGTCGGCATAGGTCTGATAAACATCGCCAGCCTGCATCGGCATGAAGTTTTTCACCGCCTCACGTCCCAACGCTGACTCCAACGCAGTGACGAAATCCATCAACCGCACCGGGCTACCGTTGCCAATATTGTAGAGCCGGTAGGGTGCAGAACTGGTGGCTGGCGAGCCGCTTTCCACCTTCCAGTCAGCCTGACGCGTCGGTATCTGATCGACGACACGCAACACACCTTCCACGATATCCGTCACATAGGTGAAATCACGCCACATATCGCCCTGATTGTAGATATCGATCGGTTCACCAGCCAGAATACGGCGGGTAAACTTGAACAACGCCATATCCGGACGCCCCCACGGTCCATACACCGTGAAAAAGCGCAACCCGGTAGTCGGCAGGTCATACAGGTGCGAGTAGGAATGCGCCATCAGTTCGTTGGATTTCTTGGTCGCGGCATACAGCGAAATCGGGTGATCGGTCGAGTCGGTGGTTTCAAACGGTGTTTTGCTGTTCAGTCCGTATACCGAACTGGAAGAGGCATAAATCAGATGACCGACGCCACTGTGGCGGCAACCTTCCAGTACATTCAGGTGGCCTATCAGGTTACTTTCCGCATACACCATCGGGTTTTCCAGCGAGTACCGCACCCCGGCTTGCGCCGCAAGATGGATAACACGCTCAAATTTTTCCGCCGCGAACAACGCTGCCATTGCCTGACTATCGGCAATATCAATGCGTTCAAAACGAAAACCGGCCAGCGTGCGCAGTTTTGCCAGCCGCGCCTCCTTGAGCGATACCTCGTAGTAACTGTTGAGGTTGTCTATCCCCACCACCGTATGGCCGGCAGCGCAGAGTGACTGACAGGTAAAGAAGCCGATAAAGCCGGCCGCTCCGGTAACAAGAAATTTCATTCAGGAACTCTTAACGTGACTTGAATGGCAGAGATAATACCATCCACCGCCTTGATTCAGCACCCGCTAAGCGCGGAAAACTGCAAGAGGGTGCCAGAAATCACCTCAACACTGACGCAACAGCGCCAGAATCGTCCGGGTTTTTTCTTCCATTAACCGAACATCCTGTCGTGATTCGACATTAAGCCGCACCACAGGTTCAGTATTGGAACTGCGCAAATTGAAACGCCAGTCTGCAAATGTCAGACTGATGCCGTCGGTTTCATCCACCGCCAGTGCCTGTGGTTCCAGCGCAGCGCGCACACGCGCTATAGCCGCTGCCGGGTCTGCCAGCAGAGAGTTGATCTCACCGGAAGCGGGATAGGCGCGCATACGCTCACTCACCAGTTGCGACAGCGATTGTCCGCGAACACTGATCAACTCCGCCACCAGCAACCACGGAATCATACCGGAGTCACAATAAGCGAACGAGCGGAAGTAGTGATGCGCACTCATTTCACCGCCATAAATGGCATCTTCCTTACGCATCCGTTCCTTGATAAAGGCATGACCGGTTTTTGACATCACCGGATTGCCGCCTTTGCCGGTCACGATATCGACCGTGTTCCAGGTCAGACGTGGGTCGTGAATAATGGTGGAACCTGGCGCTTTATTAAGGAACGACTCCGCCAGTAACCCAACAATATAATACCCTTCGATAAAGCGCCCCTGATGGTCAAACAGGAAGCAACGGTCAAAATCACCGTCAAACGCCACACCGAAATCCGCCTGATGCTCCACGACGGCACGGGCGGTATCAGCGCGACATTCCTGTAGTAGCGGATTAGGAATGCCATTCGGAAAAGCGCCATCCGGTTGATGATGGAGCTTGACGAAGGTGACCGGCGCACCATGGCGACCTAACTCCACCTCCAGTGCATCCACCACATGACCTGCAGCTCCATTACCACTATTGATGACGATCTTCATCGGCGTCAGGTTACGCGGATTAATGTACGACATCAGATGCGCGATATACGGTTGCGATATCGCCAATGTTTCATAGCGACCACGATGCTGAGGATTGACGGGAGCAAAACGATTTTCCTGCGCCAGGCGTTGGATATCCGTCAGCCCACTGTCGCCGCTGATAGGCTGAGAGCCGGCACGTACCAGCTTCATGCCGTTATAATTAATCGGATTATGGCTGGCGGTCACTTCAATACCGCCATCCATGCCGAAATGAAACGTCGCAAAATAGACTTCTTCTGTACCGGATAAACCGATGTCGTAGACATCGACTCCGGCATCGCGCAGGCCATCGGCCAGTGCGTGTTTCAATGCTTCACTGGTTAGCCGAACATCGCCCCCGACAACGACACGTTGAGGTTGAATAACCTCGGCATAGGCCCGTCCAATGCGGTAGGCAATCTCTTCGTTGAGCTCAACGCCCAACTCACCGCGAATATCATAGGCTTTAAAGCAGGTTAATACGGACATCTGCCCTTCTCCCTTTATACCCGACCATAACGGTCATGCAAACGGACGATGTCGTCCTCTTCCAGGTAACGGCCTGAACGCACCTCAATCATCACCAGGTCAATCAAACCGGGGTTTTCCAGCGTATGCACCGCCCCCGGCTGGATAAACGTGGATTGGTTTTCCGACAGAAAATAGGTGTTGTCATCAACCTGAACCCTGGCCGTACCCGATAGCACGATCCAGTGCTCCGCTCGGTGAAAATGTTGCTGTAACGACAGGCCCTGCCCTGGCCGTACGGTGAGTTTTTTCACCTGATAGTGCTCACCAGCATCAATGCTGCTGCTCTTACCCCAGGGACGAAATGACTCGGTGTGGTCACGAAACTGATGTCGGTTCTGCGCTTTCAGACGCTCTACGACTTTTTTGACGTCCTGCGCCCGTTCTTTCGCCGCGACCAGCAATGCATCCCCGGTGTTGACGATGATCGCGTCATCAATACCGATGGTCGCCACCAGCGGTGCAGAGGTAGAAACGTAGTTGTTGTGGCTATCCAGCGTGATGACATCCCCTACGGTTACGTTGCCCTGTTCATCCTTCTGCGATACCTCCCACAAGGACGACCACGACCCCACATCGCTCCAGCCAGCGTCAAAGGCGATAACGACCGCATCATGCGTTTTCTCCATCACGGCGTAATCAATGGAATCATTGGGGCAATCGCTAAACGCACGCGGCTCCACACGGATAAAATCCATATCGCGCTGGCTGCGTGCCATTGCCACACGGGTTAACTCGTAAATATCAGGTTGATGGTGTTGCAGTTCATTGAGGTATTTGTCGGCACGGAACATAAACATGCCGCTGTTCCAGCAATATTTACCCGATGTCAGGTAACGTTCGGCGGTTGCCAGACTGGGTTTCTCCACGAACTCATCGACCGTAAACCCGCCATCAGACAGTGGTTCACCGGTCTTGATATAGCCATAACCGGTTTCCGGCGTGGTCGGGACAATACCAAACGTCACCAGTTTGTTTTCGCAGGCATACGGCAACGCCTGCTGAACAGCCCGATGGAAATTTTCGGTTTTTTTAATCAGATGATCGGCGGCCAATACCAACAAAATGCTATCAGGGTCGGTTTTAACGCTCAGGTGGGCGGCCAGTGCAATTGCCGGCGCGGTATTGCGCCCGGTGGGTTCCAAAATAATGTTGCTGCCCAGTTGTTGCTGTTCGCGCAACTGTTCAGCGACCAGAAAACGATGATCCTCATTGCAGATAACCAGTGGTCGCTGCTGTACCAGAAACGGCACCCCCTGCAAGCGCGCCAGCGTATTTTGCAATAAGCTGTACTGGCTCTCATCGCCCAGTGACAAAAACTGTTTGGGAAATAATTCTCGGGATAGCGGCCATAATCGGCTACCACTGCCACCAGCCATAATGACAGGAATAATGTTAGACATATCACACCTTACTAAATGTGGTGGTGATACCCACATATTTCAGGCAGCAGCGACGTGCACACGTTGCGTCTGAATCATATTGGGCATAGGGGTATTACTAAAGTTTATTGAATAAAATAAGGCTCAGATTGAAGACGTAATTCAGCCTGTCACCAGGAGTAATTAATTTTATTCATCAATAAATTCATTAATAAAAAATTAACTACAGCGAGGGTGCTTACCACGAAAGAAGGCCTGAATGGCAACCAAAACCGTTTTAAACCGCAACCGAATAAATTGTTTAAACAACCGCCAGCCAAGATGGTAATACAAATGAAACTGGGGATATCGACGCGCTGACACCGCCAAATCAATCAGGTTTTCCGTTATTCTAAATTCACTTTCTTTCTTTTCAGAGCGAGAAAGCGCATGTTCCAGATAACAACTACTTTTCAGTAAAAAGGTTTCGCCACCTGCGCTCAGTCGGTGTATACGACGAAACACGCTGACATCAACCCCGTACAGCGCATAGTTCTCATCGAATAATGACAACCCATGCCGCTCGAACACATCCCATAACCGACGGTGAATAATCAGCCCTGAACCAATAGAAAACGCCGTTGCCGGATCCAACTCCTGATAATTCAATACAATCTCCCCTTGGGATACCGGGTAGTAGGTTTTGTAATTAATACTGGAAATAATCCTGGGGCACTCAATATCTGCCTGGGTGTGTTCTACCGCGAACCAGAAGGATTCATTTATGGTGGTATCATCATCCAGAATGACCCATCGCTCCACCTGCAGATTACTCATGATAAATTGATTATAGACCTGACTTAACGGCTTGTTCTCCAGGCAATTCACCAATTCAACTTGCTCATAAATCGTTTTCAGCCGCAGAAAAAAAGCATCTTCCTCAGAAATACGAAATGGTCCGTTATTATGAATAGTTAACTTAACATGTTTAAATGGATGTTGAATCAACGTCTGTAACGTTGCCGATGATTCCAGTCCTTTATTGTACAACACCACCAGAATGGCATTTCTTATCATGACTCTCTCCTGGGAAAACAGGGTGACAACAGCGACTCCATTCAGACACTCGGTATTATCCCTGTTTATGATTAAATGCTGATACAGTCGTTACATTATTGATGGAATAGCTATTGATGGGTTAGCTTATTGGGATAGATCTGCCATCCGATGACCCAGTGTGTTCTTTTTCATCACCATCCCAAAGAAGAGTACGGTAATGATAAGTTCCGTCGCCCCGACCGCCACGGCGACGCCCGCAACCCCCCACCATTCGGCAAAGAAAAACAGATAGGAAAAGTGGCATAGCAGCCCAACGAAATAGACGCGTTTCAGATAAAGACTCAACCCGGCAGGAATAATGATCAGATTAACCAGAATGATCGACAATGAAATCACAAACTGCGTGACTATCATGATGGTCAGCAGCGCATTAATATTGTACTCCTTACCGAACACCCAGTGAATTAACGGCGCGCCCACCAACAGATTGCCCAAAAAAGCGCAGCCGGTCAGCAACGAAAACATCATGAGTACCTTTTTCAACCGGGCCCGAATGGCGCTATACGCCTGCTGATTGTACAAACTGCAAATATGGCTGAAATTACCCTGCACAATCGGGTTATACAACTGACGTAATACGGATGCCAGCCTGTCCGCTACTGCATAGTGGCCCAGTGCCGCATCGCCAAACAGAAACTTGATGAAAACGGGGTTAAGATAAGTGAACCCCAACGTGAAGAGCGACGCAGAGAAGTTGTGAAAACTCTCTTTGATTTCGCCCATCACGGTTTGCCGATTGATACCAGATAACTGCCAGCTTACCGATTCGCGACGTTTCAACTGGCACTGAATCACCAGCCCAACCAGCACTGGGGGAAACAGTTGAATCAGTGCTGCCAGATAAATATCCGCTGGTGAAGCCACCAGCAAAAAAATCAGGCCCAGCGCCAGCACGCGAAAAATCAGGTTCAGGATAGCCAGATGGGAGTTTTTCCCCAATCCTTGAAATAACCAGGCGGCTGACAACAACGAACTTAACGACGACACCAGTCCGATAAAAAACAGGATACCGTCCATTTTCGACTGCGCCGTTAACAGGTCCACCACTGTACCAGCCACCATCATCACCACAAATAACACGGTCTTGGCACACTGCACATTCGAATACAGGACATTAATCGCTGCCGTGTTACCAGCATGAGCGCTGACCTTTCGGGCAGCAGAAAAGTTAAAACCAAAATCGACAATAAACAGCGCGATAAAACTGATTGACTGAGCGTAACTGAGTTTTCCGAAGAACTCCACCCCCAGCACTCTGGCAAGGTAGGGAAACGTCACCAGCGGCAGCAGCATGTTGGAAATCTGGATAACGTAGAGAGAGATAACTTCGCGCTTTATTGCCTTTTTATCACTCATACCATCCACCAGATTGCACAACTCAGCAGCTTCCGCTCGCCGTTACGCGCCCGCCGCATCAACGACAGCTTGTGCCGAACCCCGGCCTCTCCGCGGATCACACGTAGAAAATCGGTATGGTCAGACTGGTGCTGCTGACAAAAGTGTTTCAGGGCGCTTAGCATCATGTGGCTGTGCTTGCGAGTGGTGGGGTAACTTCTCAGGCACAACAGGCTGTCCGGTAACAGACGTTTTCGCAAAATACCGGGCGCACCAACGGTATTGTTACCGTGCTGACGATATTTAATCAGCGGCCTATCCACATAGCTTATTTTACCGCTATGAGCGGCGATCATCGCAATCCACCAGTCGTGCATACGGATATCGTCCGGCATCGGTTCTATCAACTGTTTCAACGCTCGGTTAAACAACATAGCGCAACCCGGGATATGGTTGCTGACGACAAAATCCTCCGGCTGGCTGGCCGCTGACGATTTAATCGACGCACGATAAAAAGAGGGGTACAGCGGCTCCAATACCGTATCCACAATTTCCAGATCGGAAAACGCCAACACCGGCCTGGCTCCGCCCTGTTCATGGGATTTGACCTCGTTTAACAACAACGCCAGTTTTTCCGGTACCCAATAATCATCCTGATCGCACAAGGCGATATAGCCGTCTTCACAGCAGGCAATCGCGCGACGAAAGTTTTTCATCGCCCCCAGCCCACCCTCACCGGGATAAAGGCGGATTTTACCTTGCTGATAAAGCGCATGACTGCGCACCACATCCAGTGTGTTATCACGGGAACCGTCATCACACACATGAATCATGATGTTCTGATGCGTTTGATGCTGGATAGAATCCAGTTGCTGTTTGATATAACGTCCACCGTTATAGGTGGCCAACGCGATACTGATCCGATCGTGACCTGTCATCTCTGCTACCGAAGATAAGGAAATACAAAAACGATGTGCGGTAAATCCATGCACGGGATTTACCGCGCCTGATGATTATCAGCGTAATTTAGGAATGATAGTGTTTAATGCTGCCCGCCAGTCGGACGGCGGTATGCCAAGACGGACTATCTTGGCGCAATCCAGTGTGGAATACGCCGGTCGCGCCGCTGGCGTCGGATACTGCTCGGTGGTAATCGCGTTGACCACCGGTACACGGGCCAACACGTGCTGTTCATGAGCCAGGGTAAAGATAGTGCTGGCAAACTCATGCCATGATACTTCTTCATCACCACAGAAATGGTACAACCCACCATCAGCCTGCTGTTGTAACAAACTGATAATGGCATCGGCAATATCACCGGCATAGGTTGGGCAACCTCGCTGATCCGCTACCACCCCCAGACTCTCGCGTTCCCGGCCCAAACGCAGCATCGTTTTCACAAAGTTATTGCCGTACTCACTAAATACCCAGGCCGTGCGTACAATCTGCGCGGCCGGGTTCACTTTCAGCACAACCCGCTCACCATCGAGTTTTGTCTGACCGTAGACACCCAGCGGGTGAGTGGTATCCGTCTCGATATACGGTCGCGTCGCGGTTCCATCGAACACATAATCGGTAGAGACATGGATAAAACGGGCTCCCTGCTGGCGAGCCGCGCGCGCCAGATATTCCGGCCCAGCCACATTGATACGCGTTGCCAGTTCCGGCTCCGACTCTGCTTTATCAACCGCGGTATAGGCGGCAGCGTTGACGATGGCATCCGGCTGCCACGATGTTACCGTCGCCTGCACTTGCGCTTCGTCAGTGATATCCAGCGAATCGGCATCCGTCGCCAGTACCGACCATCCTTGCGGCAACCGATCCTGAAAGCAGCGTCCCAGTTGACCATTAGCACCGGTTAACAACACTTTCATCCCCATAGCTCCTTAAATGTTTTACCTTTTTTATCTTTCTCCGATAACAAAGGCGACGCTATCGGCCAGTCGATGCCGATATCCGGGTCATTCCATAGCAAACAACTTTCATGTACAGGGTTGTAATAGTCGGTGCACTTGTATTCAAAATCCGCCAGTTCAGACAGCACCACAAAACCGTGTGCCAAACCGGGGGGAATCCAGAATTGGGTTTTATTTTCCTCTGACAGCGTCACGCCATCCCAGCGGCCAAAGGTGGGGGAATCGGGCCGGATATCCACGACAACATCAAACACGGCACCACGCACTACACGTACCAGTTTTCCCTGCGGGTTTACCGTTTGAAAATGCAACCCGCGCAATACGCCTCTGGCCGAGCGGGAATGGTTGTCCTGTACAAAGTCCAGGTCGATATCCAGCATCTCCTGATAACGTTTTTTCTCAAACGTTTCCAGAAAAAAGCCTCTGGCATCACCAAAGACTTTAGGCTCAATCACTTTTACACCCTGAATGGCAGTATCATGGACTTGCATATCATATCCCCGTCAGTAACTGGGCCAGATACTGGCCATAATGGGTTTTAGCAAGATAACGAGCTTCATCCGCCACCTGTTCACGGGTCAGCCAGCCTTTGCGAAACGCAATTTCCTCAAGACAGGCAACCTTGAAGCCCTGACGTTTCTCGATAGTGCTGATGAACTGGGATGCCTCCAGCAGGCTGTCATGGGTACCGGTATCCAGCCAGGCAAAACCACGCCCCAGCACTTCCACAGTCAACTTGCCCTGCTGGAGGTACATCTCATTAAGTGTGGTGATTTCCAGTTCGCCACGCGCAGAGGGTTTAACCTGCTTAGCCATTTCCACCACCTGATGGTCATAGAAATAGAGCCCGGTTACTGCCCAGTTAGACTTTGGCTTGCTGGGTTTTTCTTCCAGGGATATGGCCTGATTGTTAGCATCAAACTCCACTACGCCAAAACGTTCCGGATCCATCACCTGATAACCGAACACCGTCGCCCCCTCAGTACGGGCCGCGACGCTCTCCAGTTTTTTACCAAAGCTCTGACCAAAGAAGATATTGTCACCCAGAACCAATGCACAGGGGTCACCGTCGATAAAGGTTTCGCCAATCAAAAACGCCTGTGCCAGACCGTCCGGTGACGGCTGCTCGGCATAGCAGAGATTCAGACCGAATCGGCTACCGTTACCCAGTAGCCGACGATACGCGGGCAGATCCTCTGGCGTGGAAATGATCAGAATATCCCGAATTCCGGCCAGCATCAGTACCGAAATCGGATAGTAAATCATCGGCTTATCGTAGATGGGCAACAGTTGCTTCGATACCCCACGGGTAATCGGATAGAGTCGAGTGCCGGAACCGCCTGCCAGTACAATGCCTTTCATTGAACTTTCCTTAACTAGAATACGATTAAAGGGGTAAACCTAAGCGTTCACCGGTATAGGAGCCATCCTTAACGCCGCGCCACCAGGTTTCGTTCGCCAGATACCATTCCACTGTCTTACGGATGCCGGACTCAAAGGTTTCCATCGGTTTCCAACCCAATTCCCGGTAGACCTTCGAAGCGTCGATCGCGTAACGCAGATCGTGTCCCGGCCTGTCGGTCACATGGGTAATAAGTTCAGCGTAATGGCGGATGCCGGCCGGTTTCTCCGGTCTCAGCTCATCCAGCAACGTACAGATGGTTTGCACCACCTCAATATTTTTCCGTTCGTTATGACCGCCGATGTTGTATGTCTCCCCTACCTCACCGGTAGTGACGACGGTATAAAGCGCCCGCGCGTGATCGTCGACGAACAACCAATCCCGAATCTGGTTGCCTTCGCCGTACACCGGCAGCGGTTTACCTTCCAGCGCATTGAGGATCATCAGCGGGATGAGTTTTTCCGGGAAATGATACGGCCCATAGTTATTGGAACAGTTGGTTACCAGCGTCGGTAAACCGTAGGTTCTCAGCCAGGCACGCACCAGATGATCGCTGGCTGCTTTAGAGGCGGAATACGGACTGCTCGGCGCATACGGCGTGGTTTCGGTAAACAGATCGTCAGTACCATGCAGATCGCCATACACTTCATCGGTCGAAATGTGGTGAAAACGAAACGCTTCTTTACGTACTTGCGGTAACGCCGACCAGTACTGCCGCGCGGCTTCCAGCAACGTATAGGTCCCGGTGATATTGGTTTCAATAAAGGCGGAAGGCCCATCGATAGAACGATCGACATGACTCTCCGCCGCCAGATGCATCACCGCATCCGGCTGAAAGGTCGTAAACACCCGATCCAGCGCAGCTCGGTCGCAGATGTTGACTTTCTCAAACAAAAAACGGGGATCGGCCGCCACCTCTTTCAACGATGCCAGATTACCGGCATAAGTCAGGCAATCGACCACCATGACCCGGTCCTGCGTATGCTGAATGATATGACGCACCACGGCTGAACCAATGAACCCAGCCCCACCCGTTACCAGAATATTCATGAATAGTGACCTTTCAGAAATGAGTTAATACGCGGATTTACCCACAAATCCTTTGAAAATTGTCAGAAAGATGATCTTGATATCCAGCCAGACGCTCCAGTTTTCGATATAAAACAGATCGCATTCCACCCGTTTTTCCATCTTCTCCAGCGTGTCGGTTTCACCGCGCCAACCGTTAATTTGCGCCCAACCGGTGATACCTGGCTTCATTTTGTGCCGCAGCATATAACCCTTGATCAGCTTGCGATACTGTTCATTGTGCGCCACCGCATGGGGTCGAGGTCCGACAATCGACATCTCACCACGAATCACGTTGATAAACTGCGGCAGCTCATCGAGCGATGTGCGGCGCAAAAACGCGCCTACCGGTGTAATACGCTTATCCCCCTTACAGGCTTGAATAACCGTGTCGCCGTTTTCCATCACCGTCATACTGCGAAATTTCCACACTTCTATCGCTTTGCCGTCCATGCCGTAACGCGTCTGCCGGAATATCACCGGCCCTTTGGAGGTCAACTTGACCAGCAACGCAATACCCAATAACAGCGGGGAAATAAGCACAGTAATCATCGACGCGACCACGATATCCTCCAACCGCTTGAGCAACCGGTTCACACCACTCATCGGCGAGTCATACAATGACACCACCGGAATGCCGTTGATGATGTCACTACGGGACTGCAGTACGTTGAACGCCAGAATATCTGGCACTAGCATCACCGTGCAGGTGGTATCCGTCAGCGCTGAGGTCAGGTGGTTGATCAGATCCGCTTCCTGCAACGAGAACGCGATATAGATCTTATCCAGATCCCCTTTACGAGCCCGCCTGACCAGTTCTTCCACATCCCCCAGGCAACGAATGCCATTGCGCTCATAGCTGTACTGAAACTGGCTGTTTTCAGAAAAATAACCGATGATGTTCAGCCCCAGCCAGGGTGCCTGTTTAATACTCTCCGCCAGATATACCCCAGCCGGTTGTGCGCCGATAAACGCCACATTGACCTTGTTATAACCTAATTTCCGCAAATATTGTATCACGACCCGAATCAGGGTGCGTGATATCACAAATCCCGCCACGGTAAATAAAAACCAGACCGCATGAAAATGGTAACCAATATATTGGTTAGGCACTAATGACAGAATACCGGCACCAAATGTAATGCTGAGCCCCCAATTAATAATCAGCGTGCGGATCTCGGCATACAATGCTACCCCCCGCCATGAGCGATAAAAATGGGTAAAGCCCGCCAACAGTTGAAAAACGGAGAAGCTTATCAACGCAATCAAATATGACGCTGTTGATATTTCTTTTTTGGTTACCAGACATGCCAACACAACACTGATAAAGATTACAGCCATATCAGAAAAACGCTGTAATACCGACACCAGCGAGGGAATAGCATAAACCACATTTTCTTTTTTCCTGACCATAGTCGTTCACCTGTATGAGTAGAAGTTATTGCCAGAATCTTTTATGCATACTCAGTTTCCTGATTAAGCCATGAGGTATTTTTTGATAATGCTGCCCTAACTTATATCCCGCAATTTTCAGGGCATTGTGCACACAGGCACGAGGGATCCACAGATAATGATTTCTTTTCATTAGATAGCTGAGCTCGGAAAAAATAAACCGCATACCTTCGCCGCCAGCTCCGCCAAACGCCTCCCTAATCCATTTTTCGTCACAGTGGAAAACACCAATATCGAAATAACGTTTAAATTCCTCTATCGGCGTGTAATTATGTGAATGCTTGACCGCCGCTTGTGCGACATAAGCGACCCGATATCCCGCCAGTACCGCCTGCGCGGCCAGATACATATCCTCACTGAGAATTGTGTTAGACGGGAATCCCCCTAATTCATGGAACACCTTCACCCGGTAGGCGGCAAACGAGTTCGAACTGAACACCGTCTTGATGCCATACTGCGCCTTATTCATCATCCCCATAATCTGGCTGCGAGAACGGTAATTAAAGCGTCGCGCATGACGGGCTAACGGGTTAGCGTCGTCATGAGGTAACTGGCGGCCATACGCCACAGCTACCCGCTCATCGGCAAATGCCGACACAATCTCACGAATAAAATAAGCCTGAGGAATCGCATCCTGGGTCAGGAACACCACCACATCACCGCCGCTCATTTCCACACCGAGATTACGCGTCCCGCCGTGATTAAATTCGGCGGAAGTAATCGAGTGGCAACGAAAACCATAGCGGGCAGCAACATCAAGCGAGTTGTCCCGTGATGCCGAATCAATGACCAGCACCTGCTGAGGTGATAATTTTTCAGCGACCAGACAGTCGTGCAGCGCCGATGCACACTGCTCCCAGATACTGCCGCCGTTATATACCGGAACTACAAAGTTAACTTTCATATCGCGTCTCTTGCACATCTGAATGGCACACAGGAATAGCGAAAACGCTATTGGTTCGGTTACACCGCAGGAGTCTCAATGCTCCAGTACGCGTAACGTTTCAGATGCACACTGCTTCCAGGTCAGCGATCGGGCGAATGCCTCGCCGTTTTCCCGCATCCCCGCCGGCCCTTGTCCGGCCACCAGTTGGTGAATGCCTTCGGCGATAGACTCCACCGACAAGGGGTCGACCAGGATCGCCCGTTTCTCACACAACTCTTTCATTGATGTGGTGTTGCTGGTTAATACCGGCAGGCCGTAGCACATGGCCTCAAGCGGCGGCAAGCCAAAGCCTTCGTACATCGAGGGATAGCAAAAACCACGCGCGTGCTGATACAAACTCACCAACGCTTCATCGCTGACATGGCCGGTAAATACCACCGCCGGGTTGTCGGCCACCGCTTGTGTCCCGTCATCCTCAAAAACCCGTGAGACGCCTTTCTTACCCACAATTACCAGACGCATATCCGTGTGGCTTTCCTGCCTGAAGCGTAGAAACGCCTTGATTAACCGGGGAATATTTTTTCGTGGTTCCAGTGAGCCCACCGACAGTAAGTAATCACCATCCACCACTGGCAAACTTTTTCCCGTTTCACTACCGCCAGCC
The DNA here is from genome assembly GCF_000406165.1 of Dickeya zeae NCPPB 2538. Classification (NCBI taxonomy): domain Bacteria; kingdom Pseudomonadati; phylum Pseudomonadota; class Gammaproteobacteria; order Enterobacterales; family Pectobacteriaceae; genus Dickeya; species Dickeya zeae. The sequence goes on along the minus strand of NZ_CM001977.1, from coordinate 1,334,369 downwards.
TCTGGCTGTAACACATCCACACCGTTATAAATCACCGACACCTTACTCGCCGGCACGCGTAAATGGTGGATGATGCGTTCTCGGGAAAATTCAGAAATAGTGATGATGTGTTCTACTTTTTTCGCCAGACGCGGCTGCATAAATTGATACCAGGCCACAAATTTTTTATTCAGCCATTCGGGGTGATCAAAAGGTACAGTATCGTGAATAGTGACAATCTGATTTTTAATCAATAAAGGCCCCGTATTACAAGGGGACCATAATATTTCTCGTGAAGAGATATTCATTGGCAGAGAAATTTGCTCCCACAAATGCCCCTTCATACCATAAATAACTCTATCAGGCTGTATTGATGCTACCCTGACACCCTCAGTGGAAATATAATCAATAATCTTTCTGGTATAACGCTGCACACCGGTAGTGTGCCCCAGTAAATTACGTGTATTCACATACATGAATGACATCCCCTTCTGGCATCACTTAATAGTGAAACCATTTAGATGAAATAAACTGTTTTTGACGGCATTCCCTACCCAAAGACAAGCGAATTAATATATTGATATGTTTTATTTTTCCCCTTTTGCGGGTGATAAATAATGCTGATAGCATCCCGGCATCAGTATCTTCATATAAGCACGTTCAAATTCGCCGGCAATTTTCTCTGGCGTGAAAGCATGCAATATTTCCGCACTGATCGGTTCTATATGTATATTAGTCACTGACTCAAGAGAACTCTCTTCCATGAAATAAATATTCGGTAATAAGGTCGATAATTCACTGACCGCGCCCATACGGTTCGTCAGGACAATCTTTCCATAAAACACACTCTCTACCACTACCCGGCCGAAGGGTTCATGCCATTTCACCGGCAATACCACAATATCCACCTGTTGCATAAACGCCTCCAGGCTCACAAAGCCCAGTAACGTCACCCCGCTATCGCGAGCATCCGCTACCAACGGATTACCGGGATTGATATGCCCAGCAGCACAAAAGGCATACTCAGGGTGATGACGGTAATGGCGGGCCAGCAGGCAAAATTCGTCAAATCCCTTGTCCTGTGCCAGCTTGCCGATAAAACCGATACGCCAGCGTTTTCTGTTGTCTGCAACTACCGTGTTTGATTCAGCATCCTCAACCGCAGGCAGCACAATGTCATAAATGAACGACTGTGGTGCACCAGGAAAAAATCCTGCCCGATGATGGCGTTCAAAAATAAACTGACTAATACCGACATAGCCATCCACCAGTCGGCTATAACGTCTTTTCAACCAGGACAGCAGACGAATACTGGCTGCTGTTGGATCCTGATTTTGCCCTCGGCTAAACAGCGTCGCATTTGGGTGAAACAGATAATAATCCCGACTGGTGTGCAGAATTTTCACCCCACAGGCCTTTGCCGCCGACCAGACCGACACCGAAAATCCCGCAATATTGTTGGTGTGAACCAGGTCCGGCGCAAAATCCCGAATAACCTCCATCACGGTGGCACACATATCACGGTTGTAGTGATCTTTCAGATGCCAGCGCATCTTCTGACAGAAAGACTTTTTTTCACCATCAAACGGCCAGTAGTCATTGGCTAACGGCACATAACACACAGCAACGCCATTGATTACCGTTTCACTGCGCTGCTTTTCCGGCGTCAGACACAGTACTTGTACCTGGTGGTGCCGTTGAACCAACGCTTCCGCCATTAACTGCACGGAGACTTCGGCTCCCCCTACCTTGTAGGGGTGATATAACGTATTAATAATCAGAATTCGCATAGTGCATTGCCCCTGGCAAATACAGAGTCGGCACAGACGATGAGCGCCTTCTCCGTGTTAAATAAATGGTGTTAAGAATCAAACTGATAGCCAAACTAACCCAGAGCAAATAAAGCCATGCGTTAAAGACCACATTCTTGATTGCAGCACCATGACAGCCAGTGCAACGTTATGCGTTTTCTTTATTCATCATTTCATAGGCAAAAGTGAAACAGCCTCTGTCAATCAATACACGCTGACAAGACACGCGGATTAACTCAGCCCACGTGAAACATACTGATAAATGGGATGGGTATCTCAGGCACCCAGTACATTGCGGTAAGCCTGTTCATATTCCCGCGCGACCCGGCTGGGTGTGAAATGTGCCAGCATGTCAGGGCAAAGCGGCTCGACATGTTTCACCACATCATCCATCTGGGTCTCCTCCATGAAATAGATGTTCGGCAGCATAGCGGCCAGTTCGCCAACCGCCCCCATCCGGTTGGTCAGGACCACCTTTCCGTGGAATATGCTTTCCACCACTACCCGACCGAACGGTTCGTGCCATTTCACCGGCAACACCACCACATCCACCTGTTGCATGAAGTTTTCGAGACTGACGAAGCCCAACAATGTCACACCACACTGACGGGCCTCTTCCACCAGTGGGTTATCCTGAGTGATACGGCCTGCGGCATAAAAGGCATAGCCGGGTCGATGATGGTAATGCCGGGCCAGCGCGCAAAAATCATCAAACCCTTTCTCCGCTGACAGTTTGCCGATAAAGCCGATTCGCCTGACGTCCGCTTGCGCGGTGCTCTCCTGACTTCCGCCACCGCTTCTGACTGCCGGTACCGTGTTATAAATAAAGGCATGGTGAGCATGAGGGAAAAAACCGGCTTGACGATGCATCTCGCTAATAAACTGGCTGATGCCGACATAACCATCGACCTGACGACTCAACCGTCTTTTCATGACTGACAGCAGACGAATAGCTGGCGCATCAGGATCCTGATTCCGCCCTTCGGAAAACAGGGTGGCATTGTGGTGAAACAGGTAATAATCCCGGCTAGTGTGCAGAATTTTCACCCCGCAGGCTCTCGCCGCTGACCAGGCCGACACCGAAAATCCGGCAATATTGTTGGTGTGAACGATATCGGGCAAAAACGCCTGAATTTCACGCATGACCGTCCTACGCATATCGCGGTTGTAGTAGTCTTTCAGGTGCCAGCGTATCTTCTGAACGAAAGAACGAGGTTGCCCGTCGAACGGCCAGTAATGGTTAGCCAAAGGCAGATAGCACACCTCTACGCCATTAACTCTCTGCTCACTGCGCTGTGGGTCAGGCGTCAGGCACAGCACCCGTACCTGATGGCCGTGCCGCACCAGTGCTTCAGCCAGTAACTGGACGGAAACCTCCGCGCCACCTACTTTATAAGGATGATATAAGGTATTGATAATCATAATTTTCATGTTGGCTGTCCTTATTCTAATCGTTTATACCCGCCCTAATTCCTGATGGCCGCCCTCGTTCCCCCTGTCCCTGACGCAACGTCAGAGGAACCGCAGACAGCGCCGCATCCCTGCCACTTCTCTCTCTTTTTTCGGTGCTTTCGACACTTTCGGTGTGTCATCAGGGCATAGGTCATCCTGATGCACGCACCTGACTACTTTTTATCCGAACCATAGGAATATTGATAAGAATCATAACCATAACTGTAATAACTTAATGCCCGACGGATAACCGCATTCAGGATAACCCCCTTGATTGGCGCCCCATTCTGCTCAAAACGCCGGATACTGATTTCCACTTCTTTTGGCGTATTCGTTTCAAAACGCGCTACCAGCAGCGAGGTCCCTGCCTGTCGGCTGATAATCGCCGCGTCGGTCACCGCCAGAATGGGCGGTGTATCTAACAGCACAATGTCGAATTGCCCGGTTGCCCAGTTGATGAAGTCGGTAAAGTGACTGTGCATCAGCAGTTCAGAGGGATTCGGCGGAATCTGACCGCGCGGAATAAAAAACAGGTTCTCCACCACCGTGGTACGCAGCGCCTGCTGCGCTTCGATCTGCCCGGACAAGATATCCGACAACCCACGTTCAGGCGTCGCCCCCAACAGGTGGTGGGCATACCCTTTGCGCATGTCGCAGTCGACGATCAACACCCGCTGTCCCGCCTGAGCGATCACCGCCCCCAGATTGGCACTAATAAAGGATTTACCGATCCCCGGGCTGGCACCTGAAATCATCAGCACATTGTTTTTCGCTTCCATCATGGCGAAGTGCAGGCTAGTGCGCAGACTACGAATCGCTTCAATCGCCAGATCGGCCGGATTACCCACTGCCAACAGCGAATCAGAGCGAGCATTGCGTTTGCGATTCTTGCCAGCGAATTCCCGATCTTTCTTCTGTTGCCACTCCGACAACGGCACACTGGCGTATACATTGATGCCAAGTTCTTCGAGTTGCTCTGGGCTTTCAATCCCGCGATGCAGCAGTGTTTTCAACAACACAAACCCGATCGCCGCCACACCGCCCAGCATCGCTGCCAGCACAATCACCAGCGTTTTCTTGGGTTTCACCGGTTTTAGCTGCACGACAGCGGGATCAATAATGCGCACGTTACCGACGGTGCTGGCTTTATTGATGCTCAGCTCCTGTTGCTTATTCATCAACTGGACATACACTTCCTGCCCGACATTCACATCCCGCGTCAGGCGGACAATTTCCTGTTGGGTTTTCGGCATGCTGCTAACGCGCCGATTCAGGCTGTCCCGCTCCTTTTCCAATGTGGTGCGTTTTTCCAGCAACGCCCGATAAGCCGGATGCTCACGGGTATACAATTTGGAGATTTCCGCTTCGCGGAACGTCAACTGATTGAGCTGAGACTCGACATCCACGATGGTATCCAGCACTGACTTGGCTTCCAGCGACAAATCCACCGAGTCTTTCTGCTGACGGTACTTATTGAGTTTGTCTTCCGCTGTTTCCAGCGATGCCCGCACCAGCGGCAACTGTTCCTTCAAAAATGCCAGGCTTCTGGCCGCCTCTTCTGACTTGCGGTCCACATTCTGTTGCAGGTAGTTATCGCTGATACTGGTCAGCGTCTTCTTCACCAGTGCAGGGTCGCTGCCTTCCAGCGTTAACTGCAATACGCCGGTATCCTTCCCTTTATCCGCCACTGACAATTCCGCCAGAATGTCATTGATAGCCGTCAGCGTATTTTTTTTCCTGACGGTAAACACCGTTCCCGGTGCCGCATCGGTACTGCTTACCAGCAGACTAAAGCCATGCTGAGAGGCGACTTGCCCGATGTGGCCGGTAAAATCCGCATCCTTACCGGCGCTAAAGCGATAAGTGCCGTTCTCCCCGATAGCCAGCGTCATTTTTTCATCCAGCCAGCTGTCCGGTACCGACAAGCGGGACACAACAAGTCGGGCTGGTTCTTCATCTTTCAGGCGGGCGAGGCCTTTGCCGAACAGCGGGAAATACTGCTGCTCCACATCGGTATCCAGCCCCAAATCCTGTACAGTTTTACCGACCACCATCCGGGAGCGGAGCAACTCGACTTCCGGCGCGGATTGCGGTTTGGTATCCGGCAACACTTTGGAAATATCGCTCATGAGCGAATCGCTGACGTTCTGTTCGACCTGCACCATCGCATCCGCCTGATACACCGGGGTTGCCAACAGCGCATACAGAATACCCAGCATGGTAAAAATGGTGGTGATACTGATAATGAGCCAGCGGTGATCCAGCACTGTGCCCAGTAAACGCCCTAGGTCAATTTCATCCGCCTTGTCCGCTTCAGCTGTTTTCACGGCAATTCTCTCTGACATCGTAATCCCTGACTGGTTAACGGCTCAGCGCCTGCGCCCATTTGCGGGCAGATTGTTCAAGTTGGGTATACACAAATTCAAAGGCTTCCCGGCTCTTGCGGTACGGGTCGGTGATCTCCTGCTGGTTAAACCAGTGCCCGAACAACAACGTTTTCCCTCTGACTTCTGGGGCAAAACGGCACACGGCATCAATGTGCGCCTTTTCCATCACCAGAATCAGGTCGTAATGCCGACACAGCGACGAGGTCAACTGACGCGCAACATGTCCGCCTAGCGACACACCGTGTTCAGCGGCGACCAGGCTGGCCGTTTCATCGGCCGGTTTCCCCTCCATCGCCCGCCAGCCAGCCGATGCGACTGTTTTCTCTGGCAAGGCCTGTTGGAGTAAACGCTCGCCGGTGGGTGAACGGCAGATATTGCCCTCGCAAATGACCAAAATACGGTTAAACATCAACACCTCCCTCGGTAATTACGGCCAGGTACGAACGCGCAGACTGCCTTCACTCAGGTCATTAAACCCACTGATGGTCGGTACCAGTTGTGAAATCAGGCGGTTCCAGCGTGCGACCGGCGCTGAGGTGACATACACCACGTCATAGGGTTGCAACGGGAATTCGGATCCCATCACCAGTGCGGTGGCGTCTTTGGTGTTGAGCTGATAAATGTTGGCCAGTTTTGGCCCTTGCGTACCGCGTAGCGGACGGATGACAAATATGCCGGTCGCATCGGCCACCAGTTGATTTATCCCTTCTGCGCTACCCAGCGCTTCGGTCAGCGTCATGCCGCTGCGGTCCATCTTCAGGGTGGACTGTTTGTTCACTTCCCCCATCACGAAGACTTTCAGGTCATCGTTACGGGGTACAAACAGAATGTCGCCGGGGTACAACAAGCGGTTCTGGGACAAATCCCCGTTTTGCATCAGCGCCTGTAGGGAAATCCGCTCATCTTTGCCGTTATGCGTCAGCACCAGGTTGCGCCAGTCAGCAAACTCGCTCAGCCCGCCGGCATTGTTAATGGCATCCAGAATCGTCAGCGGTACGTTGGTAATAGGCTGTTGCCCCGAGCGCACCACTTCCCCAGTCACATAGGCTTTTTGTGAGCGGAATGCAGCCACGCTGACCTCTACCTGTGGTGACTCGATGTATTGCGCCAGACGGCGCATGATTTCATCGCGCACTTCAGTCAGTGTTTTGTCCACGACGCGCATCTTGCCGATATAGGGATAAAAAATGGTGCCGTCGGCGTGAACCCAGTTACCGGTGTCAGCGGCCGTGCGGTAAGTCCCTGCCGGTGTTGTCAATTCCGGGTGATCCCACACGGTCACCATCAGTACGTCGCCAATACCAATACGGTATTCGTAGCGTTTCAGTTCCTCCTCCAGCGACGGGTTATTCTGGGCAATCGCCGGCCGCAGGCGCATTTTATCTATCAGCAATGGGGTGATAGGGTAAATATTGACCAGCTTATTGATATTGAAATCATCATCCGGCTGTTCTATGACCTCTTTTCCACTGGTAGAAAGGTGTGTGCCTGGCACCAGCGTACAACCCGCCAGGAATGTCGCCGACAACATCAGCGGTATAACTTTCAGTGTTGGTTTTAACATCCTTTATGCCATCGCTTTTTAGTAAAGTGAGAAACAAAAGAGCAGCATTGCTCGACCGATCCTGCTTCGGGCAACCCGAAGCCTTTCGCTCATGCGTTGATCGGTAATGCGTTGATGAGATGTGTTTTCGCTCCTGTTCCAACGTCAAATTCTTATAGCCAGAGCCGCCGTCGCCATCGCAACGCGCTCAAAAAGAAAGCAAAACGGTGATGTCAGCGGATCAGCCGCTGGATGTCGGGCACAGCAACCCACGATGCTCCCGGCGTGGGAGACGTGATGGATAAAACGGCGGCATAACGCGGCGTTGTTATCCGAACATTGTGTTTGAAAATCGTATTTGATGAAAAGTGAGGGAAAGCGCGGGCAGCAGCCGGTTGAACACACACCAGCTGCGAGCCAGTCGACTGAAAACGAGTCGACTGAAAACGAGCCGATTGAAAACGAATCAACTGAAAACAAGCCGTTTCATCAGGCCGCGCGGTTACATCGCTGTGGGCAGAACAAGGCGACGCGGACGCGAATAGTGCGCCGGTCAGGGGAAATGTCGCTGGTTGTGCCAGCGGTATAGGTTTTCGTGTCAGGGTAAACATGCTTACGCCATCGCCTTTCAGTCAAGTGAGTAACAGGCAGCCCACACGTCGGGATTCACGGTGGACCCATCGACCTTGTCGCCGTTTCGCTCATCGCTAACCGGTAATCCGGCAGCTGAACGGTTTCAACGTCATGGAGGGCATGTTCTGAAACACCAGCGTACGCTTGCGGGAGAGCGCTTCAGGTACGCTACCGCCCTTGGCTTGTAGCTACCAACTCGCTGTCTCGATGTTGTTCCAGACTTGCCCAGCTATTGCTGTGACTCGTCATTAACTGACTCGTAAAAATGGCTTGCAAAAACATTAATGACACTAAAGTTTCGAATTAAATATTTTTAAAGTTGTGTCAATATCGCCACACCGGAGAGTAGTAAAAAATATTTGTTTATAACAAGACAAATATCTCCCTGATGTTTTTTTTCGGAAAAATACTAACATTCCATGCAATTTCTCTTATGCCACAAGATATTTTTATCCTTTAAAAACAAAGCTATAAATATATAGGAGACATCTTAATAAATATTTCATTTTCATATAATAATACTGTTAACACATTAAAAAACACCTGATGAGACCGCAGAGTGCGCTATTTTGCCGACGTTTTACTGCATTCGACATATAATGCAGACCTTTAATGAAATAGATTATTTTTTGACCTTTTGGCTATTTTTCTCGTTTCTCAAAATGCGTTGCAATGCATTCCATCTTGCTGAAAGTATTGTGATCACCCTCACAGGGGGAAGATGGGATATCGTTGCCCGGCAATTTGATATCTATCAATCGAGATCGGTCGCGTTATGGTTGAGCGACGCAACGCCTGATACGCTATGCACATGCAATCTGAAAAGGAAAAGGTGAACTCAGCCTATGGAATGGATCGTTGATCCGACAATGTGGGCCGGTCTGGCTACCCTGGTAGTACTGGAACTGGTTCTGGGTATCGATAACCTGGTTTTCATCGCCATCCTGGCGGAGAAATTGCCGGAAAAATCACGCGATCGGGCGCGAGTTGTCGGATTATTGCTGGCTTTGTTGATGCGGTTTGTGCTGCTGTCCTCCATCTCCTGGCTGGTCTCGCTGACTCACCCACTGTTTAGCGTTCATGGGCACCCATTTAGCGCACGCGACCTGATTATGCTGGTAGGCGGCCTCTTTTTGCTGTTCAAAGCCACGATGGAACTGAACGAACGGCTGGAAGGCAAAGATCAGGCCCAGCAAACCCAGCGTAAAGGGGCGCGCTTCTGGCCGGTGGTCGCCCAGATAGTGGTGCTGGATGCCGTATTCTCACTGGATTCGGTGATTACCGCCGTTGGGATGACAGATCACCTGCTTATCATGATGGCAGCAGTGACCATCGCCATCGGGCTGATGCTGCTGGCCAGCAAACCCCTGACACGTTTCGTCAATGCACACCCCACCATCGTGATTCTGTGCCTGAGTTTTCTGCTGATGATAGGTTTCAGCCTGGTGGCAGACGCGTTTGGTTACCTGATTCCAAAAGGTTACCTTTACGCTGCCATTGGTTTCTCAGTGATGATCGAAATGCTCAATCAGTTGGCACAGTTCAACCGTCGGCGTTTTCTCTCTTCATCGACCCCATTGCGCCAACGCACCGCCGAGGCGGTACTGCGATTACTGCGCGGCGAACATGACGACGCGGAGCGCGACAAACCCGCCACCGAACGGGTAGCGGATAACACCAGCAATGCCAGCCAGCCGGTGTTTAACCAGCAGGAACAGCGCATGATCGAGCGCGTACTCGGCATGTCGCAACGTTCTGTCAGCAGTATCATGACCATCCGTCATGATATCGAACAGGTAGATATCAACAGCGATCCCGCCGATTTCCCGGCGTTGATGGAGAAAAACCAACACACACGGCTGGTGATGTTCGACAGCCATGTGTCCAGTGAGCCGCTCGGTGTGGTGCACGTGATAGACCTGCTACGCCAGCAATTAAACGGCCAGGCATTGGACCTGCGGGCACTGATCCGCCAGCCACTGGTATTTCCGGAACAACTATCGTTGCTGTCGGCGCTGGAACAATTCCGTGAGGCACACACACATTTCGCCTTTGTCGCTGACGAATTTGGGTCTATTGAAGGCGTTGTCACCCTGAGCGACGTCATGGAAACCATTGCCGGTAATCTGCCGCTGGAAGGGGAAGAGCTGGACGCCCGCCACGATATTCAGGAAAACGATGATGGCACGCTCATCGCCAATGGCTACCTGCCGGTTGAAGACCTACAAATGTATATCCCGTTACAACTGGATGAAAAGCGGGAATACCACACGCTGGCGGGTCTGTTGATGGAGTATGCGCAGAAGATTCCCCAGGAAGGGGATGAAGTTCATATCGACAATACCCTGTTCCGGGTACTGGCGGTAGAAAGTCATCGCATCATGAAGGTACTGATTATCCCCGAAACTGACCCGCAGCCGGATTATGAAGTGTAACTCACGCGGCAGCTCAGTCGGTATGTCATAGCATACGGGGTAATGACAACAAGAAAGGCGACCTGAGTCGCCTTTCTTGTTTCATCCAATTCCATTTGTTGAAGATACCATTTCGCTGAAAACGCGTATTTACCGAGAATAGTATTTACCGAATATGCCGCAGGCGCATTACGGATTTGTGGCCGGGGCCTTAGCGGCAGGTTGATTTTTCTCCGCCCAATCACTCAGGCGTTTTTTCATCTCATCCTGCAGCCGTTTACGCAGTACCTGATCGACCTGCAACTGGTAGTTCAAATTACCGAATTCACCGTACAACCGGAATGGAATAGCGGTATCCTGCAATACCTGCACCCACTGGTCATCCCCTTTCCACCCTTGCTTCACCCGCACATTCATATTGATGTCGCAGCGCTGGGCCGGTAAATCAAACTGACCATCGCCTTCTAACGTCAGTGCCGCTGACTGCCCGGACAACGACTGCAAATCCAGTTTGCCTGCGTTAAGCGTTGCCTCACCACTCATCTGTTGGATATCGGTATAACGGCTATAGTCATCAGGGGCTTGAACGCTGTTGTTATTGCGCACGACCGCCTGCTGGATCAACTGCTGGACGTTCAACCCGGAAAGCCGCAGTTGGTCAACCTGAACCGATGCCGAGCCCCGCCACTGAGAGATAACCGCCTGTCGCGACAAATCATTACCACTCAGCCGCCCTTGCAGGCTCAGTTTCCCATCCAGACCGTCAGGCAGGTCAAACGCTGGCAACAGCGTAGCAAGCGGCAAAGCAGTCAGTGTTGGTTGAATAGAGACGACCGGGGAAGCATACACATCCATAGTTCCCGGTATGGCAAAGCGCCCCTCGCCAATCTGACCGCTAAAATCCGTCACGCTCACCTTGCCACGCTGATTACTGCCTTTCAGGGCAAACGCCTTAACCGTCATACCGCGGTAGATCAACGTCGCCGCGTTTACCGCTACGCGTGCAATCGAATTACGCAAGCCCTGATAAGGTTCGGGCGGTTGATCGTGCGAGAACACCGGTTGTGCGATGACTGTTTTGTCCCCGCTGTCACCGGATGAGGTAGCATGCGCCAGCCCCAGCAGGGCATCCAGATCCAATTTTTCTGACTGCAACGTCAGCATGTATTCCGGTACCGTGCCGAATGTCGCCGATAACGATCCGTTCAACTGGCTGTTATTGGCGCTAAGCGCGAACTGGTTGACGGTCAGTTTCTCTGGCTGTCGCTGATAACTGCCGCGAATCGCTCCTTTACCGCTGATACCGTCTGCGGGCAGACCCGCGCCTTGCAACTGGTAACTGATGCTGCTGATATCAGCTGCGACCTGTTGCGGGTAGTTTTGCATATTCAGTACAGCGTCGAGCGAAAACGACAAATCACGTTGATCGCGATTAAAACGGCTGGAAAGCGATACCTGCACCTGGCGGGACGCATCGCTGCGCATGGTCAGGTTAATATCCCGAACATTCAGTGCCGGTGCGTTGCCACGCTGGAATACCAGCACACTGTCGGCCACTTCAACCTGATTGATATCGAAATGCCACGGCGTATCCGCCTCCGGTGCCGATGGCCCTGCTGGTGCAATGGGTGCCGGGCTGGCCTGACGCGCCTCGCTATCCGGCGTCAAACGAATCACGGCGCCTTTCAACATCACCTGTTTGACTTCGAGCTTGTGGGACAACAGCGGCCAGAGTTTCACATCCAGCCGCATGTTTTCGGCGTTGATCACCGGTGTCGCAGCACCCGGCGCACTGACTGACAAATTACCGGACAGGATGCTCAGTTGCGGCCAGACATGCCAGCGCAGTTCACCATCCAGATTCAACCGATAACCGGTACGCACTTCAACCTGACGCACCATGTAAGCCCGAAAATCATTCGGGTTGATTAGCACCACCAACGCCGTCATGCCTGCGGCCAGCACCACCAGCAGGATCACCAGCGTGGTAAACAATCTTCTCATGCCATCCTCATTCGCTGTCGTGCCTGGCCCAGCTAGTCTTTATCGATCCGGCTTGCTACTGCGCCCTGCTGGTCCTTGTATTTCGCGTCTTCACGGCGGTTATACGGCCGGGCAGCCGGGCCGGAGAGCGGCTCGAAACTCAATGCGCCGATAATCATGCCCGGGCGCAATGCCAGCGGCAGTTTCCCCGAGTTGTAGAACTCCAGCACGATGCACCCCTGCCAGCCGGGATCGATACGATGCGCCGTCACGTGGACCATTAGCCCCAAACGAGCCAGCGAAGAGCGCCCATCCAACCATCCCACCAGATTATCCGGCAGAATCACCGATTCCAGCGTCACCGCCAGCGCCAGTTCACCGGGATGAAGGAAAAAAGCCTCGCCCTCCGCCAGATTGATTTCATCACTCATGACGCGATCCAGCGCGGCGCTTACTTCATCCTTCGGCCCGCTCAGATCAATAAACGGTGCGGTATGACCGCTAAACACCCGGAACTGATTGCCTAACCGCACGTCCACCGTCGCACCATTAATCCGCTCAATCGGGGGGCGTGGCGTAATCACCAGACGGCCGTCATCCAGCCAGGCTTCAATGTCACGGTCGCACAGTCTCATCATCTTCTCCAGTCAGACTCTTGCAGGTGTTCAAACTGCCACAGCAGCGCCGGAAATACCACGCCGATTCCACCTGCTTTAAGGATTTTCTCAGCGAACAGCTTACTCAAAGAACTGGCTGATTTTCGCTTTCAGAATATCAATGGCGATACGGTTTTTGCCGCCGCGCGGGACGATAATGTCCGCATATTGTTTGGACGGTTCGATAAATTGCAGGAACATCGGGCGCACGGTTTTCTTGTATTGCTCCATGACCGAATCCATCGAGCGACCACGCTCGTTGACATCACGACGCATACGACGCATCAGACAAATATCCAGCGGGGTATCGACAAAAATGGAAAAATTCATTTCATCCCGCAGTCGCGCATCGGTCAACAGCAAAATGCCTTCAAGAATAATCACCTTTTTCGGTGCCATATTCAGCGTTTCCTGCAAACGCGTATGCTGCACATAGCTGTACTGCGGCAACGCGATCGGCTGACCGGCCTTAAGCATCTGCAAATGGTGCAGCAACAGGCTGTGATCCATTGAGCTGGGGTGGTCGTAGTTGGTTTTGACCCGCTCTTCCATGGTCAGGTGAGATTGATCCTTGTAATAGCTGTCTTCCGGAATAACACCAATGTGTTCATCACCGACCTGATCGCGTAATTCACGGTATAGGGTACTGGCAATAAGACTTTTTCCGGACGCGGACGCACCGGCAATCCCGATGATGACACACTGGCGAGACTTATCAGTCATGGCAATAAAGACCTGATTAACAAAAAGAAGGAGGGGGACACACCGAACAGTTCAGGCGCGATTAGCACGGGATCGTGCACCGAAGGATAACCATCAGCAACAGGCGTGGTTGATTGCGCAACACAGTCAGGGGTGTCTGGACGCGGGCAATTATAGGGAGTTAGCACGATTCACGCCAGCATTACACAGGCCGAGCCGCTGACAAAGACGTCATTCCCTGACGGATAACACACACGGGCATGACTGGCGACAAGCCTGCCCATGCCAAAAGCAACGGATACCGCGCATAGCGCGGTATCCGCTGAATCAGGGTTACACCGCGCGAAACGCGATTTCCGTCGGGATGACTTCCCCCTGCCAGTACAACTGCGCGGCTACCTGCCCTGCCAGTTCGCGGTACAACTGGGTAAACTCACTGTCCGGCTTACTGACTACCGTCGGCTCGCCGCGATCCAGGTCTTCACGCAATGAAATGTGCAGCGGCAACTGGCCTAGCAAGGCGCAGTGATATTTTTCCGCCAGCTTTTGCGCACCACCGGTACCAAAAATCGGCTCCAGATGACCGCAATTACTGCAAATATGCACACTCATGTTTTCCACGATACCTAACACCGGTACTTTCACTTTCTCAAACATCACGATGCCTTTCATGGCATCCACCAGTGCGATGTCTTGTGGCGTGGTGACCACAACCGCCCCGGTCACCGGCACGTTCTGCGCCAGTGTAAGCTGGATATCGCCGGTACCCGGCGGCATGTCCAACACCAGATAATCCAGATCCGGCCACAGCGTATCCTGCAATAATTGCAGCAGCGCCTTACTGGCCATCGGCCCACGCCATACCATGGCGTTATCGTCCGTCACCAGATAGCCGATAGAGTTGGTGGCAAGCCCGTGCGCCATGATCGGCGCCATGTGCTGTCCATCTGGCGATGTCGGTCGCTCACTGGCCGCCCCCAGCATGGTGGGAATAGACGGCCCATAAATATCCGCATCCAGAATGCCGACATTAGCCCCTTCGGCTGCCAGCGCCAGCGCCATATTCACCGCAGTACTGGACTTCCCGACGCCGCCTTTGCCGGAACTGACGGCGATAATATTTTTCACGCCTTTCACGCCAGCCTGATTGTTAACGCGACGCAACGTGGCGATGTTATGCGTCAGACGCCATTCCACTTCACGCGCGCCACACAAACGCAGCAATTCCTCACTGACGCTGTCTTTTAAATCGGCCAGCCCGCTCAGCCAGACGAACGGCATGGTCAGTTCGATATGCAACACATCGTCCAGCAACGCACAATGATGCAACGCATTGAGGGTGGTCAGGTTATTTTTCAGCGTCGGGTGCGAAAAGGAGGACAGTACGCCATTCACCATGGCGCGCAACATCTCGGGGTTTTGCGCGGGGAGTTTATCGTTCATCCCGGCTCCTTGAGTTTGAATTAAAGTCGTTAACAGCGGCCCTAGCATAACAGAACGCTTGCGCGTGGGTGTACCGCACACCGCTCGCAGAAATGGAAAAAATGGATGGAACGGCTTTCCGTGCACGTCCACACAGAGACTCTCTGTCGGTTTATTAACGCTTCTCTGTCGGTTTATTGAAGGGCAGCGGATGGGTTTTGTTGCAGCCCATATCGCCGCAAGGTTTACGCATTACGACGCGATGGGGTAACATCACGACTCCTTCTTAATTTATCCACCAACCAACAAGCAAGTTCCCCACTATGACTCAAGTCGCAAATAAAATTTTGGTAACGTGCGCGCTGCCTTATGCTAACGGCCCGATCCACCTTGGCCACATGCTCGAACACATCCAGGCGGACATTTGGGTCCGTTACCAGCGAATGCGCGGCAATCAGGTCCACTTTATTTGTGCGGACGACGCCCACGGCACACCGATCATGCTCAAAGCACAGCAGATGGGTGTAGCGCCTGAGCAGATGATTGCGACGGTGAGTCAGGAACACCAGCAGGATTTCGCCGGGTTTAACATCAGTTACGACAACTATCACTCGACCCACAGCGAAGAAAACCGCGAGCTGTCCGGGTTGATTTACCGTCGGCTGAAGGAAAATGGTTTTATCAAAAATCGCACCATTTCCCAGTTGTTCGACCCGGAAAAAAGCATGTTCCTGCCGGATCGCTTTGTAAAAGGCACCTGCCCGAAATGCAAGGCACCGGATCAGTACGGCGATAACTGCGAGGTGTGCGGCGCAACCTACAGCCCCACCGAGTTGATCGACCCGAAATCCGCCGTGTCAGGTGCCACACCGGTAATGCGCGAATCCGAACACTTCTTTTTCGACTTGCCGGCATTCAGCGACATGCTGCAAAGCTGGACCCGCTCCGGCGCGTTGCAGGAGCAGGTCGCCAACAAGATGCAGGAGTGGTTCGACGCCGGGCTGCAGCAGTGGGATATTACCCGCGACGCCCCCTATTTCGGTTTCGAAGTACCGGATGCACCGGGCAAATATTTTTACGTCTGGCTGGACGCGCCAATCGGTTACATGGGGTCATTCAAAAACCTGTGTGATAAACGCGGCGACCTCAGCTTTGACGAATTCTGGCGTAAAGACGCCAGCACCGAGCTGTACCACTTTATCGGCAAAGACATCGTTTATTTTCACAGCCTGTTCTGGCCAGCCATGTTGGAAGGCAGTGGTTTCCGCAAGCCGACCAACCTGTTTGTGCACGGGTATGTGACCGTCAACGGTGCCAAGATGTCCAAATCACGCGGCACCTTCATCAAGGCTGACACCTACCTCAGGCATCTGGATGCCGACTGCCTGCGTTATTACTACGCGGCTAAACTGTCGTCGCGCATTGATGACATCGACCTCAATCTGGAAGACTTTGTACAGCGCGTAAACGCCGATATCGTCAACAAAGTGGTCAACCTGGCATCGCGCAACGCCGGTTTCATCAACAAGCGCTTTGACGGCCAACTGGCGGATAGTCTGGCCGACCCGGCGCTGTATCAAACCTTTATCGACGCTGCACACACCATCGCCGAAGCCTATAGCAGCCGTGAATCCGGCAAAGCGATTCGCGAAATCATGGCGCTGGCGGATCTCGCCAACCGCTATGTGGACGAACAAGCGCCTTGGGTAGTGGCTAAACAGGAAGGCCGTGATGCCGACTTGCAGGCCATTTGCTCGATGGGCATCAATCTGTTCCGCGTGTTGATGACGTACCTGAAACCGGTACTGCCGTCACTGGCAGAGCGCGCTGAAGCCTTCCTGCAAACCGAACTGCGCTGGGATTCACTGTCCCAACCGCTGACCAATCATCAGGTCGGTGCGTTTAAGGCGTTGTTCAACCGCATCGACATCGCGCAGGTGCAAGGCATGGTCGAGGCGTCCAAAGAGGAAGCCGCAGCGGCAGCCAAACCGGTATCTGGCCCGTTGGCCGACAATCCGATTCAGGACACCATCGACTTTGCTGACTTCGATAAAGTCGACATGCGCGTTGCCTTGATCCAAAAAGCTGAACTGGTAGACGGTTCAGACAAGCTGTTACGGTTAACGTTGGATCTGGGCGGTCAAACCCGCCAGGTGTTCTCCGGTATCCGCGCCGCCTACCCGGATCCCTCTGCGCTGGAAGGTCGCCTGACGGTGCTGGTCGCCAATCTGGCACCGCGTAAAATGCGCTTTGGCATTTCCGAAGGCATGGTGATGGCCGCTGGCCCCGGCGGGAAAGACATCTTCCTGTTAAGCCCTGACAGTGGTGCCCAGCCAGGTATGCAAATTAAGTAAGCACACTTACATCAGGCCGCACTGTCGGCCTGATGTCTCTTCCCTGCCTCGCCTTATTCCACATCCGTTGTTGACACCTCCGACCTATCGTTATTTCAGATAAACGACATAGCGCTTTCACTGCGACCATGATAAACAGTGTCTCGGCGTGATTATCACTTCACGCACCTAGCGGTATGCACGAGTGGCCCGTTCTTTCACACACCTTGTGATGGCTGCACCGTCATACCCACCGTCGATCATGGAGGAATATCGAATGTCTCGTATCACCCCGTTACTGCTGAGTGCAGCCCTGCTTGCTACCGCCGCACCAGCTATGGCGTCCAAATCATTGAAGAGTGCCAGCGATGTCATCACCGCCCTGAATCAGGGGCGTAGTGTCAACGTCACCATCGATTTATCCGCTTGCACGCCTCAGGATGGCACCCCAGTCAGTAAAACTCGCGGCGGCCTGCATATCAGCGCTTATCGTCTGATTGATAACGGTACGCTGTCATTTAGCGATGAGCACTTTACCGTCGCCAATGACGGCACGCCGATTCAGCAGTTCATGCGTTATCAGGTTCAGCCGGATAATACCGTGCGTTTCACCACCTACATGTTTAACCTGCCGAGCCTGCAGCAGCGCGGCAATACCCTGAGTTACCAGTGCAAACTGGGTCAGGACATCGGCTTCTTCGTGCAATAAGACTCACCCGACATACCCGGCAGACCGGGTATGTCTTTTCCCTCATCGATATTCCCCATAGCCCGGCCACCCCGCCCGAACAAAACAAAAAGTTATAAGGTAAGCGTAAAAGGCATAATCCCCCCCCTTTGCACACCGCCAGGTTACCCGCTATGATTCCTCATCACTAAAATAGACATCCAGACATAAAGATATCCATAAAATATCGATAAATAGCGAGCTTGCTTCACAACACCGAGGATTAAAAATGAAGAAATTCCCTGTCGCACTGTTGGCCCTGAGCCTGACGGCTTCTTTCTCCACGCTGGCTGCAGAAACACCCGCCACCGCCGCTCCGGTTCCTGCCGCCATCGCTAACCATCAGGGACCGATACGCATCGCCGTCATCCGCAACCTCGGTTCAGATGACAACACCACCCAGTTCGTTTCCGGCGTGCTGGAAGAAGGCAAAAAGCTGGGTTTTAAAATCAGCACCTTTCTGAGCAACGGTGACGACGCCAAATTTCAGGATTTCGTGAACCAGGCCATCAGCCAGAAATACGACGGTATCATTCTGTCGCAAGGCCGTGCGCCTTACTCCACCGATCTTATTCAGCGCATTGTCGACAGCGGCATCAAAGTGGCCGTGTTTGACACGGCTGTTGATCGCACTATTCCCGGCGTGACGGTCAGCCAACAGGATGACGCCTCGCTGGCTAACGAATCCCTCGGACAGTTGGTCAAAGATTTCAACGGCAAAGCTAACATCATCAAGCTGTGGGTAGCCGGTTTCCCACCGATGGAACGCCGTCAGACGGCTTACCAACAAATTCTGAAAGACAACCCCGGTATTAAAGAGCTGGAGTCTATCGGTGCGGTGTCTTCCGACGTACAAGGTGATACCGCCAATAAAGTCGGCGCAATTCTGGCGAAATACCCGAAAGGTAAGATTGACGCTATCTGGGGTGCGTGGGATGCCTTCAGTCAGGGTGCGTACAAAGCGCTTAAAGAAAACGGCCGTACCGAAATCAAACTCTATAGCATCGACATTTCCAATCAGGATTTGCAACTGATGCGCGAAGCCAATAGCCCGTGGAAAGTCAGTGTCGCGGTAGACCCGAAACTGATCGGTAAGGTCAACCTGCGTCTGGTCGCCAACAAGATTGCCGGCGAACCAACACCCGCCACCTACCAATTCCGTGCCGCCAGCATTCCGCAGGCGCTGTTGGCCAGTCAACCTGGGCCGGTCAACGTGGCTGGACTGACGAAAATCATCCCGGGATGGGGCCAGACCAATGACTTTATTGCGCCGTGGTTTGCTACACTGGAAGCCAAAAGCAAATAAAGGTCTGTCATAACGGAGGCTTATATGGCATCAGCGCCCCTGCCCATGCCGGAATACAGCCGCAACATGCGGCTGATTGGACACAGCGATCAGGGCGGGCGCCCTGATGGTGTACAGGTCATGGTGCATCGTGGTTACGCCTATATCGGACACATGGTGTCGCAGGGCGTATCCATTGTCGATGTGCGTGACCCGAAGAATCCCAAACCAGCCGGTTTTATCGCCGCACCACCGGGTACCTGGAATATCCATCTGCAAACCCACGATGACCTGCTGCTGGTGGTCAACGCGCGCGATCTGTTCGCTGACGCGCGCTTCGCTGAAGAGAAAGTCTACTACACCCGCTCGGTGGCAGAGACCGTCAGCACCGGCCAGCAGGATAAACACTGGAGCGCCGGACTACGGATATTCGATATTTCCACCCCCGACCAGCCGCGTGAAATCAGCTTCCTGCCGCTTGATGGCATCGGCATTCATCGTATCTGGTACGTGGGCGGACGCTGGGCGTATGTGTCAGCCCTGCTGGACGGCTACAGCGACTACATCTTTCTGACCATTGATCTCGCTGACCCGCGCAAACCGGAAGTGGCCGGTCGCTACTGGCTACCGGGCATGCACACCGCTGGCGGTGAAACACCGAGCTGGCCGGAAGGCAAACGCTACGCGCTGCACCATGCTATCGTCAGCGGCGACACCGCCTACGGCAGCTGGCGAGATGGTGGCCTGACGCTGCTGGACGTGAGTGACCGAACCCAGCCGCAGCTCATCAGCCATCGCAACTGGAGCCCGCCGTTCGGCGGCGGTACCCACACGGCGTTGCCATTACCGGATCGCGACCTGCTGATCGTGCTGGACGAAGCGGTGCTGGATAATCAGGAAGACGGAGAGAAACTGATTTGGGTGTTCGATATCCGCGAGCCAGCTAACCCGGTCAGTATCGCCACCTTCCCGCAGCCCAGTGAAACCGATTATGTGAAGAAAGGGGCACACTTCGGCCCGCACAATCTGCATGAAAACCGACCGGGTAGCTTCATCAGTTCAACACTGATTTTTGCCACCTATCAAAACGCCGGCGTGCGCGCTTACGACATCAGCAATCCATACCGGCCAAAAGAGACCGGGGCGCTGGTACCTGCTGCACCTGAGCGTATGATCGATAAACGACCAGGGCGGCCACAGGTGATCCAGTCTTGTGACGTGTTTGTAGACGCGCAAGGGATTATCTATAGCACCGATTACAACGCCGGGTTATCGATCATCGAATACCGCGGCTGAGCACAGAGCGAATACGCGCTGCCTTGCAGCAGCGCGTGATACAAACCTTGCTTGTCAGTAATTAGTCCAGCGCCAGTACTGACACCCACATCGGCCCTTGCCCCACCGCGTAGCGCGCCAGCGGCGTCAGGTTACCGTTGTCCGGCTCAATGCCGTAAACCTCAATATGGTGAGATTTCTGACCGGCGGCGATCAGGAACTGGCCGTTATGATCGATGTTAAAACCGCGCGGTTGCGTTTCCGTCGGCTGGTGCCCGGTCAGGGTCAATGTCCCGTCTTGCGCGGATACATCGAAAATGGAAATCAGGCTGGCGGTACGATCCGTGGTATACAGATGACGGCCATCCGGCGTGATGTGGATATCCGCCGCCCAGCAGGTACCGGTGAAATCGGCTGGCATGGCATTCAGCGTCTGGATCCGTTTGCCTTCGCCCTGCGCATCCAGCTCGAACACATCCACCGAGCTGTTCAGTTCATTAATGCAATAGGTGAAACGGTTGTTCGGGTGATACGCCATATGGCGAGGCCCGGCACCAGCGGCGGCACGCTGCTCCACGGGCTGGTGATCGCTCAGGCGGCCATCGCTGCCGACATCATACAATCTGATTCGACCCTCTTTCAGACAAGGGGCCCACAATACGTGATTCGCCGGGTCGATATTGGTCGAATGGCACCCTTCCAATCCGTCGAGCTGCTGGCAGGGTTCCTGTACCACGCCATCATCGCCGATGGGGCTGACGCTAACACACGCATTGCTGTAAGAGGCGCTGAACAAGAAACGTCCGGCGTGATCGGTCGACAAGTGGGTTGGGCTGCCCGGTAACGATGCCACACCAGCTTCGGTCAGTTTGCCTTGCCCATCAATCCGGTAGCTGATGACCCGAAATTCAGGACGCACACCGACATACAGATGGCGCTTATTCGGCGCGATAACCATCGGTTGCACCTGTCCGGGGACATCAACCACCTGTAACAAGCTCAGCGCCCCACTGGCGGCGAGCTGCCAGACATGAATCTGCTGACTTTCCGGACTGGCGATATAAACCACTTGCTGCATTCGATTCTCCTTGTTGGCACCGGTGAGGCGGCAGGTGCGCCTCGTTATGCTCAGGCTTGGCTTTCATTTTTCTGTGCTGACTTCCAAAGTCAGTACAGAAAAAGGCTCTGTCGCTTCAGAGGGCATCCAGTGTACCATCCCAAAGAAGTGAACCCGATAACCTGTTGAGAATACCATGACCTATCGCATCATTGCCCTCGATCTGGACGGCACACTGTTAACGCAAAAGAAAACGATTTTACCTGAATCCTTACAGGCGCTGGCACAGGCCCGGCAGGCCGGTATCAAGGTTATTATCGTGACCGGTCGCCACCACTCGGCTATCCACCCGTTTTATCAGGCGCTGGCGCTGGATACCCCCGTTATCTGCTGCAACGGCACCTACCTTTACGATTACCAAACCGGGCAGACCCACGACGCCAACCCGCTCACACCGGCACAGGCCAAAAGCGTGCTGCAACGCTTGCAGCAATTCGCCATTCACGGCCTGATGTACGCCGACGACGCGATGCTCTACCAGCACATTACCGGCCACATCACCCGCACCCAGACCTGGGCGGAACAGCTTCCCGAATCTCAGCGCCCCGTTTTTCGCCAGGTCGATGACCTGATGACCGCCACTGACCACAGCCGCTCTATCTGGAAATTCGCCACCCACCATACCGATACCGCCGTATTGAATGACTTCGCTAAACAGGTTGAAGAAGAGTTAGGTCTGGCTTGCGAGTGGTCATGGATGGATCAGGTGGATATTGCCCAGACCGGCAATAGCAAAGGCCGCTTACTGCAACGCTGGGTGGAATCGCAAGGGTTCAGCATGAACGACGTCGTCGCGTTTGGCGATAATTTCAATGATATTAGTATGTTGTCTGCTGTTGGACTGGGTGTCGCGATGGGTAACAGCGCCGATGATGTCAAAGCTCACGCCGATCTGGTGATTGATCATCATGAAAAACCCGGTATTGCAGAGGTCATCCGCAGTCGGGTTCTGGCCTGACGCCGTCACGGCCCACACGCTGTGGTGCCGTGACACGTCACCAGCACACTCACGGCGTGATCGACACACTCTTAACCTGAGCGTACAGGCGCTGCCCAGCCGTCAGCGCCAGTTCATCACGCGCCCAGGGCGTGATGCGAGCCCACAGAATGTGCCCACCGAGATCCAGCTTAACCTCCACCTGTTCGCCGACCTCAATGCATTCCACCACACGAGCCGACAGTACATTACGAATGCTGCTGACAGCGGGTCGTTGCGTCACCAGTGACACATCGGCCGCATTGATGCGAATGCGCAGCTCATCGCCCTGCGCTGCATCAACACGCCCCACCCACAGCGGCTGTTCACCCAGTGACAGCGCCGTCATCGCGTAATGTGGATGATGCTCCATCACCGTCACCTTCAGAATGCTGCTCTGCTCTTCTCGCGGTAACCAGGCGCGCAGGGCGTTA
The DNA here is from genome assembly GCF_000406165.1 of Dickeya zeae NCPPB 2538. Classification (NCBI taxonomy): domain Bacteria; kingdom Pseudomonadati; phylum Pseudomonadota; class Gammaproteobacteria; order Enterobacterales; family Pectobacteriaceae; genus Dickeya; species Dickeya zeae. Next base: position 1,311,240 of record NZ_CM001977.1, on the reverse strand, counting down.
CTGGCCCATACCTCTTCCAGCGAGCCTTGCGCCTTCACCTGCCCTTTATCCAATACCAACACCCTATCCGCCAGCCGCACCACTTCTTCCAGACTGTGGCTGACATACAGAATCGGTGTATTGACCTCACGGGCCAGGCGCTCCAGATACGGCAACAGTTCGCGTTTACGCGGCGCATCCAGCGATGCCAATGGCTCGTCCATCAGCAACAGTTCTGGCGCGGTCAGTAACGCGCGACCAATCGCCACCCGCTGTTTCTCACCGCCGGACAAGGTCATCGGGTAGCGTTTGAGCAAGTGCCCGATCCCGAGTAACTGCACGATATCGTCGAACTGCGCCTGCATCGAGGCGGCCATCCCGTAACGTAAATTTCCCAGCACCCGGTAGTGCGGAAAGAGCCTCGCATCCTGGAACACGTAACCGATACGACGCTTTTCCGGCGGCAGGAACACCCCTTTCACACGATCCGACAGCACCCGATCATTAAGCTGAATAAGCCCACTATCCGGCCGGGTCAGGCCGACAATGGCATTAATCAGCGAGGTTTTCCCGGCCCCCGAGACACCGAACACGGCAGTAATGCCACTGGCGGGAAGCTGGGCGGTGACACGGAGCGTCAGGTCCCCCAGTTGCTGAGTAAAATCCAGTTGCAGCATTATCCCCCCAACCGTTTACGGCTCCAGCGGGTGAGCCATTCCGACAACAACAGTGACACCAGCGACAACCCGATGGCGATAACGCACAACCGGGCGGCCTGCATTTCCGCCCCCGGTGTTTCAATCAGCGTATACATGGCATTGGGAATGGTGCGGGTTTCGCCGGGAATATTAGACACAAAGGTGATGGTGGCACCGAACTCCCCCAACGAACGCGCGAACGCCAGTACGGTGCCGACAATGATCCCCGGCAACGTCAACGGCAGCGTAATGGTGAAAAACACCCGCCAGCGCCCGGCACCCAGTGTACGCGCCGCCAGTTCCAGCCGGGTATCCACTGCCTCCAGCGCCAGCCGAATGGCACGCACCATCAACGGAAACGCCACGACCGCCGACGCCAGCGCCGCGCCGTGCCAGCTAAAACTGAAGCTAAAGCCAAACCAGTGGTAAAGCCAACTGCCCACCACGCCTTTGCGCCCCATGACAATCAGCAGCAAATAGCCGATCACCACCGGCGGCAACACCAGCGGCAGGTGGATCACGCTATCCAGCAGCGATTTACCGACAAAGCGGCAACGCGCCAACACCCAGGCAGCCAGAATGCCCAGCGGCAAACTGCAACTGACCGCCACCAGCGAGACCTTCAGGCTCAGCGACACCGCCTGCCATTCGTAATCACTGAGCAGCATTAACCGGCGTAAATCCGTATTGTTTAAACACAACGGCAGCCTGCGGCGTTTTCAGGTAATCAAAGAAGGCTTTAACCGCTGGCGTGTTATGCCCTTTAACGATAGCCATCGGATATTCCACCGGTTTGTGGGTGTTATCAGGGAAGATACCGACTACTTTCACTTTGGTACTGGCGACGGCGTCTGACCCGTAAACGATCCCCAGCGGCGCTTCTTCACGCTCAACCAACACCATGGCGGCACGTACGTCATTGGCGCGCGCCATCAGTGGCGACAAAGCGTCCCAGGCGTTTAATTTTTGCAAGGCTTCTTTGGCGTAGATACCGGCCGGTACATGGTCCGGGTCGCCGACAGACAAACGGCCACCTTTCAGCAGCGCTTTCCAGTCGGTTTTCTCGTCTATTTTAAAACCTTTTGTCTCAGCGGATTTGGGTGCAATCACCACCAGTTGATTGCCCAGCAGCGTGTAGCGGGTTTCGTTTTCAACCAACTGTTTACCCTGGGCATAATCCATCCACTGCTGATCAGCAGAAATGAACAGATCCGCAGGCGCGCCCTGTTCAATCTGACGTGCCAGCGTTGATGACGACGCATAGGATGCAACGATAGAAACCTGTTTTTCCTTTTGGTATTGCACAGCGATATCCTGCAATGCGTTGGTCAACGAGGCGGCGGCAAACACCGTCACCTTCTCCTGCGCCAGTGCAGTATTCGCACTCATACCCAGTGTCAACGCGGCGGCGGTCAGCCAGTAAGTCCATTGCTGTTTCATTTTATCTCCAGAGATTATCGTTATGTAGTTAATCACATAACGATAAATACCGAATCTTAGCCGCGTTGTCATTGTTCTTAAGCAAAAAAATCCGGCAAATGCCGGATTCGTCAAAACAGGAACTCAGAGAAAGGATTATTTGCGCGCGGCGGAGGATTCGCGGTGGCCGATGGCGGAAAACAGGTTGAACACTTCACCCAGCCCATAAATAGCCCCCAGAATCAGTGCCATCATGACCGGCACCATGCACACTGCAAACACCAGGCTTTTCAACAATTCCAACATATCGACCTCGTCTTTCACCGTCGCTGGCCGTTACGCCGCCAGCATCTGATTGATTCAGGATAGACTATTCTAACCCTATTGCTGTCGATGAGTTTACCTGAATCGCCGGAATTAGAGCGGCCATTTGTGCGGTTTGCCTGTTTGACGCAAAACGATGACAATACAAATGATTAGCCGCCCGGATATGGATGTGACCATGCAAGCAGAAATTCTTCTTACCTTAAAACTTCAGCAACGGCTCTTTGCCGACCCGCGTCGCATCGCTCTGCTCAAGCAGGTGCAGCAGACCGGCTCCATTAGTCAGGGAGCGCGTCTGGCTGATATCAGCTACAAAAGCGCCTGGGATGCCATTAACGAAATGAACCAGCTCTCAGAGCAGACCATCGTTGAGCGCACCACCGGCGGCAAAGGCGGCGGCGGCGCAGTGCTGACGCGCTACGGCGAACGGCTGCTGCAACTCTATGATCTGTTGGGGCAGATTCAACAAAAAGCGTTCGATGTGCTACAGGATGATACCCTGCCACTGGACAGTCTGCTGGCGGCTATCGCCCGTTTTTCACTGCAAACCAGCGCCCGCAATCAGTTTTTCGGCACCGTTCTGGAGCGTGATCAGCAGCAGGTACAACAGCATTTGTCTATTCTGCTGGCGGATGGCCATACCCGCATTCAGGCCGCCCTGACCCAGCAGAGTGCCGACAGGCTGCAACTCACCGGCGGCAAAGACGTATTGGCGTTAATAAAAGCGCCGTGGGTGGCCGTTACCCCACAAACCGTCTCTGCCCCCGAGCACGACAATGTGTTGTCGGGCCGCATCAGCCACCTGCAACCTGGCCAGACACAAAGCGAAGTGCTGGTGACGCTGGAAGGCGGCGAGGTCGTCTGCGCCACCTTAGCCAACGATGAAGTGACACGGCAAGGTCTGCAACCGGAGATGGCGGTTTATGCCAGTTTTAATGCCGACCAGGTGATTATCGCTACCCTGTGTTAACACCTCTGACACCACGCCGCTTGACAAGCCGCTGGCTTCCCTTTACCCGTAAAGGGTCTGTCATTTCGTAAAGGGAATCATCATGTCATTGCTGCACATCCATCAGGCACAGTTCCGGTTAAGTGATACCCGAATGATGCGTCTGGATGAACTTACGTTGCATCAGGAACAGTGCTGGGCGTTTGTCGGCGCTAACGGGAGTGGAAAATCGGCGCTGGCGCGCGCACTCAGTGGTGAACTGCTGTTGCTGTCAGGGCAACGTCAGTGCGACTTTCAGCGTGTGGCACGTTTGTCATTCGAACAGTTGCAACAGTTGGTATCGCAGGAATGGCTGCGTAACAACACCGATATGCTCAGTGTCGACGAAGACGATACCGGGCGTACCACCGCCGAAGTCATTCAGGACAGCGTGCGCGATGCCGGGCGCTGCCACCAACTGGCGACACAATTCGGCATCGCCCATTTATTAAACCGCCGCTTCAAATACCTCTCTACCGGTGAAACCCGTAAAACCATGCTGTGTCAGGCATTGATGGCACAGCCGGACCTGTTAATTCTGGATGAACCGTTCGACGGGCTGGATGTGGCCTCACGCACACAGTTGACCGATTTGTTAGCGTCGCTGGCGGCCCAAGGGCAGGCGCTGGTGTTGATTCTCAACCGCTTTGAAGATATTCCGGCCTTTATCGGGCAGGTCGGCGTACTGGCGGATTGTACGCTGACCCGGCAAGGCCCACGCGAAGCGGTGCTGTCCGATGTGCTGATATCACAGCTGGCGCACAGCGAAACGCTGGCCGATACCGCGCTGCCTGAAGCGGAAGACCCCACTCAGCGACCGACGTTGCCGCCGGATCAACCCCGTATTCGGCTGTTGCACGGTGTGGTGAGTTATAACGATCGTCGTATTCTGGACGATTTAAGCTGGGAAGTGTTGCCCGGCCAGCACTGGCAGATAGTCGGCCCGAATGGCGCGGGTAAATCCACCCTGCTCAGCTTAATCACCGGAGATCACCCCCAGGGCTACAGCAATGACCTGACGCTATTTGGTCGTCGGCGCGGTAGCGGCGAAACCATCTGGGACATCAAGCGCCACATCGGCTACGTCAGCAGTAGTCTGCATCTGGAGTATCGCGTCAGCACCAGCCTGCGCAACGTTATTCTCTCCGGGTTCTTCGACTCTATCGGCATTTATCAGGCGGTATCGGACCGTCAGCGTTTTCTGGTCGCCGAATGGTTGTCGCTGCTCGGCCTGCCAGACAGTGTGGCTGATGCACCATTCCAGTCGCTGTCCTGGGGGCAACAGCGGTTGGCATTGATTGTGCGGGCGCTGGTCAAACACCCGGCTTTGTTGATCCTTGATGAGCCGTTACAAGGGCTAGACCCGCTCAACCGTCAGCTCATTCGCCGCTGGCTGGATATCCTGATCGGTCAGGGACAAACCCAACTACTGTTTGTTTCTCACCATGCGGAAGATGCACCGAACTGCATCACTCACCGTCTGACCTTCGTACCCGATGGCGATGGCTACCGTTACCTGACAGAAAGCTGCTGATCTTGCACACACGGTTTCGCGGTAAGCGAAACCGTCATCTCACAGGCAATAATAAGCGCATTAGTGATAACGCTACCACACCAGTTGCAATCTATTTTCATCTGAACGCACATCGCGCTATGCTGCTCTTTCCATCATCCAGGGAAGAGATGGGTTATGAACCAACAGCCCTAATATCGCTATTTACGGCGTTGATCACCTTTTTCCTGCCATGGTCGTGCTATTTTTCCACTCAGTTTTCTGCAACAGAGGTCATTATGAAAGTATTGGTTACAGGTGGTAGCGGTTACATAGGAAGCCATACTTGTGTACAACTGATCGCCGCCGGTCATCAGCCGGTTATTCTCGACAACCTGTGCAACAGCAAAGCCAGCGTGGCGCAGGCGATTACCCACGTCAGTGGGCAGACGCCGGTGTTTTATCAGGGCGATATCCGCGATCGCGACCTGTTGCAGACGATTTTTTCTGAGCACGATATCGGTGCGGTAATCCATTTCGCCGGTCTTAAAGCGGTGGGCGAGTCAGTACGTGAACCCATCAGCTATTACGATAACAACGTCTACGGCACGCTGACGCTGGTGGAAGCCATGAAGCATGCCGGTGTTAAAACACTGATTTTTAGCTCGTCGGCTACCGTATACGGCGACCAGCCGCAAATCCCGTATCAGGAAAGTTTCCCCACCGGTACCCCCGCCAGTCCTTATGGCCGCAGCAAACTGATGGTAGAGCAGATCCTGCAAGACTTGCAGCGTGCGGAACCAGACTGGAGCGTGGTGCTGTTGCGCTATTTCAACCCGGTGGGCGCACATCCGTCAGGTGAAATGGGTGAAGACCCGCAGGGCGTGCCTAACAACCTGATGCCTTACATTGCGCAGGTCGCGGTAGGCCGTCGCGAGTCGCTGGCGATTTTCGGCAATGACTATCAGACCGTTGATGGCACCGGCGTGCGCGACTACATCCACGTGGTAGACCTGGCAGACGGCCATGTCGCCGCCATGAATACGCTACACGGGAAAGCAGGCGTACACATTTACAACCTGGGCGCAGGCGTGGGTTACAGCGTACTGCAAGTGGTGGAAGCCTTTAGTCGCGCCTGCGGCAAGCCGTTGCCCTACCATTTTGCACCACGTCGTGACGGCGACCTGCCTGCCTACTGGGCCGATGCGGAAAAAGCCGCTCGCGAGCTTAACTGGCGCGTCAGCCGGACACTGGATGAAATGGCGGCCGATACCTGGCGCTGGCAATCCCGCCATCCAAACGGTTTTTCAGACTGATAGCAGCGTCACCCTGTTTTGCCGTTCGTTTCACTTGGCGGAAACCACGGTAAAACCACTGTGTTGATGACGAATATTTTTCGATGAGAAAGTAAGGTATCCGAATGGTGTATTTTGATCCCGTTGAACATCCGCATCGTCGCTACAACCCACTGACCGGGCAGTGGGTGCTGGTGTCGCCACACCGTGCCAAACGTCCGTGGCAGGGGCAACAGGAGAGCGTGTCATCCGACCCGCTGCCGTCGCACGATGCCACCTGTTTTCTTTGCCCCGGCAATGTGCGGGTCACCGGCGATACCAACCCTGACTATCCGGGTACCTTTGTGTTCACCAACGATTTTGCCGCACTGATGGCAGACACCCCGCCTGCCCCAGAAAGCAACGACCCGCTGATGCGCTGCCAAAGTGCGCGCGGCACCAGCCGGGTCATCTGTTTTTCACCAGACCACAGTAAAACCCTACCGGAACTGCCACTCAGCGCGCTCGAACAGGTAGTCACAACCTGGCAACAACAGAGCGCCGAGCTGGGACAAACCTACCCATGGGTACAGGTGTTTGAAAACAAGGGTGCGGCGATGGGATGTTCTAACCCGCATCCGCACGGCCAGATCTGGGCCAACGATTTCCTGCCCAACGAGGCGGAACGGGAAGACCGGCTGCAACGAGATTACTTCCATCAGCACGGTTCACCCCTGCTGGTCGATTACCTGCAACGCGAATTGCAGGACGGCGCACGCCATGTAGTGGAAACCGAACACTGGCTGGCGGTAGTCCCTTACTGGGCGGCCTGGCCTTTCGAAACCCTGTTACTGCCCAAAGCCCACACCTTGCGCCTGCCGGACATCACCCCAGCACAGCGCCAGGATTTGGCACTGGCGTTAAAACAGTTGACCAGCCGTTACGATAACCTGTTCCAGACTTCATTCCCGTATTCCATGGGCTGGCACGGCGCGCCCTTTACTGACGGCGACCACCAACACTGGCAGTTGCATGCCCATTTTTATCCGCCGCTGCTGCGCTCCGCCACGGTGCGTAAATTCATGGTGGGGTATGAAATGCTGGCGGAAACCCAGCGTGATTTAACCGCCGAGCAGGCGGCTGAACGGTTGCGCGCCGTTAGCGACATTCATTACCGTGACAGCAGTCACCTTCGTGATTCAGGAGTTCAGGCATGACCTTATCAGCACGCACCCAGGCAGTTTTCCAGCAACAGTTCGGTTACCCGGCAGCCCTTACCGTTCAGGCGCCGGGACGGGTCAACCTGATAGGTGAGCACACCGACTACAATGACGGCTTTGTGCTGCCTTGTGCCATCAACTATTCCACCACTATCAGCGCCGCCCCACGTGACGACCGGCAGATCCGGGTCATCGCGGTGGACTACGACAACCAACAAGACAGCTTTTCGCTCGATGCGCCGATCGACCATCATCCACAGTGGCAGTGGGCAAACTATGTGCGCGGCGTCATCAAGCACCTGAAAACCCGTAGCGATGCCTTTGGCGGGGCAGATCTGGTGATAAGCGGCAATGTGCCACAGGGCGCAGGCCTGAGTTCGTCAGCGTCTCTGGAAGTCGCGGTCGGTAAAGCCATTCAGGCGTTATACCAGTTGCCACTGGACAATGTGGTGCTGGCACTCAACGGCCAGGAGGCGGAAAACCAGTTCGTCGGCTGTAACTGCGGCATCATGGATCAGATGATTTCTGCCCAGGGCCAACGTAACCACGCGTTACTGATCGACTGCCGCTCGCTGGAAACCCGTGCGGTATCGATGCCGGACAACGTGGCGGTGATGATAATCAACTCCAACGTCAAACGTGGTCTGGTAGACAGCGAGTACAACACGCGTCGCCAGCAGTGCGAAGCCGCCGCGCGCTATTTTCAGGTTAAAGCGCTGCGTGACGTCAGCGAGGCCGATTTCGCGGCCAAAGTAGCTGGTCTGGATGAAGTCGTGGCACGCCGCGCACGTCATATCATTACCGAAAATGCCCGTACACTGGCGGCAGCCGATGCGCTGACGCGGGGCGACCTGCATCAGATGGGCGAACTGATGGCCGCGTCTCATGCCTCGATGCGGGATGACTTCGAAATCACGGTGCCGCCTATCGACACACTGGTGGAGATAGTCAAAGCGGTGATCGGCGATGAGGGCGGTGTACGCATGACTGGCGGTGGATTTGGTGGCTGTATCGTGGCGTTGATCCCACAACAGCAAGTAACAGCGGTGCAAAATGCCGTGATGCGGGAGTATCCGGCAAAAACCGGATTACAACCGACCTGTTACGTTTGCCAAGCCTCGTCAGGAGCCGGTTATGTCGAATGACCCAGTTGAACCACGAGCGCCACACACGGCGCTCGCCCCAGATGGTCAGCCATTTCAGCTGACCATACTGCAAAACCGCCACGGTACGCGGGTAACGCTGATGGACTGGGGGGCCACCTGGCTCTCTTGTCAGTTACCGTTGCCTGATGGAACGGTGCGAGAAGTACTGTTGGGCTGTGCGCCTGAGCAATACCCTCATCAGTCCGCCTATCTGGGCGCATCGGTGGGGCGTTACGCTAACCGCATCGCCAACGCCACCTTACATCAAGGCGATACCGCTATTCACCTGCTGGCTAATCAGGGCGAGCACCAGTTGCATGGCGGGCCGGACGGTTTTCATGCCCGCCGCTGGCAGGTCGTGGAACAACGTGACGATCAGGTCACTTACCAACTGTTTTCACCAGATGGTGATCAGGGCTTCCCCGGTGCGCTGACCGCACGGGTCTGTTATCAACTCACCGATCAAAACGCACTGGATATTGAGTATCAGGCCGAGGTCGATCAATCCTGCCCGGTATGCCTGACTAATCATGCTTATTTCAACCTCGACGGCGAACCAACCGATGTACGTCACCATCAATTGCAACTGATGGCGGATTACTATTTGCCAGTCAATCAGGATGGCATCCCCGGTGATGCGTTGCGGGAAGTGGCCCACAGCAGTTTCGATTTTCGTCAGCGCAAAACCTTGCTGCAGGATTTCCTGTCCGATGCCGACCAGCAGGCAGTTCAAGGTTATGACCACGCCTTTTTGCTACACCGTACCGGCGGTTCCAGTGAAAGTCCGGCGGCCAGCCTGTGGTCAGCAGACGGCAAGGTGCAGATGCAGGTCTACACCAGCGCACCAGCGCTACAGCTCTACAGCGGTAACTTTCTGGCGGGCACGCCGTCACGCGATGGGTCGCCTTATGCCAACTACGCCGGGCTGGCGCTGGAAAGCGAATTTCTGCCAGACAGCCCCAACCACCCGAACTGGCCGCAGCCTGACTGCTGGCTGAAACCGGGCAAGCGCTACCGTTCACTGACCCGCTACGCGTTTATCGTCACGCCAGCGGACTGATATACACCAGAGAGCCAGCACCGCTGGCTCTTTACAAATCTGTGCAAATTCCTGCTTGTCCGACGTAGAGAGCGCCTTTTACACTGGCTGCACGTGTTATAAGGACATTTCTTCATGACAGCCTCGCGCCCTCATCCACTCAGCTTGCGACATCTGCGCTATAAAAGCAGATGGGGCTGGATGTTGGCGTTATGCTGGCTCTTGCTGAACACTCAGTTGGCTATCGCCAGCCACCGTTGCGATGTCCCCCTCATCGCGGCGGCCCCCGTAAATGTTCAGCATGATACCCATCGGATGCAGCAAGACGCCGTCATGGCCGACATGTCGGCCGGGTATGATGTTCAAACGACAGCGAGCGTCGGCCCACTGTGTGAGAAACATTGTCAGCCTGACACCGCCAGCCAGGATTTACCGTCGTTATCGTTGCTAGCGTTGCCCGTCAGCAGCGAACTGCTGCCCGTGCAACCATCGCAACCTGTTACTGTCGGCAGCAACCGCTGGTTTACACCACCTGTCGCCGGACCTCCCGCCGAAATTCGTTTTTGCCGATTCAGAGAATAGCCTCCGCGATAAACAACCTCTGTGCGTTTTCACGCAATGACTTGTTATTTATCGTATTTATGGAGCTATTATCATGCGTACACTTTCTATTTCCATTGCCGCCTTACTCTTCTCTGCCCCCTTATTGGCCGAGCAGCCCCAGTCCATGACCGGTGAGATGAACGGCATGTCTCACTCGATGACTGGCAGCATGCAGCATAGCGATATGCAACATAACAATATGGCTATGTCACCTGCGCCGACCGAATCCGCAACCGTCTACCAGGCCACCGGCATCGTCAAACAATGGAACGCCGACAGCGTTACGCTGGCGCATGACGCCATTCCCGCGTTGCGCTGGCCAGCGATGACCATGACCTTCCGTCTGCCAGCAAACGATAACCCGACACCGTTGCAACCGGGCAGTTCGGTCCGTTTCAGCTTCGTGCAACGTGCTGACGGCTACACCCTGACCGACATCAAACCGCAGCAAAACTGACCGGAGACCACCATGCACATACGCACGCTCCGCGCTTCGCGCGCGTGGCTGGCGATGTTGTTGTGGCTGCCTGCCGCGTCATTCGCGGCAGCACTGGATCTGGATGGCGCACTGCAGGCGGCGGAACAGTATTCCGCCGATCTGTCTGCCAACCAGCACCAGATGAACGCGCTGCAAAACATGGCCGACTCCGCCACACAACTGCCGGACCCACAACTGAAATACGGCATCGAAAACGTACCGCTTGGCGGCAATAACACCCGTCGTCTGACGCGTGAGGGCATGACCATGCAACGCATCGGCATCATGCAAACCTATGTCAGCGCCACCAAACGCGAACGTAAAGCCCAAACCATTCAGGCGCAAGCCGACACGGTTCGCAGCAACAGTGACACCCTGCGTGCCCAGTTGCAGCGCGATACGGCCCAGGCCTGGCTGGAACTGGCGCTCGCTCGCCAGACACGGCAAGACGTCGCTGCACTGGTACAGGAAAGTCAGCGTCAGATTGCCATTCAAAAAGCCGGCGTGGCCGCCGGGGGAGAGTCGGCCCGGGTAATGGATGCCCGCCTGACGCTTTCGGCGATGCAAGACAAGCTGGCTGATGCCGAGCGGGATGTTTCTATCGCGCAGGCCCGACTCACCCGGCTGACCGGCATCAACGAGGTCACCACACAGGGGCCGTTACCGCGCTTCGAGCGCCTGCCTGCCGAACCAGCGGTCTTGTACGCCGCTATCGCCCAGCACCCGGAAATAACCCAGGCCGAACAGGAAACCCGTCTGGCACAGGCCCGTGCGGCGCAATCTGCGGTGGCAGCCATCCCGGATGTCGGCGTCGAAGTGTATTACGGCCGTCGCGGCAACAGTTTCGACGATATGGCTGGCGTCGAGATCAGCATGGATTTGCCGCTGTTCCAGTCCAGCAGGCAGAACAAAGATCACGCCGCCGATGTGGCACTCAGTATGGAGGCGCGCGACCGGGTCACCCTCATCCAACGAGAGCACCGGGCGCAACTCGACACACTGCTGGCGCAGTATCAGGCCGCCCAGTCCCGCTGGCATCGCCAAACCGACGACGTACTACCGTTGCAGCAACAGCGTATCCGGCTGCTGCAAAGCCAGTATCAGAGCGGCAACAGCGATCTGGTCAGCATATTGGAGGCCCGCCGCGCATTGCTGGATAGTCGTATCGCCGCACAGAACGCCGCCCGTGACATGGCAGCCCTGTGGGCCACCCTTCGTTACCTGACGCCACAAGGAACCGCCGCAAAATGAACCGTACTTTTACTGTCAGTTTGATTGCCGTAGCGCTGGTGGCGGCCATAGCCGGTTACTCCGTGGGTGACTACCGCAGTAGCCATCTCACCACCGCGACAGCGAAGCAGGCCACCACGCCCGACGCCAACAGCGAGCGTAAGGTTCTCTATTGGTACGATCCGATGGTGCCGGATAAACGCTTCAGTCAACCCGGCAAATCGCCCTTTATGGATATGCCGCTGGTACCGCGCTACGCCGATGAGGTACAGGATAACGGCAGCGTGATGGTCAGCCCACGCCAGCAACAGAACCTCGGTGTACGCACCGCGCGGGTTGAGCGCCGTGAACTACGACCTCAGGCAGTCGGTTATGGCACCGTGGCGCTGAATGAACGCACGCTACGCACTGTGGTCGCCCCCAGCGGCGGCGTGGTGGAACAGCTTAACGTCAGCGCAGTGCAACAGCCGGTACAGAAAGGCGAAACGCTGGCGGTACTGTGGAACCCAAGCTGGGCCGCGGCTCAGCAGGAATATCTGGCGGTACGCCAGTTGGGAGACACCGGGCTCAGTCAGGCCGCACGACAAAAGCTAGCCCTGATGTTCATGCCGGAAAGCGTCATCCGGCAGGTGGAGCGTAGTGGCAAACCGCAACCACGTCTGACAATTACTGCACCCGAGAGCGGCTATATTAACCGGCTGGATGTGCGCAGTGGCAGCCAGTTAACACCAGCGCAGCCGTTGTTTGAGCTGGCCAGTCTCGACCCGGTCTGGGTTGAAGTGGAGTATCCGGCCGCACAGGCGTCAGCGTTGCATATCGGTGACGAGATGCTCGCCACCAGCGACAGTTGGCCGGGTGAAACCTTTCGTGGACGTATTGCCGAACTGTTGCCGCAACTCGACACAGCCACCCGCACGCTGAAAGCCCGTGTTGTGCTGGATAATCGCCAGCAACGCCTCAAACCCGGTATGTACCTGACAGTTCGGCTGGCTACCGGTACGGCTCGTCAGACGTTAATGGTTCCGCAACAAGCCCTGTTGGTCAGCAGCAGCCAGAACCGGGTACTCTTGAGCGACGGACAGGGCTATTTCACCCCACGTCCGGTTGAAGTAGGCATTATTCAGGACGGCTGGGCAGAAATCCGCTCCGGCCTTGCCGACGGCGATAATGTCGTGATCTCCGGCCAGTTCCTGATCGACTCCGAAGCCAGCCTGCGCAGTGCATTCAGCGCGTTTAGCGATAACACTCAAGACCAGGCTACGCCGCCCGCTGCCACAGCCGCCAGTGACTACCAGACCCGAGGTGTCATCAAAGCCATCAAGGGCAAACAGGTCACCCTTGTCCACGACGCCGTGCCAGCGCTCAACTGGCCGCCGATGACCATGGATTTCACCTTTGACGGTAATACGCTGCCCACGACTCTCCAGCCAGGCATGACGGTGACATTCCGTTTTCGACTGGATGATAACGGTGCGCATTTGCTGGCTATCCAGCCCGTTGATACAGCGGTTCACGGAGGTCACCAATGATCGCGTCAGTGATTCGCTGGTCGATAAAAAACCGCTTTCTGGTGCTGATCGCCACCCTGATGATGGCGGCGTGGGGAGTCATTTCACTGCAGAAAACACCGTTGGATGCCCTGCCTGACCTCTCCGACGTACAGGTGATTATCCGGGTTAGTTATCCCGGTAAAGCACCACAGGTGGTGGAAAATCAGGTCACCTATCCGCTAACGACCACTATGCTGTCGGTACCCGGTGCGAAAACCGTGCGCGGCTTTTCCATGTTCGGTGACGCGTATGTCTACGTCTTGTTCGAGGATGGCACCGACCCTTACTGGGCGCGCTCCCGCGTACTGGAATACCTGAGTCAGGTGCAATCTACCCTGCCCGCCGAGGCGAAAGCCTCGCTGGGGCCAGACGCCACCGGGGTCGGTTGGATCTACGAATACGCGCTGGTTGATCGCAGCGGCCAACACAGTCTGGCTGATTTGCGCGCTATTCAGGACTGGCTGCTGAAATATGAGCTGAAAACCGTGCCCAATGTGGCGGAAGTCGCCAGCATCGGCGGTATGGTTCGTCAGTATCAGGTGGTACTGAACCCGGAACGACTGCGCGCCCTTAACGTCACGCACCAGCAGGTGATCGATGCGCTGCGGGCAGCGAATCAGGAAAGCGGAGGGTCCGTTATCGAGCTGGGCGAAGCCGAGTACATGGTCAGAACGTCCGGATACCTGCTAAAAACGGAAGACTTTCTCAACGTGCCGGTAGGTCGACGAGACGGCATTCCAATCCTCTTGCAGGATGTCGCCACCTTACGACATGGCCCGGAAATGCGCCGTGGCATTGCCGAGCTTAATGGCGAAGGCGAAGTCGCGGGCGGTGTGATTGTGATGCGCTCCGGTAAAAACGCACTGGAAACGCTGCGTGCCGTTCATGCCCGCTTACAACAGATTCGTCAAAGCCTGCCCGCTGGCGTCGAAATCGTCACCACGTATGATCGTTCGCCGCTGATCGAACGTGCTATCACCACCCTCAGCCATAAACTGCTGGAAGAGTTTGTGGTGGTCGCGCTGGTGTGTTCGTTGTTCCTGTTTCACTTTCGGTCTTCGCTGGTGGCAATCATCAGCCTGCCGTTGGGGATTCTGGGGGCGTTCATCATCATGCGCTACCAGGGGATCAACGCCAACATCATGTCGTTGGGTGGGATAGCTATCGCCATCGGTGCCATGGTCGATGCCGCGATTGTGATGATCGAGAATATGCACAAGGTGGTCGAACAGTGGCGACATCAGCACCCGGACACGGAGCCGGATAGCGCCACCTGGTGGCAACTCGCAACACAAGCCGCAACAGAGGTTGGGCCTGCGCTATTTTGCAGCCTGTTAATCATCACCTTGTCGTTTATCCCGGTGTTTTCACTAGAAGCGCAGGAAGGCCGCCTGTTTTCGCCGCTGGCGTTCACCAAAACGTATGCAATGGCGGTGTCTGCCGGTCTTGGTATCACACTGGTACCGGTACTGATGGGCTATTTCGTTCGCGGTCGTATCCCTGACGAACAGGCTAATCCTCTCAATCGCTGGCTGATAGCGTTGTATCAACCGGTGTTGCAGCAGGTACTGCGTTTTCCCAAAACCACACTGGCGGTTTCGCTGGCACTGCTGGTACTGACGCTGTACCCGCTTTCTCGTCTCGGCAGTGAATTTATGCCGCCGCTGGACGAAGGTGACCTGCTGTATATGCCCTCCACCCTACCCGGCATTTCACCACGCGAAGCAGCCCGGTTACTGCAACAAACCGATAGGCTGATTAAAACCATACCGGAGGTAGATAGCGTGTTCGGCAAGGCCGGTCGTGCTGACAGCGCCACCGACCCGGCACCGCTGACCATGCTGGAAACCACCATCCGTTTGAAACCGCGAGAGCAGTGGCGGCCCGGTATGACCATGGACAAACTGGTCGCCGAGCTGGATCGCACCGTCAGCCTTCCCGGCATTGCGAATGTGTGGGTACCGCCCATTCGCAACCGGCTCGACATGCTGGCGACGGGCATAAAAAGCCCGGTCGGCATCAAGGTCAACGGAGACAACTTGCATGCGATAGAGCAAGTCGCTGCACAGATAGAGCGCGTGGTAAAAGGCGTGCCCGGCGTGACATCGGCGCTGGCAGAACGCGTGGCGGGCGGGCGCTACATCGACATTGATATCGACCGACGGCGGGCTGCCCGCTACGGCGTATCGGTACAGGAATTACAGTCGATGGTCGCGACACTGATCGGCGGGGAAAATATCGGCGAAACACTGGAAGGCCGCCAGCGTTACCCCATCAACGTGCGTTACCCACGAGAAATCCGTGACTCACTCGAGGCGGTAAAAAATCTGCCGGTGGTGACGCAAAGCGGCGCTCGATTGGTTCTCTCCGAACTGGCTGATATCCGTGTCAGCGAAGGACCGCCGATGTTAAAAAGCGAAAACGGCCGATTGTCCGACTGGATTTATGTCGACCTGCGCGGACGTGACCTGAAATCTGCCGTGGAAGAGATGCAGCGCCAGGTGGCGCAGCAGGTCTCATTACCGCAGGGCATCTCGCTCAGTTGGTCTGGTCAATTCGAGTATCTGGAGCGCGCGACGGAAACCATGAAGCTGGTGATCCCCTTCACCCTGCTGATTATTTTTATCCTGTTGTTCGTGACTTTCGGCCAGATCAAAGACGCGTTGCTGATTATGGGTACACTACCCTTTGCGCTGATCGGCGGTGTCTGGCTGTTGTATCTGCTCGGCTATAATTTATCTGTCGCCGGTGCGGTAGGATTTATTGCGCTGGCAGGGGTAGCGGCGGAGTTCGGGGTGATCATGCTGTTGTACCTGAACCACGCGGTGGAAAAACACCGCCTGCCGGGACAAACGCTGAGTGACGCGCAGTTGATGGCCGCTATCCGTGAAGGCGCGGTATTGCGTGTACGTCCGAAAATGATGACGGTTGCCACCATCATGGCCGGGCTGTTGCCCATCATGTGGGGCGGCGGCACCGGTTCGGAAATCATGCAACGCATTGCCGCGCCCATGATAGGCGGCATGGTCAGCGCACCGCTGCTGTCGATGCTGGTGATTCCGGCGCTGTTTTTGTTGCTCCACCGCAATAGGGTGGAGAAATAGACAAGCTGAAACGATAAAGCCGCTTGTTTTATCGCCATTGTGGCGGCATATAAATCAGGCGGCTGGGTGACTAGCGATTGCCGATAACCGCTCTCCGGCCCTATAATGAGCGCAGTTATCATAGAAATCTTAGTATATGAAGGAGTTAAGCTATGGCTGTAACTAAGCTGGTACTGGTGCGACATGGTGAGAGCCAGTGGAACAACGAAAACCGCTTCACCGGCTGGATGGATGTTGATCTGTCCGAGAAAGGCGTCAATGAAGCCAAACAAGCAGGTAAACTGCTGAAAGAAGAAGGTTTCAGCTTTGATTTTGCCTACACCTCTGTGCTGAAACGTGCCATTCACACCCTGTGGAACGTGCTGGACGAGTTGGACCAGGCATGGCTGCCAGTAGAAAAATGCTGGAAACTGAACGAACGTCACTACGGTGCGTTGCAGGGCCTGAACAAAGCGGAAACCGCTGAGAAATACGGTGACGACCAGGTGAAACTGTGGCGTCGCGGCTTCGCGGTCACCCCGCCAGAACTGACCCGTGACGACGAACGTTTCCCGGGCCACGACCCGCGTTACGCGTCACTGAGCGACAAAGAGCTGCCGCTGACCGAAAGCCTGGCGCTGACCATCGAACGCGTAGTACCGTACTGGAATGAAAACATTCTGCCGCGTATCAAAAAAGGCGAGCGCGTGATCATCGCTGCACACGGTAACTCTCTGCGTGCGCTGGTGAAATATCTGGATAACATGAGCGAAGAAGAAATTCTGGAGCTGAATATCCCGACTGCCGTACCGCTGGTTTACGAATTCGACGAAAACTTCAAGCCGATCAAACGCTACTACCTGGGCAACGCCGACGAAATCGCTGCGAAAGCAGCCGCCGTCGCTAATCAGGGTAAAGCGAAGTAATTCGTTTGATACGCTTGATGTAAAAAGAAAAAACCCGGTTAAAACCGGGTTTTTTTATAGCCAGGACAAAAGCTGTCAGCCGCGACGCTGACGTACCGCCGCCGCCAACTGGCGCAGCAGGCTATCGGTATCATCCCAGCCGATGCAGGCATCGGTAACACTCTTGCCATAAACCAGCGGTTCGCCGCTTTCAAGGCTCTGGTTACCTTCCACCAGATGGCTTTCCACCATAACGCCCATGATCGCTTTCTCGCCACCCGCTACCTGACGGCATACGTCTTCGCACACGTCCATCTGCTTTTTGAACTGCTTGCAGCTGTTAGCGTGGCTGAAATCGATCATCACCTGTGCTGGCAGGCCCGCTTTTTCCAGACCCACTTTCACCGCCTGCACATGCTCTTCGCTGTAGTTAGGCGCTTTACCGCCGCGAAGAATGATATGGCAGTCGTGGTTACCGCTGGTATTGACGATCGCCGAATGGCCCCACTTGGTTACCGACAGGAAGCAGTGCGGCGCACGAGCGGCATTAATGGCATCAATCGCCACCTTGATGGTGCCATCAGTACCATTCTTAAAGCCCACCGGGCAGGACAAACCGGATGCCAGCTCACGGTGCACCTGGGATTCCGTCGTCCGGGCACCGATAGCCCCCCAGCTCATCAAATCAGCCACATACTGCGGCGTGATCATGTCCAGAAACTCACCCGCAGCCGGTAAACCGGTATCGTTGATATCCAACAGTAACTGACGGGCGATGCGCAGGCCATCGTTGATCTGGAAGCTGTTATCCATGTGTGGATCGTTAATCAGCCCCTTCCAGCCCACCGTCGTACGCGGCTTTTCAAAATAGACGCGCATCACGACTTCTAAATCGCCATGCAATTCTTCACGCAGTTTCAGCAAACGCGCCGCGTACTCTTTAGCCGCTTTCGGATCATGGATGGAACAAGGCCCAATCACCACCAGCAGGCGATCATCATTGCCTTTCAGGATTTTATGAATAGCATTGCGGGCATTAAATACAGTCTGTGCTGCACGCTCAGTGGCTGGAAATTTCTCCAACAGTGCAACGGGGGGAAGTAGTTCTTTAATTTCTTTAATTCTCAAATCATCATTCTGGTAATTCATAATGGGTCCATGTCTCCATAGCAACAGACGATCATCCCCTGTCGACCCGGAGTAAAAACGAAAAAAATAATAACGTCGCCATTCATATTGCAGGCTGGCGAATAGAAGTCAAGCAGCTCACACCTGGTGCAAATAATACTCACCGGTATTCAACCACGGTAACGACCACTATTCACTGTGCGTGAGAAAAATACTGAGTGCAGGTCAACCACCGACTTCAGACACAGAACCGGGCAGGACATGCAAGCGGATGCTCGCATGTCTGATGTCAGCTATAACGCGCGGGCAAGCGGCTGCGAGTGATTATCACGGGCACCTTTTATCCATAGCCAGGTGCCGTTCAGCGCAATCAGCGTCAGCACCATATACTGCAACGACATGGCATACACACCCTGATAAGCGAAAATCACCACGCTGATAATATCGATGACGACCCACAGCAGCCAGTTCTCAACATACTTACGGGTCATCAACAGCATAGCCGCCACTGACAATACCGTCATGGCAGAGTCCCAGAAAGGAAACGCGTCCGGCTGCAACGTCGGCATCGACACATCCATACCCACGCCCTGCATTGCCGCCACCGCAATGCGGCTCAGCAGGAAGAAGAATGGGTCGATATACCGAGACATCAGTACAATCGCAACCACACACGCAACGCTCCACCAGAGAGCCTGTCGACGCGATAACCAACGAACCTGCAACGCCGCACCCTTGTCCTCGGTCGTTCTGCTCCAGGCATACCAGCCATAGACATTGGCGGCGAGAAAGAAAATCTGCAACAACAGGCTGGCGTATAGCTGAATCTGAAAGAAGATCAATGCAAACAGCGACACATTGACCAACCCAAACAAATAATTGCTGGTCTTTTCCAGACTCGCCAGCCAGATACATACCAGACCGGATAACGTCCCCAACGCTTCAACCCATGACAGGTCATAACCGTTAGCCCCTAACGGGATGTGAACCAGAATATTGCTGGTACTAAAAAATCCATCTCTACTCCTGAATGATCCTGAATGGTAATGACTATGACCTGAGTGTAGCCGCAAACTCCAGCATTCGATTCAGTGGCACCAAGGCACGCTCACGGATAGCGCCATCCACCTCAATGCTATGGTTGGACACCTGAGGCTGCTCCAGAGCCGTAGCAATCGCCTCAAGCCCATTCATCGCCATCCACGGGCAATGTGCGCAACTGCGGCAGGTAGCCCCTTCACCAGCCGTTGGTGCCTCCAGCAATACCTTTTCCGGGCACGCCTGCTGCATTTTGTAGAAAATGCCGCGGTCGGTCGCGACAATCAATTCTGGATGAGGCAACCGCTTTGCCGCCTGAATCAGTTGACTGGTCGACCCTACGGCATCCGCCATCTCAACGACGCTTTGGGGCGACTCTGGATGAACCAACACCGCCGCCTGCGGATACAGTGCCTTCATTCGCTTTAACGACTGCGTTTTGAATTCATCATGCACAATGCAAGCGCCCTGCCAGCACAGCACATCCGCACCCGTTTGCTTTTGCACATAGTGCCCAAGATGGCGATCCGGTGCCCAGATGATCTTCTCACCCATACTATCCAGATGTTCGATAAGCTCCACCGCAATACTGGACGTCACCACCCAATCCGCCCGGGCTTTAACCGCCGCCGACGTATTGGCGTACACCACTACCGTGCGATCGGGGTGGCTATCGCAAAAAGCGCTGAATGCCTCGACCGGGCACCCTAAATCCAGCGAGCACTCCGCTTCGAGCGTTGGCATCAGGACGGTTTTTTCCGGGCTGAGTATCTTTGCCGTTTCCCCCATAAACCGCACACCGGCAACGATCAGTGTAGTCGCGGGGTGCGTACGGCCAAACCGTGCCATTTCCAGTGAATCGGCAACACAACCGCCGGTTTCTTCGGCAAGCGCCTGAATCTCCGGGTCGGTGTAATAGTGTGCCACCAGCACTGCATTGCGTGCTTGTAGTTGGTGTTTAATCCGGTGGCGATACTGTTGCTTTTCCTCTTCGGATAGCCGTCTGGGTTTAGCGGGAAAAGGGTAATCAATAGCGGATGGTTCAAAAAACAGGCTCATCATGGGATTCCGTGCAGTTGCAGGCGTTAAGGCGACGTCATTTACGAGAAACGTGTTTTATATACTAAACAAAATATCGCAATAACATCATAAAGTCTGCTTTTTCTTCACTAAGAAATTTCAGAAATGCCAGATGTGTTTAATTTATTAAAAATATAGCGCAGTTAATGCACAAGGCGGCCAGAAAAGCCGCCCGACGCCATCAGGAAAAGATGCGGTGCCAATACAAGGAGAAGGGAATAATCAGCACCAACGCAGGCAGGAAGTTAACCACCGCAAAGGTTTTTATCTGCGCAATACGCAATCCGACAGCCATCATCACAATGCCACCGCACGCCGCGAAGTCACCCATCGTGATATCGTTCATAAACGGCATGATAAGCCTGGCAGAGAAAAACAACAGCGCCTGTACCAGCACCTGAGGAATGGCTATCGACATCACCGCAACACCCAGCGTAATCGCAAAAATCAGTGCTGTGAAAATATCGAGCGCCGATTTAATGATGAGCAGTTGATAGTCGCCGGTCAATCCTTCCGTCATAGCACCGACCACACCGGTACCACTGGCGCAGAACAAGACAATCAAGGCGGTAAAATTTTGGGTATACACATCCTGGGGTAACTTGTTCTCTGGCGATGGTACAAACCGGCTCAACAGGCGCTCTATCATTATCGCCCCTTTCTGAACACCAGCTTCAAGACGCAGCAACTCGCCAATCCCAACCCCCAGAATAATCGCCAGCGCCACTGCCGGGAGTTGGTGAACTTTCACTACCAGCGTCACACCCATAGCAATCGATACCATCGCAAACGCGGGCGGTAACCCATCACGCATACGTTGAGGAATAAAGCGGCGTAACGCCACACCCAATGCGCCACCAATCAAAATAGCCGCGCCATTGATAACCGGACCAATCATCATCAATTATCTCTCAAGGCGAATCCTTCGACACACAGGACTATGAAGGGATATCACCAGCCGTCAAAAAAGAATCCATTACTATACGCCAAATGCTACGGTGTGACGGAGCAAGGTTGAAGCAAAAAGAGATATAACAAATGCCAGTCAGAGCATCTGGAAGGATGAGGTA
>NZ_CM001977.1:1204743-1289397 GCF_000406165.1 Dickeya zeae NCPPB 2538 | reverse complement strand
GAACCTGAACGCAGCTTCTCACCTGCACGACAGCGTCATGTCTGAAATACAGTGAGCGAATTAAAAGGGAGTGATTTATTTAGCGGTGGTGGGTCGTGCAGGATTCGAACCTGCGACCAATTGATTAAAAGTCAACTGCTCTACCGACTGAGCTAACGACCCGCTACGGGATATGCTACACAGAGATTGTTTGGTGGGTCGTGCAGGATTCGAACCTGCGACCAATTGATTAAAAGTCAACTGCTCTACCGACTGAGCTAACGACCCAAACATTCGGCTGCTTTTAGCGATTCAGCATCGCCTTGGCAACGGCGGCATATATTACTAATATAATTTTTCTGTGCAACACATTTTCCGAAAAAAAAGCTCAACTGCTTATCCCTTGAACTCTCCAGCGCAAAAACCACGCATATCGCGCAGTTTTTGTGCCAGAAAGGGAATCACAAACTATCCAAACGCTTCTGAGCTTGTTTTGCACCATCAGTATTGGGGTAGTTCTTTACCACCTGTTGGTAGACTGCCTTGGCTTTATCAGTCTGACCTTTTTCCTGCATGATGAGGCCAACTTTGAACATGGCTTCCGGTGCTTTCGGTGATTTAGGGTAGTTTTTGACAACATTAGCGAAGTAATACGCCGAGTCATCTTTTTTACCCTTATTGTAGAACAATTGCCCTAACCAGTAATTCGCATTCGGCTGGTAGGTTGAATCAGGATATCGTTTAACGAAATTCTGAAACGCCGCAATCGCCTGATCATACTGTTTCTTTTCCAGCACCAATGAAGCAGCTGCGTTGTAATCGGTATTCGCATCACCCGTCATAGCTGGCGCTGCGGAACTTGTACCGGTGTTACTTGCGGCTCCTGCATCGCTGGCTGCCGCTGGTGCAGACGCCGCAGCATTAGCTGCCGATGACGCACCAGAAGAGGATTGACCGCCGCTCTGAGAACCCAGGCTGTCAATTTGCTGATAGATCTGCTTTTGACGCTCAACGACCTGATTCAGCTGATATTGATTTTCCTGGATTTGGCCGCGCAAGCCATCGATATCGCGCTGAGTGTCGGCGAGTTGTTGCTGAAGTTGGGTTAATAACTGACTATGAGCGTTGGAGATACGCTCCAGCTGAGTGACTCGATCTTCTACCGAGCCTGAGCCGACATTACTGATTGGCGCTTGGGCAGTAGCGGCCCAAGGGGCCGCTACGCCAACCAGTAACGACAGACTCAACATGTGATGTCTGAAGTTACTGCTCATGCGATTCTCTTAGTATACCAGAACGGCACGACGGTTCTTGGACCATGCAGCTTCGTCATGACCCAGAACGGCAGGTTTCTCTTTACCATAAGAAACCACGGAGATCTGATCGGCAGACACGCCTTTACCCTGCAGATACATCTGCACAGCATTAGCACGACGCTCGCCCAGAGCGATGTTGTATTCCGGTGTACCACGTTCGTCCGCATGACCTTCGATGGTCACTTTGTAAGACGGGTTGCTACGCAGGAAAGCAGCGTGGGCATCCAGCATCTGAGCGAAGTCAGGACGAATGTCATATTTGTCCAGATCGAAGTAAACGATATTGTTGCGCTGCAGTTCCTGCATCTGCAGACGAGCCTGCTCAGCAGAAGACATGTTACCGCCATTTTCCATACCAGCACCGCCGTTCAGGGAGGACTGGTCATTGTTAGCGTGTTTGTTGGAGCTACATGCGGCAACAGCCAGCACCGGCAGAGCCAACATCAGGCCTTTCAGCACTTTATTGAATTGCATTTCTATGTCCTTTAAATAGGTTATTGTACATATTTTTGATTACATATACGGCGACCAGGTAGGGAATCTCACCTGACCATCGGTTGCCGGAAGACGCGCTTTAAAACGCCCGTCGGTCGAAACCAGTTGCAACACGGAACCCAGTCCCTGTTTGGAGCTGTAGATTACCATGGTGCCATTGGGTGCGATACTCGGCGTTTCATCCAGGAACGTGTCCGTTAACACTTGAACGCCACCCGTTACCAGATCCTGTTTGGCGATATGCTGAGCGCCACCATTGGAGCTGACCATCACCAGGAATTTACCATCGCTGCTGATTTCAGCATCCTGATTCTGGGAGCCTTCCCAGGTCAGACGCTGAGGAGCACCGCCGTTGATACCGATTTTATAAATCTGGGGACGACCGGCCTGGTCAGAAGTATAGGCCAGCGTTTGGCTATCAGGGAACCAGGTCGGCTCAGTATTATTACTGCGACCATCTGTTACCTGAGAAATCTGGCCAGAGCCCAGATTCATCACATACAAATTCAGGCTACCACTTTTGGACAGCGCAAAAGCCAGTTTAGACCCATCCGGTGAGAATGCCGGCGCACCATTGTGACGTGGGAAAGACGCAATTTGTCTGATATCACCATTGGCCAGTGTCTGTACCACCAGCGCAGAACGGCCACTCTCGAAGGTCACATAGGCCAGTTTGCTGCCATCAGGAGACCAGGCCGGTGACATCAACGGTTCTGGAGAGCGATGAACCACAAATTGGTTGTAACCGTCGTAATCCGCTACACGCAATTCATACGGATACTGCCCGCCATTGGTTTGCACCACATAAGCGATACGCGTACGGAAAGCGCCCTTGATGCCTGTCAGCTTCTCGAAAACCTCATCGCTGGCGGTATGCGCAGCATAACGCAGCCACTGCTTGGTCACTTTGAACTGGTTCTGCGCCAGCACGCTGCCTGCACTGCCGGAGGTATCTACCAGTTGATAGGAAACCAGATAGCCATCGGCTGTCGGCTGAACCTGCCCGACGACTACCGCGTCAATACCCAGAGCGGTCCAGGCAGACGGCGTTACTTCAGCCGCGGTACCCGGCTGTTGTGGCATACGGCTGGGGTCGATAGGGTTGAATTTACCGCTGTTACGCAAATCTGCAGCAACAATGCTGCCGATCTCTTCAGGAACTGCGCCGCCCGTCGATTTAAACGGAACCACGCCGATCGGCCGTGCGGAGTCGACCCCCTGAGTAATTTCAATACGGACTTCTGCATGCAACACAGCCGTCCACAGCATCAGAAAACTCAATGCAATTTTTAATGCCTGCTTCATCTCATCTCCCTTATCCCGGCTCCAGAGCCTACGATAACCTGGCAGCGTTTAACAAACCCATATCAACAAACACGATGTGCACGGTGACCAGTGAAGACATAGTCGTAAACTCCGCCAACTGGCAACCGGATCACTGCGGTTTAAAGTCTATTGGTGCGTTCTTGAAAGCCTCATATACATCAGAGGTGGGTGGCTTCGGTATCCGAGCCTGCTTGGCCGCAGCAATTGCCGCCTGACACAATGCCGGATCGCCGCCCTCGCTCTTCACATCGATTAGCAGGCCATCAGGCGCCAGTCGGATGCGTAACGTACAGGTACGTCCTTTGTAGGACTCCCAGTCATAAAACTTGCTCTGAATCGCGGTACGAACCTGGCTGCCGTAACTATCCAGCGCCGCGCCCGATGCCCCGCTCTTCTTATTATTACCGGCCCCGGCTGGTGCATTACTACCGGCTGCATTACCCCCACCTTTGGGAGCATTCTTCGATGAAGCCAAACCACCTAGCAGGTCATCAACCTCACCCGCCTGCTTGGCAGCAGCAGCCGCGGCTTTTTTCTTGTCGTCTGCCGCTTTCTTGGCAGCAGCAGCGGCCTCAGCTTTCTTAGCCGCTTCAGCCGCGGCTTTTTCCTTAGCAGCCTCTGCCGCCTTAGCTTTGGCATCGTCTTCAGCTTTCTGCTTAGCCTCAGCAGCCGCTTTAGCCTTGGCGTCGTCTTCAGCTTTCTTCTTGGCTTCAGCTGCAGCAGCCGCTGCCTTAGCTTTTGCTTCTTCTTCCGCTTTCTTCTTCGCGTCAGCAGCAGCCTGTTTTTTCGCTTCGTCTTCCGCCTGCTTCTTCGCTGCGGCAGCAGCCTTAGCCTGCTGTTCGGCTTCTGCTTTAGCCTTCGCGGCCGCTGCTTCGGCTTGTTTTTGCTGTTCCTTCGCTTTCTGGGCGGCTTCCTCCGCCTGTTTTTGCTGTTGCGCCTGTTCCTGCGCTTGTTGTTTCGCTTCTTCTTGTGCCTGCAGGCGTTCTTTTTCCAGTTCTTTTAGCCGCTGCTGTTCGGCAGCCTGTTTCGCCTGCAACTCTTCAGCCTGCTGATCTGCCTGTTTTTTACGCAGTTGCTCAGCGCGGCGAGCGTCACTCTGCTGCTGTTGCTGACGATTGTATTGATCGACCACCGCACTGGGGTCAACCATCACCGCGTCAATGGATGAACCGCCGCCACCACCGCTGGCGTCATCCATCTTCTGGTTCAGTGAACTCAGAATCAGCAACGCAATCAGAATAACGTGCAAAACGACCGAGATTATGACGGCTCGCTTTAGCTTATCGTTTCGTTCGTTTGCCTTTAACACAAAGGATTCCCAAAAACAGTTTTGCCAGACAAATGATGCCTATCCTTTTCAGATGTCATCATTCACGGACTCGCCGGTCAAATCGGCTGCGTCATCAACCCGACAGATTTGACACCGGCCTGATGCAACAAATTCAGCGCCTTGATGATCTCATCATAAGGAACATCTTTGGCACCCCCGATCAGAAAGACCGTTTTCGGGTTTGCGGTCAGGCGAGACTGAGCTTCAGCCACCACCTGCTCCGCAGGCAATTGATTCATACGGTTATGATCAACGACCAGACTGTATTGCCCCACACCGGATACCTCGACAATCACCGGCGGATTATCGTTGCTGGATACGGTCTTGGATTCGGTTGCATCCGGCAGATCCACTTCCACGCTCTGAGTGATGATTGGTGCAGTTGCCATGAAGATCAACAACAACACCAACAACACGTCCAGCAGAGGAACAATATTAATCTCGGATTTCAGCGACCGGCGGCCGCTACGCGCACGAGCCATATCACCTCCTGATTAACGGTTGCCTTCGCTGGAGAAAGCCTGACGGTGCAGGATAGCAATAAACTCTTCCATGAAGTTGTCGTAATTCTGTTCCAGTTTGTTCACACGCTGGTTCAGCCGGTTATATGCCATAACGGCCGGGATTGCGGCGAACAGACCGATAGCGGTAGCAATCAATGCTTCGGCGATACCTGGCGCCACCATCTGTAGTGTCGCCTGCTTCACCGCCCCCAGAGCGATGAACGCATGCATAATCCCCCATACGGTACCGAACAAACCGATATACGGGCTGATAGACCCGACGGTGCCGAGGAAAGGAATATGGGTTTCCAGTGTTTCCAGCTCACGGTTCAAGGAAATACGCATGGCACGGGAGGCCCCTTCCACCACCGCTTCCGGTGCATGGCTATTGGCCCGATGTAACCGCGCGAACTCCTTGAAGCCCGCATAAAAAATTTGCTCAGTACCTGTCAGATTCTCACGACGAGTCTGACTTTCCTGATAAAGGCGAGACAGCTCAATACCCGACCAGAATTTGTCTTCAAACGCTTCGGCGTCACGCGTCGCAGCATTCAGAATACGGGTACGCTGAATGATAATCGCCCAAGAGGCAATGGAAAAACCGATTAAAATTAACATGATAAGTTTAACCAGAAGGCTAGCCTTCAGGAACAAATCAAGAATATTCATGTCAGTCACTGCTTAAACTCCGCGACAATAGACTTAGGAAGCGCAACCGGCTTCATTTGAAATGGATCGATACATGCGACTAAAACCTCGGCATGGCTCAGCAGGGTGCCATACGAGTCAAGAATGCGCTGTGCGAATGTCATGGAAGCGCCGCGTATCGTAACGATTTCGCTTTGCACTTCCAGTAAATCGTCAAGACGCGCCGGGGCAAGATACTCAATCGTCATTTTACGTACAGCAAAGGCAATATGTTCATTCATGAGTACGCGCTGATGAAAATCGTGCGCGCGCAACATTTCAGTTCTGGCTCGTTCATAGAAGGCCACATAACGCGCGTGATAAACCACACCACCTGCATCTGTATCTTCATAGTAGACACGCACTGGCCAGCGGAACACTTTATTACTCACTCTACATCCCGGTAATGCGATAAACCCCGCTACTATACGCAAGAGGGATAAAGTTGGGAATGGGTTCTATGTACAGGAAGGTAAATAATTATGGGTTGCGGACAACCCATAACCAAAAGGAATGAAAAGCTATCCTACAGGAAGTAGTAATACAATCCTGCGGCCAGGATCACAAAGGCTGGAAGGGGGGAAAAGAAGGCTCGCCAGCGCATTCTCTGCGGACGAAACCCTACACCATGCACGACCCCCGTACACACCGCCCAAATCAACACGATTCCCTGCCAGACAGCCAGTGAGCTGGTGCGAGCGGCAAAACGCGCAGGCTCCCAGAAAACACATCCAGCCAGTAATAACGCCATGATCAGGGAAAGGGCCCGTAACGGGCCCTTATCCATACAGCGGTAAAGACGATCAATAACCATCATTACAGTTTATCTTTATTCGTCTTGGTTGCTTCGCTCTGCTCCAGTGCCAGAGCAGTAATCACGCCCAGCGAACAAGCAAGAAGCGTTCCCAATATCCAGGCAAAATACCACATAAATCAGGCTCCTTACTTAGTACAACGAATGAGAATTCTGCTCGATATGCTCTTTAGTGATGCGTCCGAACATCTTGTAGTAACACCAAATGGTGTAGGACAGCACGATCGGGACGAAGATAATCGCCACCACAGTCATCACTCGAAGCGTCAGCAGGCTGGAGGTTGCATCCCACATGGTCAGACTGACATTAGGTACGGTCACTGACGGCATGATGAACGGGAACATGGCAATCCCAGCAGTCAGGATCACGCAGGCGATACTCAGGGAGGAGAACAAAAATGCCATCGCTCCCTTGCCTGCCCGCGCCATGAGCGCAGTCACCAGAGGCAACACCACACCGAGCAGCGGAATAGCCCACAGCACAGGGTGGCTATTGTAGTTGACCAACCAGGCACCAGCCTGACGAGCTACTTCTTTATGCAGCGGGTTAGACTCGCCAGCCGTATTAATGACCGACGTTAGTACATAACCATCAATGCCATAAACAACCCAGACACCCGCCAGAGCAAACGTCACCGTCAGCGCCAACGAAGAGAACTGAGCGACTTTCTTGGCACGGAACAGCAGGTCGCCGGAAGTACGCATCACCAGGTAAGTCGCCCCCTGCGCCACAATCATGCTCAGGCTGACAATACCTGCCAATAACCCGAACGGATTGAGCAACTGGAAGAAGTTACCGGTGTAGTACAAGCGCAGATACTCATCCACATGGAACGGAACACCCTGCAGCAGGTTACCGAATGCAACACCGATAACTACCGGCGGGACGAAACTACCGATGAAGATGCCCCAATCCCACATATTGCGCCAGCGTGGATCTTCGATTTTCGAACGGTAGTCAAAGCCGACCGGACGGAAATACAACGATGCCAGAACCAGAATCATCGCGATGTAGAAACCGGAGAACGCAGCGGCGTACACCATCGGCCAGGCAGCGAACAGCGCACCACCAGCCGTGATCAACCATACCTGGTTACCGTCCCAGTGCGGCGCGATGCTATTAATCATCACGCGGCGCTCTACATCATTACGCCCCATCAGGCGTACCAGCACACCGACGCCCATGTCAAAACCATCGGTGACAGCAAAACCGATCAGCAGCACACCAATCAGCAGCCACCAGACAAAACGCAAGACTTCATAATCAAACATAGTGGACTCCTGTTACCGTACTTCCTGAGCCGCGATCGGCTGTTCGAAGTGATAAGCACCTGTTTTCAGACTGCTTGGACCCAGACGCGCATACTTGAACATCAGGTACGTTTCAGCCACCAGGAACAGCGTATACAGACCGCAAATCAGTCCCATGGAGAACAGGATGTCTCCCGCGGTTAGCGAGGAGTTGGCGACAGCGGTCGGCAACACTTCACCAATCGCCCACGGCTGGCGACCGTATTCTGCAACAAACCAACCGGCTTCAACGGCAATCCACGGCAGCGGGATGCCATACAGCGCGACGCGATGCAGCCAGCGTTTCTGACCAATCTTGTTGCGCAGCACCGTCCAGAAAGACAGGCCGATAATCAACAGCATCAGCACGCCACACGCCACCATAATGCGGAAGGAGAAGTACAACGGCGCTACACGCGGAATAGAATCTTTAACCGCCTGCTTAATCTGTGCGTCGCTGGCATCCGCCACATTCGGGGTATAGCGTTTCAACAACAGGCCATAACCAAGATCCTGTTTGTTTTTCAGGAACTCAGTGCGTACAGCCGGGTCGGTGTTACCGGAGCGCAGTTGCTGCAACAGATGGTAGGCCTTCATACCGTTGCGGATACGAACTTCATGCTGCTCCATCAGTTCTTTCAGACCAGTCACCGTCTTGTCGGTAGAACGGGTAGCGATCAGACCCAGCATGTAAGGGATCTGAATTGCATACTTGTTCTCCATCGTTTCCTGGTTCGGAACACCGAACAAGGTAAACGCAGCAGGTGCTGGTTGGGTTTCCCATTCTGCTTCGATAGCCGCCAGCTTGGTTTTCTGTACGTCGCCCATCTCGTAACCAGACTCGTCGCCCAGCACGATAACAGACAGTACAGCCGCCATACCAAAGCTTGCTGCAATCGCAAAAGAACGTTTGGCAAAAGCCACATCACGTCCTTTCAACAGGTAGTAGGAGCTGATACCCAAAATGAACATCGCACCGGTACAATACCCTGCCGCGACGGTGTGAACGAATTTCACCTGTGCAACCGGGTTCAATACCAGATCAGCAAAGCTCACCATCTCCATGCGCATGGTTTCGAAGTTGAAATCCGAAGCAACCGGGTTCTGCATCCAGCCGTTGGCCACCAGAATCCACAATGCAGACAAGTTAGACCCCAACGCCACCAGCCAGGTTACCGCCATGTGCTGCACTTTGCCCAGTCGATCCCAGCCAAAGAAGAACAGCCCAACAAAGGTAGACTCCAGGAAGAACGCCATCAATCCTTCGATTGCCAGAGGTGCACCGAAGATATCGCCGACATAGTGAGAGTAATACGACCAGTTAGTACCGAACTGGAATTCCATGGTCAGACCGGTAGACACACCAAGGGCAAAGTTAATCGCAAACAACTTGCCCCAGAACTTGGTCATATCTTTGTAGATTTGTTTGCCAGACAAGACATACACGGTTTCCATGATCGCCAGCAAAAACGCCATCCCCAGCGTTAAAGGCACGAACAGGAAATGATACATCGCGGTCAAGGCAAACTGTAAACGTGACAGTTCGACTACATCAAACATCTTAACTCCTTGCTCCTCGCAGGAGGGTCTTTAGCTCGCTGTACAGACAAGCCACTAAATACCCGGCAGTTAGTAACCTAAAGAACACAACAATTGCTTTAGCACAGGCCTCAATATGCGCCACCACGTCATCACGACGCATTTGAAAAGTAAGCCGAAGAAAAAATTACAGAATTACGAATACTATACTCAGATATGAGTATAGTTATATTACGCCTCTACAACCTTACAATAAATAGGTTTTTACGTGATGCGGATTGAGTTTTTTGATTTTACGCCAATCGCCACGTTACGGGCCCTCAAGGGCATAATTGACCCACCGCAATTTAATCTTATTTCCGAACAGATATCCAGTTTAGATTTTTGATCTAAAACAATTATCACCCCAGATGTTAATAAATATCATCTTTTATTTTACACCTCATTAAATGTTAATCTGATGTAATCGTCTGGTTTCTGAAGCGTGCCGTTAATAATGTATTTTTGTTTTAAATAAAAATAGCACTAGTTGATCTAAAATATGGAAATTTTTAATTTATACGCTTGGTGTTATTTTATTGTTGCCAGATTGATTAAATATATTTCCATGGAGCTACATTTTTGCGACAAGGTTCAAATATAAAAAAGGCCACCTGAGGTGGCCAAACATGTCGAACCTGGAAGGTATGACACACTATATTCAGTACAGTGCATTCCGCTTAACGTGACAGCACTGCTTTTACCGCATCACCAATGTCAGCCAGGCTGCGTACTGTCTTCACGCCTGCCGCTTCAAGCGCAGCAAATTTGTCATCTGCCGTACCTTTACCGCCAGCGATAATCGCTCCAGCATGGCCCATACGCTTGCCTTTCGGCGCGGTAACACCAGCAATGTATCCCACTACGGGTTTGGTGACGTGTTCTTTAATGTAGGCCGCTGCTTCTTCTTCAGCAGTACCACCAATTTCACCGATCATCACGATAGCTTCGGTCTGCGGATCCTGTTCGAACAGCTTGAGAATGTCGATAAAGTTGGAACCTGGAATCGGGTCGCCACCGATACCCACACAGGTCGACTGGCCCAGACCAGCATCAGTAGTCTGTTTCACTGCTTCATAAGTCAGCGTACCTGAACGGGAGACAATACCGACTTTACCCGGCAAATGAATGTGACCCGGCATGATACCAATCTTACAAGCACCCGGGGTGATCACACCTGGGCAGTTCGGGCCAATCATACGCACACCACTTTGCTCCAGCTTCACTTTCACCGTCAGCATATCCAGCGTCGGGATACCTTCGGTGATACAGATGATCAGTTGGATACCTGCATCAATGGCTTCCAGAATGGAATCTTTACAGAACGGAGCAGGTACATAGATAACAGACGCCGTCGCACCCGTGGCTTCTACCGCTTCACGTACCGTATTAAATACGGGCAGCCCCAGATGTTCAGTACCACCTTTACCTGGCGTTACACCACCCACCATCTGCGTACCGTAGGCAATCGCCTGCTCAGAATGGAATGAACCCTGACTGCCGGTAAAACCCTGACAGATGACTTTGGTGTTTTTATCGATCAGAATGGACATTATTTACCCTCCACTGCTGCAACCACTTGCTGAGCCGCATCCGTCAGGCTGGTCGCAGCAATGATGTTCAAACCACTATCCGCCAGTTTCTGCGCACCCAATTCAGCATTGTTGCCTTCCAGACGCACAACGACCGGAACGTTCACGCCCACTTCCGCTACCGCACCGATAATACCGTCGGCAATCAGGTCACAACGAACGATACCACCGAAAATATTGACAAACACCGCTTTCACCTTGTCATCAGACAGGATGATTTTGAATGCTTCGGTTACACGTTCTTTGGTCGCGCCACCACCCACATCGAGGAAGTTAGCCGGTGAACCACCGTGCAACTTCACGATGTCCATGGTACCCATCGCCAGACCAGCACCATTCACCATACAACCGATGTTGCCATCCAGTGCGACATAGTTCAGTTCCCACTGAGCAGCATGTGCTTCACGGGCATCTTCCTGGGAGTGGTCACGCATTTCGCGCAGTTCCGGCTGGCGGAACAGGGCATTACCGTCGGCACCCAGCTTGCCGTCCAGACACACCAGATCGCCTTGTTTAGTGATAACCAGCGGATTGATTTCAACCAGTGCCAGGTCACGTTCCAGGAACAGTGTCGCCAACCCCATGAAGATTTTGGTGAACTGCGCAACCTGCTTACCGCTTAACCCCAGCTTGAACGCCAGTTCGCGGCCCTGATACGGTTGAGGCCCGGTCAAGGGATCCAGAGCGACTTTATGAATCAGATGTGGCGTTTCTTCGGCCACTTTTTCAATTTCAACACCACCTTCGGTGGAAGCCATGAATACCACACGGCGAGTACCACGATCGACTACGGCACCCAGATAAAGCTCTTTATCAATATCCGTCGCACCTTCCACCAGAATCTGATGAACCGGCTGACCGTTAGCGTCCGTTTGGTAGGTAACCAGACGTTTACCCAACCAGTTTTCAGCAAAGGCGCGAATCTCTTCTTTGCTGTTCACCAGTTTCACGCCGCCAGCCTTACCACGGCCACCAGCATGCACCTGACACTTAACAACCCACGGGCCAGCACCAATCTTGGATGCGGCTTCTTCCGCTTCACGCGGTGTTGTGCAGGCGTAACCGGTGGGTGCCGGTAAACCATACCGAGCAAAGAGCTGTTTTGCCTGATACTCATGTAAGTTCATGATGTTCTATCCATTTAAGTTTGAAGATAAGTCCAGAGACTCTCTGTCGTGGATAACGCCGCCGCACAGAGGCAACGGCCTGCATAGCACATAATAAAGGCGGCAGGACGCAGGCCAGCCGCCTTTTACTACAACGGGTTAGACATCCAGCAACAAGCGAGCCGGGTCTTCCAGCATTTCTTTAACAGTAACCAGGAAACCAACTGATTCGCGGCCATCGATCAGGCGATGATCGTAGGACAACGCCAGATACATCATCGGCAGGATGACAACCTGGCCATTCACTGCCATTGGGCGATCTTTGATAGCATGCATGCCCAGAATCGCGCTCTGCGGCGGGTTGATAATCGGGGTCGACATCAGAGAACCGAACACGCCACCGTTGGTAATAGTGAAGTTACCACCCGTCAGCTCTTCAACGGTCAATTTACCGTCGCGGCCTTTCACCGCCAGTTCTTTGATTTTCTTCTCGATCTCGGCCATGCCCAGCAAGTCGACATCTTTCAGCACCGGCGTTACCAGACCGCGTGGAGTGGATACCGCAATGCTGACGTCGAAATAGTTATGGTAGACCACATCTTCGCCATCAATAGACGCATTTACTTCCGGATAGCGCTTCAGTGCTTCCACGACCGCTTTGATGTAGAAGGACATAAAGCCCAGACGCACACCATGACGTTTTTCAAACGCTTCGCCATACTGCTTACGCAGATCCATAATCGGTTGCATGTTGACTTCGTTGAACGTGGTCAACATGGCGGTACTGTTTTTCGCTTCCAGCAAACGCTCAGCAACACGCTTGCGCAGACGGGTCATCGGAACACGTTTCTCGCTGCGGCCCCCCAGAGCGGCAACAGGTTGTGCCGCCGCCGGTGCTTCAGCCGCTTTGCTGGCTGGTTTCTGACCAGCCAGGTGTTTTTCCACATCTTCGCGAGTGATACGCCCGCCGACGCCACTGCCTTTAATAGCGGAGGCGTCCAAATCATGTTCAGCGATCAAACGACGAATCGCCGGGCTCAACGCATCATTATTTTCATCTTCCAATCCAGCGGTGTGACGCTGTGCCGGAGTAGATTCTTTGCTCTGCGCTTTTTCGCTGGTTTCTTTCCCGGAGTTATCTCCCGGGCGCAAACGTCCCAGAACCTGGCGAGATATCACGGTAGCGCCTTCAGCTTCCAGCACCACTTCCAGTACACCCGCTTCGATAGCCGGTACTTCCAGCACCACTTTGTCGGTTTCAATTTCAACCAGCACTTCATCACGCTGGACGCTATCGCCCGGTTTCTTGTGCCAGGTAGCGACAGTCGCGTCAGCTACAGATTCCGGCAGATCAGGGACAAGAATATCTACGCTACTCATTATCTATCCTTATTCATTTAATTAACGTTCAGCGCGTCATTAACCAGAGCTTGTTGTTGTTTCTGGTGTACGGACATATAGCCAACGGCGGGTGAAGCAGAGGCCGGGCGACCGGCATACCGCAACGAGGCACCAAAAGGAATCACCTCACGGAAGTGATGCTGGCTGCAATACCATGCGCCCTGGTTCAGCGGCTCTTCCTGGCACCAGACAAAATCATGCACGTGAGCGAACGGTTCCAACGCGGCCTGCACCGACTGATGCGGGAACGGATACAACTGTTCGATACGCACTATCGCCACATCGTTCTGTTCATTCTTGCGACGCTGTTCCAGTAAATCATAGTAGACCTTGCCGGAACACATCACGACGCGCTTCACTGCTTTTGGATCCAGACTGTCAATTTCCCCTATTGCAGGCTGGAACTGCCCATTAGCCAGTTCATCCAACGTAGACGTCGCCAGCGGATGACGCAGCAACGATTTCGGCGACATCACAATCAGCGGACGGCGCATACCACGCAACGCCTGACGACGCAGCATGTGGTAGACCTGAGCCGGTGTGGAGGGAACGCAGACCTGCATATTTTGCTCAGCGCACAATTGCAAGTAACGCTCCAGACGTGCGGAGGAGTGCTCTGGACCCTGACCTTCATAACCATGCGGCAACAGCATGACCAGACCACACATACGACCCCATTTCTGCTCGCCGGAGCTGATGAATTGGTCAATCACCACCTGAGCGCCGTTGGCGAAATCACCAAATTGCGCTTCCCAGATAGTCAGCGTACGTGGCTCAGCCGTAGCGTAACCGTACTCAAATGCCAGCACGGCCTCTTCAGACAGCACCGAATCCCAGACATTGAAAACGCCCTGAGCATTATGAACATACGCCAGCGGTGTATAGGTAGAACCACCCTTCTGGTTGTGAACCACAGCATGGCGATGGAAGAAGGTACCGCGACCGGCATCTTCGCCAGACAAACGTACCGGAATGCCTTCGTCTACCAGTGTGGCGTAGGCCAGTGTTTCCGCACCACCCCAGTCAAACAGTTTTTCGCCCGCCGCCATTTCAGCACGGTCGTTATAAATCTTGGCGACACGCGGCTGCATTTCCAGCGCTTCTGGCACCTCGCTGATACGGCGTGCCAGTTCCTGCAAGCGCTTGGTTTCAACTTTATGCGGATACGGCTCGTCCCACTCATGGTTGAGATAAGACATCCAGGTGAAAGAGTGCATGTCCATCGGACGCCACTCGTCTACCACACATTCACCGGCATCCAGCGCATCGCGGTAAAGATTGACCAGCTCGGTAGCGTCGGCAAGCGTTGTTATCTGCTGCTGCTCCAGACGGTCAGCGTAGATTTTACGCGGCGTTGGGTGTTTTTTGATTTTCTGGTACATCACCGGCTGGGTAGCGCTCGGCTCATCGGCTTCGTTATGGCCGTGGCGGCGGTAGCACACCAGATCGATAAAGACATCACGCTGGAAGGTATTACGGAAATCCAGCGCCAGACGGGTAACAAAGGCTACCGCTTCCGGGTCGTCAGCATTAACGTGGAAGATAGGTGCCTGCACCATCTTGCCGATATCGGTACAGTATTCGGTAGAACGGGCATCGAGAGGGTTGGAGGTGGTAAAGCCGATCTGATTGTTGATAACAATACGGATCGTACCGCCAACTTCGTAACCGCGTGCTTTGGACATGTTCAGGGTTTCTTGCACTACCCCTTGCCCTGCGATCGCGGCATCGCCGTGAATAGTAATCGGCAACACCAGTGAACTACTGGGGTTATCCAGACGATCGATACGGGCACGTACCGACCCTATGACTACCGGGCTGACAATTTCCAGATGCGATGGGTTAAACGCCAACGCCAGGTGGACCTTACCGCCCTCAGTTTCCATATCGGAGGAGAAGCCCTGATGGTACTTCACGTCCCCCGTGCCGAGATGATCTTTGTGCTTACCGGAGAACTCGTCGAACAGATCCTGGGGTTTTTTCCCCATCACATTCACCAGTACGTTGAGACGACCACGGTGGGCCATCCCCATCACCACTTCACGCGTACCATTTTTGCCCGCGTGACGGATTATTTCCTTCAGCATCGGAATCAGCGCATCGCCACCTTCTAGCGAGAAGCGCTTGGCGCCGGGGAACTTGGCACCCAGGTAACGTTCCAGCCCTTCAGCGGCGGTCAGTTCTTTCAGGAAGCGTTTTCTTTCTTCAACGCTAAAGCTGGGTTGCCCCACCACCGACTCGATACGCTGCTGAATCCAACGTTTTTCGTCGGTGTTGGTGATGTGCATGTATTCCGCACCGATCGAACCGCAGTAAGTCTGCTTCAGTGCGCTATACAGTTCGCCAAGCGGCATGGTTTCTTTACCAATGGCGAATGAGCCAACGTTAAAGCTCTCTTTCAGATCGTCATCGGTCAGGTTGTGGTAAGCCAGATCCAAATCGGCTACGCGCTCTTGTTTCCACAGACCCAGCGGATCGAGGTTGGCATGCTGATGCCCACGGAAACGGAAAGCGTTAATCAGCTGTAACACTTTGACTTGCTTGGCATCACTGTCGGGATCAGTAATGGAAGAAGTATAACGCGAAGCATCTTTCGCCAGACGGCGAAAATAGTCGCGGGTTTTGGAGTGAAGTTGATCCGGTTTAACCCCAGTGGTAGGAAGTTGTTGAAAAATCGAACGCCAGCTGTGATCAATAGAATCTGGGTCGGTTAAAAAATCTTCATAGAGCTGCTCTATGTAGGACTGGTTCGCGCCCGCCAGATAGGAGGAATCCAGCCAGGCCTTCATTGCGCCGTTCTGCATTGTGATCCCTTAAGCTAATTAGCTTCAGTTTTCGCCGTGGTTAACATGTTCTATGTTGCCGTTATAAAACGGGTTGCCGTAAAACGGTTCACTTGTTGTGCTTAGTTACGCACAATGCGGATAGTCTTATCCTGAAGGAACCTTTAAAAAACGGTTTAAGCGCACAAGCCGGTTTTTAAAGGTTTCCTGCTGCTCCCCCGCCTCGCGACGGGGGAAACAGTGTGCTACTAGAGCCAGAACTCAGGCGCTACGCTGCAGCAACATCGACTTGATGTGGCCGATAGCGCGCGTCGGGTTCAGTCCTTTCGGACAAACGCTGACGCAATTCATGATGCTGTGACAGCGGAATACGCTGAAAGCATCGTTGAGATCATCCAGACGCGCCTTGGTTTCCGTATCGCGACTGTCAGTCAGGAAACGGTAGGCTGCCAGAAGACCTGCAGGCCCGACAAACTTATCAGGGTTCCACCAGAAAGATGGGCAGGATGTCGAACAGCATGCGCACATGATGCACTCGTACAGCCCATCCAGTTTTTCCCGCTGCTCAGGTGATTGCAGATGCTCACGAGCAGGTGGATTCTTCCCATTATTCAACAGGTAAGGCTTAATTTTCTCATATTGAGCATAGAACTGCCCCATGTCTACCACCAAATCACGTACGACTGGCAGTCCAGGCAGGGGACGAATCACAATTTTGTTATTGCCATTGCGTAGGGTGGACACTGGCGTGATGCAGGCCAACCCATTCTTGCCATTCATGTTCAGACCGTCGGAGCCACACACCCCTTCACGACAGGAGCGACGGAATGCCAGTGTCGGGTCCTGCTCTTTGAGGCGGATCAGCGCATCGAGCAGCATCATGTCACGGCCTTCTTCCGCTTCCAGCGTATAGTCCTGCATGCGCGGAGCGCTATCGACATCCGGGTTATAACGATAAATGGAAAATTCAACTTTCATCGCTTTCTCTCCGCAAAATTAATAGGTACGCACTTTCGGCGGGAACGCCGGACGCAGTTTAGGCTGCATGTTTACCTCACGGCGCGTCATGCTTTCGGTTTGCGGTTGATACAGCGAATGGCACAACCAATTCTCGTCATCACGATCAGGATAGTCGAACCGGCTGTGAGCTCCACGGCTTTCGGTACGGAAATTTGCCGATACCGCCGTGGCGTAAGCCGTTTCCATCAGGTTATCCAGTTCCAGACATTCAATACGCTGGGTATTGAACTCGCTGGACGTATCGTCCAGACGGGCGTTTTTGAGCCGTTCACGGATCACTTTCAGCTCTTCCAGCCCTTTCGCCATGGCATCACCTTCACGGAATACCGAGAAATTGTTCTGCATGCAGGACTGCAACGCTTTGCGAATTTCCACCGGGTCTTCACCGGAACGGGTGTTATTCCAACGGTTCAGTCTGTCCAGCGAGGCCTCGATGTCAGAATCGCTGGCATCACGCGTCACGCCCTGTTCGGCCAGAGATTCCTGCAGGTGCATCCCCGCAGAACGCCCGAACACCACCAGGTCGAGCAACGAGTTACCACCCAGACGGTTAGCGCCATGTACTGATACACAAGCGATTTCACCTACAGCGAACAGACCAGGGATAACGACATCCTCACCCTTCTCATTCACTGTCAGTGCCTGACCTGTCACCTTGGTTGGAATCCCCCCCATCATGTAGTGGCAGGTCGGAATAACAGGAATCGGTTCTTTCACCGGATCAACGTGTGCGAACGTACGGGACAACTCCAGAATACCCGGCAAACGGGATTCCAGTACTTCTTTACCCAGGTGATCCAGTTTCAGCTTGGCATGTGGTCCCCACGGACCATCACAACCACGGCCTTCACGAATTTCAATCATGATCGAACGGGCTACCACGTCACGTCCGGCCAGGTCTTTAGCGTTGGGTGCATAGCGTTCCATGAAGCGCTCACCGTGTTTATTCAACAGGTAACCACCCTCACCACGGCAACCTTCGGTCACCAGTACGCCCGCACCGGCGATACCGGTCGGGTGGAACTGCCACATTTCCATGTCCTGCACCGGGACATCGGCACGCAGCGCCATACCGACACCGTCGCCGGTATTAATATGGGCATTGGTCGTAGACTGATAAATACGACCGGCTCCACCGGTTGCCAGCACGGTAGCGCGCGCTTTGAAATAAACGACTTCGCCGGTTTCAATACAGATAGCCGTACATCCAACCACCGCGCCATCCTGGTTTTTCACCAGATCCAACGCATACCACTCGGAAAACACCGTGGTGTGGTTTTTCAGGTTCTGTTGATACAACGTATGCAACAGCGCGTGACCGGTACGGTCTGCCGCCGCTGCAGTACGGGCAGCCTGCTCGCCGCCAAAATTCTTAGATTGACCACCGAACGGGCGCTGGTAAATGCGTCCGTCATCAAGACGGGAAAACGGCAGACCCATGTGTTCCAATTCCAGAATCGCTTCCGGACCGGTTTTACACATATATTCGATAGCGTCCTGATCACCGATATAGTCGGAACCTTTCACGGTGTCATACATGTGCCATTCCCAGTTATCTTCATGGGTATTACCCAACGCTACCGTGATGCCGCCTTGGGCGGATACGGTATGAGAACGGGTCGGAAACACTTTTGATAACAGGGCACAGGACAGGCCCATCTGGGAAATCTGCAGCGCAGCGCGCATACCTGCGCCACCTGCACCGACGACAACGGCATCAAACTCTCTGACTGGCAAATTCATCACGCACCCCACACCACAACAGTTCCATAAATGACGTACACCAACAACGCGACGACGATAGCCAGCTGCAACGTCAGCCGGATAGCCAGCGGTTTGATATAGTCAGTCAACACCTGCCACATCCCGATCCAGGCATGGACCAGAATGGCGAACAGCGTCAGCAGGGTGAACACCTTGGTGAGATGCATGGCGAAGAAACCGCGCCAGACTTCATACGTGATGTTACCGGCGCTGGCCACAAAACCAACGATATACAGGACATACAGCACGATGACGATGGCAGAAGCGCGAAGTAATAACCAATCGTGTACGCCATTACGCCCCAATGCGGAGGCATTGCTTACCATACGAGGACTCCAGCCAAAAATGAAAGCACGACAGTAATGATGAAAGAGGTTTTTGCAGAACGTGATCCCGCTTCGAAGTTCTCTTCGATATAGCCGAAATCCATCAACAGATGCCGCAGACCACCTACAATATGATAGGCCAGTGCGGTCAAAATGCCCCAGACAACGAATTTCACGATGAAGCTGCCCATGATGGCCGCCGCCTGAGCAAACCCTTCTTGCGAAGAGAGAGACAGGCCCAACAGCCACAATAGGATACCTACAGCAACAAACGTTATAACGCCGGAGACACGGTGAAGAATAGATGCTATCGCGGTAACGGGGAACCGGATCGTTTGCAGATCCAGATTGACAGGTCTTTGTTTTTTCACGAGTTTGCCCACACAGCTTTTATTATTTTCTTCCTCCGGACCTGTTGTGGGGTCAGACAGTGTGGACGGTGAGATGATGCTTGTCTCTGTCAATGTACGGCTGGATACAATCCTTTATTTTCATCCGCACAAACCGATCACACTGGGTGCTCCTACTGCAGGGTATTCCGGAGACCTGGCGGCAGTATAGGCACTTCACATTCTTATTACAATTACCCTACAAACTGTTTGGGCACATTTGCCCTGAACAGTGATTGAGATCACGATTTTCACAATTTATATAAAATTAATTATCTGATTTGACAAATCTTCAACATTTAAATTACAACTAGGGCCCAAGAAACCTGTTGTCCTGTTAAAGCTCATCGGTAGCTCTTTCCCATTCGCCAAAGTTATGTAACAGTGGGAAACAAAGTCCCCGGAAAAATTATAAGTACTGGCTACAATTAGAGCAGGACAGGGCTAAAACCCGAGCTGGGAGAAGGGGAGTTCATCCTGACTGTGTGACCGCCTGACGATACGCCTGACGATAATAGTCAACTCTGTACCCGATTTGGTTTCCGACGACAGTTTGGTTTCCAACTACAGGGCGACGTCTGGTCTGTTTACTTTGTCCAGCGTGCGGGCATGACGGTATTTCTGCAGTGACGAATTTTTAAAATTAAAGATTAAAGCGCTAAGGAGACTGTAAATGGCTGATAAAAAAGCAACGCTTACAATAGACGGCAATGAAGCGATTGAGCTGAATGTCCTGTCTGGTACGCTTGGCAACGATGAAATCGATATTCGTAGCCTAGGTTCTAAAGGTTATTTTACGTTTGACCCCGGTTTCACTTCCACCGCATCCTGCGAATCCAAAATCACTTACATTGACGGCGATGTGGGCGTACTGCTACACCGCGGCTACCCGATTGCGCAACTGGCGGAAAAATCCAACTATCTGGAAGTCTGTTATATCTTGCTGTTTGGCGAAGCGCCGACACAAGAACAGTATGACACTTTCAAGACGACCGTAACCCGCCACACTATGATTCACGAGCAGATCACGCGTCTGTTCCACGGTTTCCGTCGCGACTCCCACCCTATGGCGGTGTTGTGTGGCGTAACCGGCGCACTGGCAGCGTTCTACCATGATTCGTTAGATATCGGAAACGAACGTCATCGTGAAATCGCCGCTTACCGTCTGCTGTCGAAAATGCCGACCGTCGCGGCCATGTGTTACAAATATTCCATCGGCCAGCCGTTCGTGTACCCACGTAACGATCTGTCCTATGCGGGTAATTTCCTGCACATGATGTTCTCAACGCCGTGCGAAGAGTACGTTGTCAACCCAGTGTTGGAACGTGCCATGGACCGCATCCTGATTCTGCATGCAGACCACGAGCAGAACGCGTCTACCTCTACCGTGCGTACCGCTGGTTCCTCCGGCGCTAACCCGTTCGCGTGTATCGCCGCTGGTATTGCTTCACTCTGGGGGCCGGCACATGGCGGCGCCAACGAAGCCTGTCTGCGTATGCTGGAAGAAATCAGTTCTGTGGAGCACATTCCGGCCTTTATCAAACGCGCCAAGGACAAGAACGATTCGTTCCGTCTGATGGGCTTTGGTCATCGCGTGTACAAGAACTACGACCCGCGTGCTACCGTAATGCGTCAGACCTGTCACGAAGTTCTGAAAGAACTGGGTACGAAAGACGACCTGCTGGAAGTGGCGATGGAGTTGGAAAACATCGCGCTGAACGACCCGTACTTCATTGAGCGTAAACTCTACCCGAACGTAGACTTCTACTCAGGTATCATTCTGAAAGCCATGGGTATTCCGTCAACGATGTTCACGGTGATTTTCGCGATGGCTCGTACTGTCGGCTGGATTGCTCACTGGAGCGAAATGCACGGCGAAGGGCTGAAGATCGCGCGTCCACGTCAGCTGTATACCGGCCACGCCGAACGCGACTTCGAGCCGTCAGTCACCAAACGCTAAGCATCATCACAGTTAGTCAAATAAGTAAGGTCGGGTATTTACCCGACCTTTTTACTTTCTTTCTGTTCTTTATCTTCAGAGCATGCCGTATCCACGCTTTTCTGCTAACGGGCCGTAACCTGTATGCCGTATCGCGTGAAACTCTCCCTAAGCCGACGGGCAAAAACCAGCGCATGCTCGTTGTCGCCATGCAAGCAGACCGTTTCTGCCTGTACCGAGACCCAACTGCCATCCTGAGCCCGAACCCGCTGACGCTGCACCATCTCCAGCGTCTGAGCCAACGCCAGTTCGTCGCTACTGATCACGGCAGAAGGCTGATCACGCGGCACCAGCGAACCATCGGCCTGATAGCTACGATCAGCGAAAACCTCCTGACGGCACTTCAACCCGGCGCGCTGACCAGCACGGATCAATTCACTCCCCGCCAGCCCTACCAGACACAACGACGAGTCGACCGCCGCAACCGCACGGGCAATCGCCTCTGCCAGCGCCGGATCGCGCGCCGCCTGATTGTAGAGCATGCCATGTGGCTTCACATGAAACAGGCGTGCCCCTTCTGCCTTAACGATCGCTGCCAGGGCACCAATCTGATACAGCACCTGCGCATATACCGTGTCCGGTGGTACGTTCATGGCCGTCCGGC
Organism: Dickeya zeae NCPPB 2538; assembly: GCF_000406165.1. Classification (NCBI taxonomy): domain Bacteria; kingdom Pseudomonadati; phylum Pseudomonadota; class Gammaproteobacteria; order Enterobacterales; family Pectobacteriaceae; genus Dickeya; species Dickeya zeae. Next base: position 1,267,095 of record NZ_CM001977.1, on the reverse strand, counting down.
CAAAGTTTTCGCGATCAAAAAAGCTCGGATGAGCCCCGATCGCTACGCCATACTGGATAGCCCAACGTACCGACTGGCGCATCAGACTGGCATCGCCAGCATGAAAACCACAAGCGATATTGGCGGAGGAAACCAGCTGTAGCAACGCCTCGTCATGTTGACCGCCTTCTCCCAGATCGGCATTCAAATCAATGACCATGTAACCTCCAGGCAATCTGCTCCAGATAGCGGGATTGCTCCTGCCATGCTCGCTGCGCTTCATCCAGCGAGCAGCGAATAAAGTGCACCGGTTCTCCCAGACGCAACTGCGCCATGTTGTAAAGATCGGCGTCAATCACACAACCGATACGCGGATAACCGCCGGTAGTCTGCGCATCCGCCATCAACACAATAGGCTTGCCGTTATGCGGCACCTGAATCACCCCCGGCAACAGACCGTGCGACAGCATTTCTCGCTGCTTTTCGCGCACTAACTCTGGCCCCAACAGGCGATATCCCATGCGGTTACTTTGCGGACTTAGGTGCCAGCCGGTACGCCAGAAATTATCGCGCGCCGCTTCACTAAACTCCTGATATTCCGGTCCTGGCAACACACGTACCCGGTTACCGAACAGCAGTTGCTTCACCCCCACTGAACGTTCGGGCAAGCGTGCTGGTTTCCCTAACGGGAGCACATCGCCTTCCGCCAGCAGTCGCCCTTCCAACCCACCAATCCCGGCTTTCAGGTCAGTACTGCGGGAGCCTAGTATCTCTGGTACGGCAATCCCTCCGGATACCGCCAGATAGCTGCGCATACCGTTACGCGGCGAGCGCAAGCGTAGCGTCTGGCCTTTTTGTACCGGAAAACACCAGCCGGTCCACAACGTTTTACCGTCCAATAAGGCGTGGCAATCCGCACCGGTCAACGCTATCCAGCATGGCGCGGTAAACGTAACGACCAGTTGCCCCAGTGTAATTTCCAGCGCGGCCGCAGTCGTTTCGTTCCCCACCAGCAGATTGGCGAGTTTCAACGCCGGACTATCCAACGCGCCACACTGACTGATCCCCAGTTGACGCCAACCTGGACGCCCGAGATCCTGCACGGTGGTTTGCAACCCTGCGCGAATAATCTTCAGCATATTCCCTCCCGCTGGGGTATAAAGCGCACCCGATCGCCCGGTCTTAACAACACCGGCGGTGTCTGCGTCGGCTGGAATAACGCCAGCGATGTCTGGCCAATCAGTTGCCAGCCGCCCGGCGTACTGAGCGGATAGATACCGGTTTGATTGCCGCCAATCCCGACTGAACCGGCTGGCACCTGCACGCGTGGTTCGGCACGACGAGGAGTAAACAGCGCCTCATCCAACCCGCCCAGATAAGGGAAACCGGGCTGGAAACCCAGAAAATAGACCACATAACGCCCGGCAGCATGACGTTCCACCACCTGCTTTGGCGTCATACCGCAGTGCTCAGCCACCGTTTTCAGGTCCGAGCCGTAATCACCGCCATACGTCACCGGAATATCAACGTCACGGGCCTGCTCTTGCGCGAAGGATGCGCTCTCTTCCCACCAACGTTGCAACCGTTCGATGGCATCCAGCGCCTGTTCGCGGGGGTGTCTGAGCACCACCGTCAGGTTATTCATGCCGGGAATGACTTCACTGACCTCATCATGCCCAGTCAAACGCTCTGCCAGCCCCCAGATCCGCTGCTGGCTTTCCAGTCGTAACGGCGGTTCCAGCTCCAGCACCACCGCTCTCTCACCCAGTAAATAACAGCGTGCACGTTGCATTCCACCTCCCGACTGATGTATCTGCCCTATCTCGCGACGGCCTCATCCAAACCCGATCGGTTCTACGCCGGGTTGGGGATATCGATAAATGTCACGTCAAAACCGTGTTGTGCCGTAAGCCACTCACCTAATGAACGAATACCAGCACGCTCAGTAGCATGATGTCCGGCAGCGTAGAAATGTAGCCCCATTTCACGAGCGGTATGAATCGTTTTTTCCGACACCTCACCGGTGATGAACGCATCAACGCCGAAGTCCGCCGCCTGATCGATAAAACCTTGCCCGCCCCCCGTACACCAGGCAATACGCCGGATCTGTGCCGGTGCATTGTCACCACAGTGCAACACCGGCCGCTCCAGTACCCTTTCCAGGGTGTGGCGCAACGCGTCACCGCTACAAGGCTGAGCGACTTCGCCATACGGCAACAGCGGCTCAATCTCCCCCAGAACGCGAATATCCAGCATCGCCGCCAGTTGGGCGTTATTACCGATTTGCGGGTGGGCATCCAACGGCAGGTGGTAACCATACAAATTAAGATCATTCGCCAGCAAGGTTTTCAGACGCTGACGTTTCATGCCGCGTACCACCGCCGGTTCGTTACGCCAGAAATAGCCGTGATGGACCAGCACCGCATCGGCTTGCTGCGCGACTGCCGCATCCAGCAAAGCCTGACATGCCGTCACACCGGTCACGATACGCTGCACATCACTGCGCCCTTCTACCTGTAATCCATTAGGGCCGTAATCCTGAAACGCAGCCACATTCAGAAAACCGTTAATCAGGCTTTCCAGTTCTGTATTACGCATAGCTCTTGTGCTCCTTAATGCTGTGGTGGCGATGATGCCGCTTCCTGTTTGGCAGCTTCGAATGCCGCCAGCGTGCGCGTGCGCGCCTGTTTATGATCGACAATTGGGGCCGGATAATCGATACGCCGATGCTGGCGGGCAGCCCAGTCATGAGGCTGATGTACCGCCTTACCCGGAATCTGCGCCAGTTCGGGTATCCAATGTCGAATGAACTCACCGTCCGGGTCGAAGCGCTCACCCTGAGTGGTCGGATTGAAAATACGGAAATAAGGCGCAGCGTCGGTACCGGTGGAGGCAGCCCACTGCCAGCCGCCATTATTGGCTGCTAAATCGCCGTCCAATAGGCGGCTCATGAAATAACGCTCACCTTCGCGCCAGTCGATCAGGAGATCTTTCACCAGAAAACTGGCGCAGATCATGCGAAGCCGGTTATGCATCCAGCCGGTCTGGTTTAACTGACGCATCGCCGCATCAACAATGGGATACCCCGTTTCCCCGCGCTGCCACGCGGCCAGTTCATCCGGGGCGTTGCGCCAGGCTACGCGCCGCGTCCAGCCAATAAACGGCTGGTGCCGACACAACGATGGGCTAAACACCAACAGGTGGCGGTAAAACTCACGCCATACCAGCTCGTTGAACCAGGTAAACGCACCGCTTTCCGGCCGGGCCAACCAGTCCGGGTGTTCCATTCTTAACCGGTTGAAACACTGGCGTGGCGACAGCACCCCCAGCGCCAGATAGGGCGATAGCTTGCTGGTGGCAGGTCGCGCAGGCAGGTCACGCAACTCATGGTAGAACGCCACCTGCTCGCGGCAAAACTGACGCAGACGCTGCACAGCCGCCGCTTCACCAACCGGGAAATCGGCATGCACCTCCGCTTGCGGATAGTCGAACGGTGCCAGCGGCACCAGCGTAACATCCCCCTGCTGGCGGGCAGCTGGCGCAGGTAACGAGCTGACATCCTGCTGTTGCAGGCGTTTGATAAAGGCTGCGCGGAATGGCGTAAACACCTTGTACATCTCGCCAGACCCAGTCACCACGCTACCCGGTGGCAATAACAGGCTGTCATCAAATTCCCGACACACGGTCACCCCCGCTAAAGCCTGGGTCAGTTGCCCATCACGCTGGCATTCATTCCATTCATACTGACGGTTGTAAAATAGCTGCGTGACCTGACGCTCGCGGCAAAAACCAGCCAGCCAGCGCACACCGGTGGCAAAATCATCACATTGCTGGTAGTGCAGCGGAATGCCTTTCTCCTGTAGTGCCTGTTGCAGACAGCGTAAATTACCCAGCAAAAATGCAGCCTGACAGGGTGCCATATCATGGCTGGCCCACTGTTGCGGCGTGGCGATAAACACGGCTTCTACCCACGCGTCGGGATCCTGGCAGGCGGCGTGTAACGCCAGATTATCGGTAAGGCGTAAATCGTGGCGAAACCAAACCAAATGTGTGGTCATGAACCATCCTTAACGTCGTACTACTTAAAACGAAGACCTGATTAAAACGAAGACCTGACTTAAGGCCTGTCCCTGTTGGGATTATTAGCACAGCGAATAAACCGGAGCGTACACGGAGTACGTGAGGATTTCGAGCGCTGCTCAATACCCACGTGGCAAGAGAAATAGCCCTAATGGGACAGGCACTTAGTGGCCATAGCGTAACCGCAGTGCTTCCGGGTAAGGATCAAAATAGCGCTGCTGCGACAGCCAGGCATCCGGGTATTCTGTCATGTAATGACGTAACAAGGTAAGCGGTGCCAGTAAGGGTTGGACGCCCTGACGATAGCGCTCAATCAACTGCGCTAACTCCTGCCGCTGCCCGGCGGTCAATTGACGGCGAAAATACCCCTGCACGTGCATTAACACGTTGGTGTGATTACGGCGAGAAGCGGGATGAGACAATAGCGTCATTAATCGCAACCGGTACTGTGCCGCGAACGCATCCAGAGAATCCCACTGGTCGATTGCGGCGACAAACGGCCCCAGTTCGCGGTACGCCGGTTGCGAATGCGCCAGCAACAACAATTTATAACGACTGTGGAAGCTCATGAGTGCGCTACGGCTCAACCCGCTTTGCCATAACTGATTGAATTCGTGGAGCGCATAAACCCGGGTAATGAAATTCTCACGCAGCATCGGATCGTGCAGGCGTCCATCTTCTTCCACCGGCAGCCAGGGCAACGTGTGTTGTAATTGGCGGGTAAACAACCCCACCCCGCTTTTACGGGCGTTATTCTGAGCAGGTTCATACACCTTGACCCGCTCCATGCCGCAACTGGGGGATTTGGCGCAAACAATATAACCACACAGATGCGCCAGTTCCGCTGTTCTGGCAGCGGAAAACGCGGCCATCTTTTCCGTCGCATCCAGCCCGGAGCCATTGCTGGCTAGCAACCGAATGTCACCTGCATCCGACTTCACCAGCCGCAACGCCGGGCGCGGTACCGGCAAGCCTATCGCCATCTCCGGACATGTCGGTTCAAAATGGAAATAAGGCGCTAACTGTTCAACGGCAAAAGCCAGCCTCTTGTGCCCACCATCAAAACGTACCGGATTGCCCAGCAGGCACGCACTAATACCAACGGAAATCAGATCGGCAGTCATGGTATCTATCCCCTTGATTAAAAGAGAGTGCTATTGCCATAGCATAGCAGAGCGCGAGAAAGCGCTGCACAGAGAAGTGGTCAGAAAACTAGCAAAAGAGACAGAGGGGAAAAGCGGATGGACAGAAAGGCGCAACGGTCGCCGAAGCGTCCCGTTACATCAGGTCAATCAGTAAAAATACCCGGCGGCGTGTTCCGACTGCTCCAGCCACACCGGCTTGTCGCTGGTCTTAAGCCACACACGGTGCAAATAGCTATAAAAACGCGCACGGCCAGGCCAGAACAGCATAACCGGCAGCGCCAGCGTACCTGCCAACACAACGCCGATGCGGCGCAGCACAACCCGATACCAAGGATACACAACATAAGACATCATAATCACGCCTCCCTACCACACCCTAACCTGGTTAAATTCTACACTCATCGGACCAGATAACAACACCAGAAATGACTATTTTTTCATACCCATCAATAAGTTAAATTTAGGTTAACTTTTTAACCACTGCGTTACACCCTGATCTCTCATCTCGCCATCGTGTCAGAGCGACATGGCTGGCTAACCACCGCCTCACCACTCCCCTGGCAGTAGCCTAACTGACGCATCTTTCACCATTTTTATACTTTTTTTACGCCCCCTCCTTGGAAATTTGCACCTTCTTTTTCTCATCCTGCGTAGCCTGACTATCGCGGAAAGTCGCCTTTCCCTCGGCTGTCGGTAACCGGCACGATACCACCGCCGGGCAAGACAACACCCGAATCATTGTGAGTCAACACCGTTGGAGGCAATTGTGAATATTGGCTTGGTGGCAAGCGGTATGCTGGTAGTACTGCTGCTGGTTTATCTTTTTTATGCATTGCTTAACGCGGAGGAATTCTGATGCCCAGCGATGCTTTTTTACTCATCGTCAGCCTGTTCGCATTATTGCTGGTGCTGGCGCAGCCGCTCGGCCAGTTTATGGCCCGGCTGGTGGAAGGAGAAACCGGCGTATTACGCCATTACGAACTGAGCGTAGCTCGGCTCTGTGGCTTTTCAACCCGTGAAATGGGCTGGCAGCACTATGCGCTCGCCATTCTGGTATTCAATCTGTTGGGTGTCGTGCTGCTGTTTCTGATACTCCTGTATCAGGATCATTTGCCGCTGAACCCACAGCAGATGCCGGGGATGTCCTGGCATCTGGCGCTCAACACCGCAATCAGTTTTGTCACGAACACTGACTGGCAGGCTTACAGCGGGGAAAGTGCTCTGAGTTATTTCAGCCAGATGGTCGGGCTGACAGTGCAGAACTTTTTGTCCGCTGCGACCGGCATCGCTGTCGCATTCGTACTGATGCGCGCCTTCGCACGCCGCACCACCCACGAATTGGGCAACGCCTGGTTGGATCTGCTACGCATCAATCTGTATCTGCTGCTGCCGATTTCGCTGTTGCTCAGCCTGTTCTTCATCAGCCAGGGAAGCATTCAAAACTTCCTACCTTACCAGCACATCACCACGCTGGAAGGGGCATCACAGGTGCTGCCGATGGGGCCATTGGCCTCACAGGAAGCGATAAAAATGCTGGGCACCAACGGCGGCGGCTTTTTTGGCGCCAACTCGGCCCACCCGTTTGAAAACCCGAATGCGCTGACCAACTTCGTGCAGATGCTGTCCATTCTGCTGATCCCAGCAGCGCTGTGCTTTGCCTTTGGTCGGGTGGTCAACGACCGACGCCAGGGTCATACCCTGTTGTGGGCGATGTCACTGATGCTGATCGTCGCGACGGTCGTTGTGATGTATGCCGAAGTGAGTGGTAACCCGCATCTGTTATCGCTGGGTGCAGACAGCGCGCAAAACATGGAAGGTAAGGAATCGCGCTTCGGTGTACTGACATCAGCCTTTTTCGCCGCCATTACCACCGCCACGTCTTGTGGTGCGGTTAACGCCATGCACGATTCATTTACCGCGCTGGGTGGCCTGATCCCGATGTGGTTGATGCAGATTGGCGAAGTGATCTTCGGCGGCGTTGGTTCCGGTTTTTACGGCATGCTGGTGTTCGTCTTGCTGACTGTCTTTATCGCCGGACTGATGATCGGCCGCACCCCGGAATACCTGGGTAAGAAAATCGAGGCATGGGAAATGAAAATGGCGGCGTTGGCTATTCTCATCACCCCAGCGCTGGTGTTACTGGGTACGGCACTGGCACTCAGTACCGAAGCCGGTCGCGCCGGTATTCTGAACCCCGGAGCACACGGTTTTAGCGAGGTGCTGTACGCCTACTCATCTGCTGCCAACAACAACGGCAGCGCGTTTGGTGGTCTCACCGTCAACACCCCGTTTTACAACGTGACGCTGGGCATCGCCATGCTGATAGGCCGTTTCTCATCGCTGATTCCGGTACTGGCTATCGCCGGTTCACTGGTGGCGAAAAAACGCCAACCGGAAACCCAAGGGTCATTATCCACCCGTGGTCCGCTGTTTATCGGCCTGCTCATCGCCATCATTTTACTGATTAGCGCGTTGAACTTTATCCCTGCCCTGGCACTGGGTCCCGTTGCCGAGCAGTTACAGTCAAGTCTGGTTCACTGAGCCGGAGAAAGAAGATGATTCGTAAACAGCAAACGCTTTTTGATTCCGCTCTGTTGCGTAACGCGCTGGTGGATTCAGTAAAAAAACTCGACCCACGCATCCAGTGGCGCAACCCAGTGATGTTCGTGGTGTATATCGGCAGCCTGCTGACAACCGGTATCTGGCTGGCCATCGCCAGAGGTCATACCGATGGCAGTGCCGGTTTCACCGGTGCTGTCGCACTGTGGTTGTGGGTAACGGTCTTGTTCGCCAATTTCGCCGAAGCGCTGGCGGAAGGCCGCAGCAAGGCACAGGCTGAAGCCCTGAAAGGGGTGAAGAAAACCAGTTGGGCCAACAAGCTGACCACCCCGCATCACGATGCGGCCACCCAGCAGGTACCGGCTGATAGCTTGCGTAAAGGTGACATCGTACTGGTGTCCGCCGGTGAGATGATCCCCTGCGACGGTGAAGTGCTGGAAGGGGGTGCCTCGGTGGATGAAAGCGCCATCACCGGTGAATCCGCACCGGTGATCCGCGAATCCGGTGGCGATTTCGCTTCGGTCACCGGCGGTACTCGCGTACTGTCCGATTGGCTGGTGATCCAATGCACCGTCAACCCCGGCGAAACCTTTATCGACCGCATGATCGCCATGGTGGAAAACGCCAAACGTCGTAAAACGCCGAACGAAGTCGCACTGACTATTTTGCTGGTGGAACTGACCATCATCTTCCTGCTGGTCGTTGCGACGTTATCGCCGTTTTCCTGGTTTAGCGTGCTGGCTAACAACAGCGGTTCGGTCATCAGTATCACCGTTCTGGTGGCGCTACTGGTGTGTCTGATCCCTACCACTATCGGTGGATTGCTGTCGGCCATCGGTATCGCCGGTATGAGCCGTATGCTCGGTGCCAACGTCATCGCCACCAGTGGTCGTGCTGTCGAGGCCGCTGGCGATATCGATGTGCTGCTGCTGGACAAAACCGGCACCATCACGCTCGGCAATCGTCAGGCCTCAGCGTTTCTGCCTGCACCGGGGGTCAGTGAACAATCGCTGGCCGATGCGGCGCAACTGGCGTCACTGGCGGATGAAACGCCGGAAGGTCGCAGCATCGTGGTGCTGGCAAAACAACGCTTTGGCCTGCGTGAACGTGCGTTACAGGATTTGGACGCCACCTTCGTGCCGTTCTCAGCACAAACACGCATGAGTGGTGTCAATATCCAGGGCCGCACTATCCGCAAAGGCGCGGTGGATGCGCTGCGTCGCTACATTGAAGCCAATCAGGGGCAATTCCCGGCAGAAGTGGACGACGCTGTCGCCAGCGTTGCACGACAAGGCAGCACCCCGTTAGTGGTGGCGGAAGGCAAACGCGTGTTGGGCGTCGTGGCGCTGAAAGATATCGTCAAAGGCGGGATCAAGGAACGCTTCGCTGAACTGCGCAGCATGGGGATCAAAACCGTCATGATCACCGGCGATAACCCGCTGACTGCCGCCGCCATCGCCGCCGAGGCAGGCGTAGACGACTTCCTGTCGGAAGCCACGCCGGAAGCTAAGCTGGCGCTGATTCGTCAGTATCAGGCGGAAGGTCGCATGGTCGCCATGACCGGTGACGGCACCAACGACGCCCCGGCGCTGGCGCAAGCCGATGTGGCGGTAGCCATGAACTCTGGTACTCAGGCGGCTAAAGAAGCGGGCAACATGGTGGATCTGGACTCCAACCCCACCAAGCTTATCGAGGTGGTGCATATCGGCAAACAGATGCTGATGACCCGAGGGTCACTCACCACCTTTAGTATCGCCAACGATGTGGCCAAGTATTTCGCCATCATCCCGGCGGCGTTCGCGGCAACCTATCCGCAGTTGAACGCGCTTAACGTTATGCACCTGCACTCACCTGCTTCGGCGATGTTGTCTGCGGTGATCTTCAACGCACTGGTTATCGTGTTCCTGATCCCGCTGGCGCTGAAAGGGATTAGCTACAAACCCATGAGTGCAGCGGCATTGCTGAGCCGTAATCTGTGGATTTACGGGCTGGGCGGACTGCTGGTGCCGTTCATCGGCATCAAGCTGATAGACCTGATCCTGACCGTCACCGGACTGGCGTAACCAAAGGTAATCATCATGAATTATATTCGTTCTTCTCTGGTGTTATTGCTGCTGATGACTCTGGTAACCGGCGTGGGTTATCCCTTGCTGGCGACAGCGCTGGGGCAATTGCTGTTCCCGGCGCAAGCCAATGGCTCCCTGCTCTACCAACAGGGCAAGCCGATCGGTTCGTCACTGATAGGCCAGGTATTCAGCCGTGACGGGTACTTCCAGGGTCGCCCATCCGCGACCTCGGACAGCGCCTACAACACAATGGCGTCTGGTGGCAGCAATCTGGCGGTCAGTAACCCGGCGCTGGACAAAACCATCAGCCAGAATGTAGCGGCATGGCACCAGCGTCATGGTGATAACGATGCCGTACCGGTCGATCTGGTCACAGCATCGGCCAGCGGCCTTGATCCGCACATTTCGGTACAGGCGGCACATTATCAGGCCGGACTGGTCGCCAAAGCACGGGGCTTGTCGCAGGATCAGGTGGATCAATTAATCAATAGCCATACCTACACGCCAATGCCCGCATTTATCGGCGCACCGGTGGTGAATGTCGTAGAATTGAACATGGCGTTGGATAAGCTTAAACCGCTTCCCTGATTAAAGCACCGCGGTGTCGACAGAACAGACCCGATTGATGAGGAACAGAAATGACCGACGAGGAACAACGTCGACCCGACCCGGATAGCCTCTTAAGCCAGATTGAGGAACAGCCGCGCGGTAAACTCAAAATCTTCTTCGGCGCTTGTGCAGGCGTAGGTAAAACCTACGCCATGCTACAGGAAGCGCAGCGTCTGAAAGCACAGGGGCTGGACGTACTGGTCGGGGTGGTGGAAACCCACGGGCGCAGCGAAACCGCTGCGCTAGTGGAAGGCCTGCCCTCCCTGCCGATGAAGAAGATCAGCCACTACGGTCGCCATCATCATGAGTTTGATCTGGATGGGGCGCTGGCGCGTTGCCCGGCGATCATCCTGATCGACGAACTGGCGCACAGCAATATTCGCGGTTCTCGTCACCCCAAACGCTGGCAAGACGTTCAGGAACTGTTGGATGCCGGCATCGACGTCTTCACCACCGTCAACGTGCAGCATCTGGAAAGTCTCAATGACATCGTCGGCGGTGTCACCGGTATCCGGGTACGGGAAACCGTCCCCGACCCGATTTTTGACGACGCTAACGAAGTGGTGTTGGTAGACCTACCCCCCGACGACTTACGCCAGCGTCTTAATGAAGGCAAAGTTTACCTGCCGATGCAGGCAGAACGTGCCATCGAAAATTTCTTTCGCAAAGGCAACCTACTCGCCTTACGTGAACTTGCACTGCGGCGCATGGCTGACCGGGTGGACGACGAGATGCGCGCGATGCGCGCCAGTCAGGGCCGTGAGCGGGTCTGGCATACCCGTGATGCTATCTTGCTGTGTATCGGGCGCGGTGTAGGCAACGAAAAACTGGTGCGCACCGCCGCCCGTCTGGCTGCCCGCCTGGGCAGCATCTGGCATGCGGTGTATGTTGAAACCCCCGGCTTGCATCGTCTGCCGGAAGGCGAGCGGCGGGCCATCCTGCGTGCCCTGAAGCTGGCGCAAGATTTGGGGGCGGAAACCGCCACCCTGTCTGACCCCTCGGTAGAACGGGCGGTATTGCGTTACGCCCGCGATCATAATCTCGGCAAAATCGTCATTGGGCGTCATACCGAGCAGAAACTCGGCTGGTGGCGTCGTACCCGCTTTGCCGAGAAGCTCGGCAAGTTAGGGCCGGACCTCGATCTGGTGGTGGTATCAGTGCAGGACGACCCCACGCCACCACCGCCCAAAGCCCCCGATAGTCGCGGCATTACTGACAAATGGCGACTACAGCTCTATGGCTGCGGTGTGGCGATGCTGCTGTGCGCGCTGATCACGCTGCTGGCACTGTGGTCGCCCTTCTCAATGCTGGAACCGGTCAATCTGGTGATGCTCTACCTGCTGGCCGTGGTGCTCATCGCGCTGTTTTATGGCCGCTGGCCATCCGTCTTCGCTGCCGTCATCAACGTCGCCAGTTTTGATCTGTTTTTCGTGGTGCCGAAAGGTACCTTCGCTGTCGCCGACGCACAGTATCTGGTCACGTTTGCGGTAATGCTGACTATCGGTATTCTGGTGGGGAATCTGACCGCCGGAGTGCGTTATCAAGCCCGTGTCGCCCGCTACCGCGAACAGCGGGTACGGCATCTGTACGAAATGTCCAAAGCACTCAACCGCAGCCTGTCGGTGGAGGATATCGCCAAAGCCAGCCACCATTTTCTGCGCTCCACGTTTCAGGCCAAGATAGCTATCTTGCTGGCTGAGCCATTGTCTGCCCCCACGGCGGAGTTACAGCAGGTTGCGCTTGATGAACCCGAGCAACTGATCGTCGATAAAGCCATTGCCCGCTGGAGTTACGATCATGCCGCGCCTGCTGGTGCCGGTACCGCCACACTGCCGGGCGTGCCTTACCAGTTGCTGCCACTGACCACGCCGCAGCTGACGTTTGGCGTCATTGCCGTCGAGCCCGCCAACGCGCGTCAGTTAATGATCCCGGAACAGCAGCGCATGCTGGAAACCTTTACGGTGCTGATCACTAACGCACTGGAACGGCTGCATTTAGTCAACAGCACGGAAAATGCTCGTCTGGACGCTGAACGCGAGCAACTGCGCAACTCACTGCTGGCCGCGCTGTCCCACGATTTACGCACTCCGCTGACGGTACTGTTCGGTCAGGCTGAAATCCTGACGCTCGACCTGGCCTCTGAAGGTTCGCCCTATGCGCCACAAGCCAGCCAAATACGCCAGCACATTCTCAGTACTACTCGTCTGGTCAACAACTTGCTGGATATGGCACGCATCCAGTCTGATGGCTTTAATTTGCGTAAAGAGTGGCAAACGCTGGAAGAGTTAACCGGAAGCGCATTACGGCAGTTGGAAAACTCGCTGGCAAGCAATACTATTCATTTACGGCTGCCGCAGGACATGATACTGGTGTACTGCGACGCCAGCCTGATCGAGCGGGTGCTGATCAATCTGCTGGAAAACGCCATCAAATACGCAGGTGAGCAGGCGACCATTACGATTTCTGCCAGCAGCATCTCCTCGTCAGCATCTGGCGATGTGCTGGAAGTGCAGATTCAGGATAACGGCCCAGGTATCCCCATCGGTCAGGAAAAAATCATTTTCGACAAGTTTGCCCGTGGGCACAAAGAGTCTTCGATTCCCGGTGTTGGGCTGGGACTGGCGATTTGCCGGGCGATTGTCGAAATTCACGGCGGGAAAATCTGGGCCACCAACGCCGACGAAGGCGGCGCAGTGTTCCATTTTACCCTGCCGTTGGGTGCGCCACCGGCGCTCGAACCTGAAGAGATGGAGTCTTGACCCTGTTACAGACCAACATACTGATCGTAGAAGATGAAAAAGAGATCCGGCGTTTTGTCCGCAACGCGCTGGAAGGTGAAGGCTGTCGCGTGTTTGAAGCCGAAACGCTGCAACGGGGGTTGATAGAAGCCGCGACGCGTAAACCGGATCTCATTATTCTTGATCTGGGTCTGCCCGACGGCGACGGCATTGATTATATCCGGGATCTGCGGCAGTGGAGCGCCATCCCGGTTATCGTGTTGTCAGCCCGCACCGACGAACAGGACAAAATCGCCGCACTGGATGCCGGTGCCGAGGACTATCTCACTAAGCCCTTTGGCATTGGCGAACTGCTGGCACGTTCACGGGTCGCGTTACGCCGCTTTAGTACTCCCCAGCAGGAAACCCCGCTGATTACCTTTTCCAATGTCACCGTGGATTTGCTCAACCGCCAGGTTACCCGCAATCAGCAGGAACTACACCTGACGCCTATCGAATTCCGGCTGCTATCCACGCTGCTCGCCAGCCCCGGCAAAGTGCTGACACAGCGCCAACTGCTCAATCAGGTTTGGGGCCCTAATGCCGTAGAACACAGCCATTACCTGCGCATCTATATGGGGCATTTACGCCAAAAACTGGAAGATGACCCGGCACGCCCACGACACTTTCTGACTGAAACCGCCATCGGCTATCGGTTTATGCCCTAACTGGCACCTTTTAATGATTCGTGACGCTGGTGCCCTGCCCGCGTCAGGCGTAGCGTCCTGATTTTTCGCCACAAGACGCTAACCAATAGAGAGAAGATAAGTGATGAGTAGCTGGTTACTTTACGCTTTACTGTCGGCGCTATGCGCTGCACTGGTGGCGCTGTTCGGTAAAATCGGCCTGCAACAGCTGGATGCCAATACGGCCACCGCCATTCGCGCCGTGATTATGGCGTTGTTTTTGGTCGGCGTGGTAGTGGTGCAAGGCAAATCCTCACTCTTCGGCACCGTACTGGCCAACCATAAAGCGATGTTGTTTATCGTGCTGAGTGGTGTGGCAGGGGCGCTGTCCTGGCTGTTTTATTTTATGGCACTGAAAAGCGGTAGCGTCGCGCAGGTCGCACCCATCGACAAACTTAGCGTGGTATTTGCCGTCATTCTGGCTGTGCTGCTACTGGGTGAAAAAATATCGCTGCTGGCGGGGGTGGGGGTCGCACTCATTTCTGTAGGCGCGTTGCTGGTAGCATTGGCATAGGTGGAGCAACTGTCATAAAAAAGGCGCTGTTTACACAGCGCCCTGATTAAAATCGATGACGCATTACTTCGCGTTGCTCAGCACCGCGCTAACGATTTCCACCGCTTCTTTCTCGATTTTTTCACGGTGTTCAGCACCGAGGAAACTTTCGCAATAAATCTTGTAGGCTTCTTCCGTGCCAGATGGACGAGCGGCAAACCAGCCGTTATCAGTCATCACTTTCAGGCCACCAATCGATGCACCATTACCGGGCGCAGCAGTCAGACGGGCCGTGATCGGGTCGCCTGCCAGCGTACTGGCGGATACCATTTCCGGCGATAGCTTCGACAAAGCCGCTTTCTGGGCATGGGTTGCCGATGCCTGCAAACGGTTGTAGCTCGGCGCACCAAAACGTGCCGCCAATTCATCGTAATGCTGCTGTGGGTTCTTACCGGTTACCGCGGTGATTTCCGCAGCCAGCAGGCACAGAATGATACCGTCTTTATCCGTCGACCAGGGTGTGCCGTCAAAACGAAGGAACGAGGCACCAGCACTCTCTTCACCGCCGAAGCCCAGCGTCCCATCAAACAAACCATCCACAAACCATTTGAAGCCGACCGGCACTTCCACCAGTTTACGGCCCAGATCAGCCACTACACGGTCGATCATCGCACTGGATACCAGTGTTTTACCTACCGCGACCGACTCACTCCACTGCGGACGATGGCGGAACAGATAGTTGATAGCGACCGCCAGATAGTGGTTCGGATTCATCAACCCAGCCGGGGTGACAATGCCATGGCGGTCATAATCCGGGTCGTTGGCGAAGGCCAGATCGAACTTATCGCGCAGCGACAGCAGGCCAGACATCGCCGAAACCGATGAGCAGTCCATACGGATAACACCATCGTGATCCAGCGTCATAAACCGGAACGTCTGGTCGATGGCATCGTTCACCAGCGTCAGATCCAGTTGGTAGCGCTCGGCGATGCGCTGCCAGTAAGCAATGCCGGAACCACCGAGCGGATCCACGCCAAGTTTCAGACCCGCACGCTGGATAGCGGCCATGTCCACAACCTCACCCAGCGACTCGACATACGCCTCGACCAGATCGCGTTCGTACAGGTGGCCGCTCTGGCGTGCGCGGTCCAGCGACTGGCGCTTCACCTCACGTAAGCCATCCGCCAACAGTGCGTTAGCACGTTTTTCAATCACGCTGGTGAGATTGGTATCCGCTGGGCCACCATTAGGCGGGTTGTATTTAATACCACCGTCTTCCGGCGGGTTATGCGATGGGGTAATCACAATACCGTCCGCCAGTGCGCCACCCTGACGGTTGTGCACCAGAATCGCGTTCGACACCGCCGGTGTCGGAGTAAAGCCGTTATCCTGCTGGATAATGACGTCGACACCGTTGGCGGTCAGCACTTCCAGTACGGAAATGAACGCCGGTTCGGACAACGCGTGGGTGTCTTTGCCTACATAGCATGGCCCTGTGATGCCCTGACGGCTACGCTCTTCAGCAATCGCCTGAGCAATCGCCAGAATATGGGCTTCATTGAAACTGTGGCGAGCGGCACTGCCGCGGTGGCCTGAAGTACCGAATTTAACCGACTGAGCCGGATTGCTCGCATCCGGGCTCAACACATAATACTGGGACGTCAACTGTGCGACATTAATCAGGTCGCTTTGCCGGGTAGGTTGTCCGGCTCTCGGGTGATTAGCCATTGGCGTTTCTTCCTGACGCAGTGATTTAAATGGTGCCGCAAACTTTCTCTGTCAGCTCCGGCGGGAACTGCATCGCCAGCATGATGTCCTCGACCATGCTACGTTTACGACCGGTATTGGTATTAGTGATAACCCAGTAAGGCGTGCCTTCAATGGGGCGAGGTTTAGTCTGGGTGCCATGCAGCAACAAGGTCTGCTCGTCAGCCGCAAAATAAACGCGGGTACGACCGTGCGACGACTCGGTGGCCGCCGCAAATTCTTCTGGCGATAAGCGATACAGGGTAGACAGCACCATCAGGAAACGATTGACCGCCCTACTCTGCTCGGCGTATTCGTCCGACAACAGTAACTCGCGCACGGTTCTTACCCGGTCACGCGGCGGCTGTACAGCAGCAGGCTGGGTGATTGTCGACTCTGCTGCCGGTGGTACCGCCACCGCCGCTGGCTGCGCGCCACTGAATTTCAGCATGCGCCGTAAAATATCTGATGCACTCTCGCCGATATGCTGAGTGTGGCTGGCGATATAACGGTAAAGCTCGTCGTCGACCTCAATAGTTTTCATCTTTATCCAGTACTGTTTTATGTCTTTAATTAATCATCGGGAATTATACAGGCTATGCGCAACCCACGAACAGCAGCAGACAGCGCTGAGAACATATTCAGGATTATCCTGAACGTACCGCGCACATCCTGCACATGAACGCGGCTTTCCGCCTGCTGCCCCGGTTGACGCTGCCTGAGAGAGTTTACCCTGCGGCGAAGCGACATGGTAAAGTCATGATACCCTAAGCCACTGTCTCTCTGAATGAACTTCACCATGAAATTGAATTATCGCTGGCAAAACGCACAATCCCCGCAAAATCAATTACCCGTTGTCCTCATTCATGGGCTATTCGGTAATCTGGATAACCTCGGCGTACTGGCACGCGATCTGCAAAAACATCACGACACCGTGCAAGTTGATCTGCGCAATCATGGGTTGTCGCCTCGCTCGTCAGAGATGACGTATCCGGCCATGGCACAGGATGTGTGTGAACTGATTGACGAGCTGGGTCTGGAGCGTGTCATCCTGATAGGCCATTCGATGGGTGGCAAAGTGTCAATGGCTCTAACCGAACGGCTTGCCGCACGCATCGACGGCATCGTGGCAATTGATATTGCGCCGGTCGATTATCAGGTTCGTCGCCATGACAAGGTGTTTGCCGCCATTCGTGCCGTCAGTGACGCGGGTGCGACACAGCGCTCGCAGGCAGCGGAAATCATGCGGCCTCATCTGTCCGGTGAAGAAGGCGTGGTGCAATTTTTACTGAAGTCATTTCAGCAAGGAGAGTGGCGTTTTAACGTGCCGGTATTGTGGGATCAGTACGAGCATATTGTCGGCTGGAAAGAGGTATCCCCTTGGGCGGGCCCCATTCTGTTTATCCGTGGCAGTGAGTCACCTTATCTCGATGATCGCTATCGCGACGATCTGGTGCGCCAGTTTCCTGCCGCGAAAGCCCATGTGGTGAGTGGTGCAGGCCACTGGGTACACGCGGAAAAACCCGACGCCGTACTGCGCGCCATCCACCGTTTTTTGGCCTCGAATTAAGACACAAAGGGAAGATAATCCACCCGGCAGGCAAAGGGGTTGTCTTATCGCCTGATTTAATTAAGCCTTAATTGAGTCTTAGCCCCAGTAAACGTTGTCGCCACCGCAACGGCTGGGGTATTATGGCGCGCTCAGTATGAGGGATGGCTGTATGGCCACTTGCATCGTTAACCACATTTCATCAAAACGCGGCCTGAGTTGCTAAAAGCACCAGATAATCCCGGCGGTGAGCCTCCGAGATCAAACGCGGCGTTTTGGCCGAATTTCTTGCAGTACCATTAGTTATGGCAAAAGAACAAACGGATCGCACCACGCTGGATCTGTTCGCGAATGAGCGTCGGCCAGGGCGGCCGAAAACCAATCCGCTCTCGCGAGACGAACAGTTACGGATCAACAAGCGCAACCAGTTGCGGCGTGACAAAGTGCGGGGTCTTCGCCGTGTCGAGCTGAAAATTAACAGTGAAGCGGTAGAGATTCTCAATGCGCTGGCTGAACAAAAAAACATCAGCCGAAGTGAACTGATAGAACAGATGCTGCTGGCACAGTTGGCAGAACAACAAGACTAATTCAACAACACGACTACAATACAACACAACTACATAGTGCTGGCGTCATCCATGACGCCTGACGTCCTCAATACATCAGAACGTTTCCCAATTATCACTGCCTTTCTTCGCTGAAGTCGCAGCAGGCAATGCTTTGGCGGCTGGGGCCGCCACGGCTTTAACCGGTGCCTGACGATCGCGTCTTGGTGGCAGACCGGACGCCTGTTCTTCGGACAAACGGAATACCGACACTGCTTCGGTCAGCACCATCGCCTGTTCTTCCAGTGAGCGGGTCGCGGCAGAGGCCTCCTGCACCAGCGCGGCGTTCTGCTGAGTCACACCATCCATTTCCGTGATCGCCTGACCGGCCTGAGCGATACCTTTACTCTGCTCATCCGATGCGGTGGCGATTTCCGACATAATATCGGTCACATTGGTTACCGCTTTCACAATCTCGCTCATGGTACTGCCTGCGTCAGCCACCAACGAGGAACCGTTATCCACGCAACGAACCGACTCGGCAATCAGATTTTCAATCTCTTTGGCCGCCTGCGCACTGCGTTGCGCCAGACTTCTTACCTCACCAGCCACCACCGCGAATCCACGCCCCTGCTCACCAGCGCGAGCCGCCTCAACCGCTGCGTTCAACGCCAGAATGTTGGTCTGGAAAGCGATGCCATTAATCACACTGGTAATTTCAGCGATTTTCTTCGAACTACCGGAGATTTCCGCCATGGTTTTCACAACATTGTCGACCAGTGCACCACCTTTACTGGCCGTGGTCGAAGCCTGATGAGCCAGTTGGCTGGCGTGGCTGGCATTTTCCGCGTTCTGTTTCACAGTCGACGTCAGTTGTTCCATACTGGCCGCACTTTCTTCTAACGCCGCTGCCTGCGACTCGGTCCGGGCCGCCAGGTCGTTGTTGCCGGATGCGATTTCCGACACGCCCTGATAAATGGAATCCGCACTGCTTCGAATGGTACTCACGGTGTTCGCCAGGCTGGTTTGCATATCGCGCAACAGCGGGAACAGTTTACCTACGCAGTTGTTACCAAAATCCAGAATCGGTTTGCCAAGACGACCAGCCGCAATCACCTGAAAATGTTCACGCAGATCGTTAAGTGGGCGGGTCAAACAAGCGACCAGATAGCGATCGGTCATAAACAGCATCAACAAACCAGCCACCAACCCTGCCAACAAAATATTCTGTCCGACAGCAGTAATACTTTCCAACCGGTCGCCTGCATCGACAAACATCGTTGACCCGGCTTTGTTGAAGTTGGTGAACGAGACATTGAACTGGCGACTGAAGGCGGGCACGATGTCTTTGGCATACTTGTCGTATTCATCGAACTTTTTGTCCACCGCACGCTGGTACATCGGCTCAACCCCCTGGGTAATCAGGTTGCTCCAGTCACGTATTACCGCGTCCACCAGCTCCGGCGACATGCCGACATGATCAATCTTTTTGAAAGCTTCAAGGTTAGATTTCAGTAGATCCAGCGCAGCCTGTGATGATTTTTGCTGTTCATCTGCTTTCTGATCATCACCACTCTGCCGATAATCAATCGCACGTGCCAGTCGGGTTACCATACGGAAATACTGGTCGTTACCGGTATTAACCAAATTCATATTATTAACCAGCAAAGCACTGGTTTTAGATGTTTCATTCATGGTTTTGAACGAATACATGGTGTAGAGCGAGACCGCAATCCATAACACACAGAAGATGCCGAGCACCCATAACATGGCGGTGCGAATGGCAATATTTTTTAGGAATTGCATAATTGACTCCATAAACGAGCTATTGATCGAGGAGGTAAGGCTTGTTTTGACTTATGTAATGAGAAAGTCTCTCGTTTTGTAAGAAACATTGCTGCACATTTACATTCAATAAAGCACCATGTTCCGTCATCGTCAAAACTATAAGAATATTTAGTCTTTTCTGTTTTTTTAAAAACTAATAAAAATTAGATATTTAACCAATTACCCATATTTTCAGTTATCTGTGAGAATATCGTATTTAAAAAAATTAAAAAACATTAAGAAGGCGATTAAAAAAGAATCAACTAATTGTTTTTACAGCACGGCTGCAGGTAGCCACAGATACACGTTTATCCGCCAGACAGTGTCTGCTATTATTAGCGGATAGTGGGTGACGTAAGCACCATACCCTTAGGAATCAAGAGGTTATTTAATCTATGGCTCTCATAGGCATTTTTTTTGGCAGTGATACTGGTAATACCGAAAATATTGCTAAAACTATCCAGCAACAACTGGGCAGCGACGTCGCCGAACTGCACGACATTGCCAAAAGCAGCAAAGAGGATCTGGAGCGCTTTGACATCCTGCTGCTGGGTATCCCGACCTGGTACTACGGCGAAGCACAATGTGACTGGGATGATTTCTTCCCAACCCTGGAAGAGATTGATTTTTCTGGAAAACTAGTAGCCATCTTTGGTTGCGGTGATCAGGAAGACTACGCAGAGTACTTCTGTGACGCCATGGGCACCATTCGCGACATCATCGAACCGCGGGGTGCAAACATCGTTGGCCACTGGCCGACCGAAGGTTACTACTTCGAAGCCTCAAAAGGCCTGGCGGATGACGATCACTTTATCGGTCTGGCTATTGATGAAGATCGCCAGCCAGAGCTGACCGGCGAACGCGTCTCCACCTGGGTCAAGCAAATCAGTGAAGAACTGAATTTGAAAGCCTTACTGGCCTGATTCATCCGTGGCCCTGATGCACCGCTGGTGCCAATGTAGTCGGGGCCATATCTATACCGATAGGTAAATATCAATAGGTAAATCGATGGCTAAATCGATAATGAGAGCCATAGATAGATAAAACCTATCGCAATTAGTGATACATTTTTTTAACTTTTCATCCTGACAAGGTACAATGTCATTCGCTCAGCCGGATTATGTTTAATGATAAATCCTGGCATACAATTTGTTCCTTATCGATAACTACTCTGAATACAGTACGTTAACCTGAACCATATTGTAAAAGTTCCGTAGTTTTCATTTCGATGGTGCGGTTCTATAATTGAGACACATGACCTTTTTTACGCCGACCGATGATACTAGGCTAATAGCCTCCCAGATAAAGCACGTAACAGGACTAAATCCGCATGACTGACAACAACACCGCATTAAAGAAGGCCGGCCTGAAAGTCACACTTCCACGACTGAAAATTCTGGAAGTCCTTCAGGATCCTCAATGCCACCACGTCAGCGCGGAAGACTTATACAAGAAGCTGATTGATATGGGGGAAGAGATTGGTTTGGCCACTGTCTACCGTGTGCTCAACCAGTTTGACGATGCTGGCATTGTCACCCGCCACAACTTCGAAGGTGGCAAATCCGTTTTCGAACTCACCCAGCAACACCACCATGATCATTTGATCTGTCTGGATTGCGGTCGGGTGATTGAATTCAGCGATGAGTCTATCGAAGCGCGCCAGCGTGAAATTTCCGAGAAGCATGGCATCAAGCTCACCAACCACAGTTTGTATCTGTATGGCCATTGCAGTAGCGGCGACTGCCGTGAAGACGACAGCGCCCACGACGAACGTTGATTGAGCCTTCTCTTTAATTCTGAGCAAAAATAAAACCGCCGAGGCGGTTTTATTTTTATCTTAACGTCCCAGCAGGCAGCGATTAACCCGCCCAGCTATCACGCAATCCCACCGTCCGGTTGAAGACCAGATGGTCAGGACGGGAATAAACGCGATCCGCGCAAAAATACCCTTCACGCTCAAACTGATAGGCTTTTTCGACCTCAGCATTACCCAAACTGGCTTCGACAAAGCCCTGAGCAATACTCAGTGAGTCAGGATTGATGGTGGAGAGAAAATCCTCTGCTCCGCCAGGGTTAGCTATGCTGAACAGGCGATCATACAGACGGAACTGTGCTGGCAACGCGTGAGCAGCAGAGACCCAGTGGATCACGCCTTTCACTTTACGGCCGTCGGCCGGATCCTTGCTCAGGGTTTCCGTATCACAGCTGCAGTAAATCGTGGTGATCACACCCTGCTCGTCTTTATCAATGCGTTCAGCTTTAATGACATACGCATTACGCAGACGGACTTCTTTGCCTAACACCAGACGTTTGTACTGCTTATTAGCTTCTTCACGAAAATCAGCGCGATCAATGTACACTTCGCGACTGAAAGCAACCTGTCGTGTTCCCATTTCCGGTTTATTCGGATGGTTGGGCATGCTCAGCCACTCTTCATGACCTTCAGGCAGGTTCTCAATCACCACTTTCACCGGATCCAGCACCGCCATTGCACGTGGTGCATTCTCGTTGAGATCATCACGTATGCACGACTCGAGTGCGGCCATTTCCACTGTGTTATCCTGCTTGGTCACGCCAATGCGGCGGCAGAACTCACGAATAGAAGCGGCGGTATAACCACGGCGGCGTAAACCAGAGATGGTCGGCATACGCGGATCGTTCCAGCCTTCGACGATCTTCTCACTCACCAGTTGGTTCAGCTTCCGCTTGGACATGACCGCATATTCCAGGTTCAGGCGGGAAAACTCGTACTGGCGCGGGTGAGCAGGAATGCTGATGTTATCCAGCACCCAGTCATACAGGCGACGGTTATCCTGAAATTCCAGCGTACACAGCGAATGTGTAATACCTTCCAGCGCATCGGAAATGCAGTGGGTGAAGTCGTACATCGGGTAGATGCACCACTTATTGCCGGTCTGATGATGCTCGGCGAATTTGATGCGATACAGCACCGGGTCGCGCATCACGATAAATGGCGATGCCATGTCGATTTTAGCACGCAGGCAAGCAGCACCTTCGGCGAAACCACCGTTGCGCATTTTTTCAAACAGCGCCATGTTCTCTTCAACGCTGCGATCGCGGTACGGGCTATTTTTGCCCGGAGAGGTCAGCGTGCCGCGATATTCGCGAATCTGTTCCGGCGTCAGCTCATCGACATACGCCAACCCTTTATTGATCAGTTCAACGGCATACATGTGCAACTGATCAAAATAATCCGACGAATAGCGAACATTGCCGCTCCAGGAAAAACCCAGCCACTGAACGTCATGTTTGATGGATTCAACGTACTCGATATCTTCTTTTACCGGGTTGGTATCATCAAAGCGCAGGTTGCACTTGCCGTGGTAATCTTCAGCGATACCGAAGTTCAGGCAGATGGATTTAGCGTGGCCGATATGAAGATAGCCGTTCGGCTCTGGAGGAAAACGCGTCTGAATACTGTCGTGTTTACCGGTAGCCAGATCTTCATCAATGATCTGACGAATAAAGTTGGTTGGGCGGGCTTCAGCCTCACTCATGCTTGGTTCCTCAAATGCGAAAAAACAACCCTTAACCACTAATGATCCAACAAGCCACGCCGGGAAACAACCGTTTGTTTCATGAAAATTCAAGATAAAAAAACGGAGCGTGCTTGCAGGCGCGCTCCGTTTATCGATATCAGACGGCGATAATGACGCCAGCCGAATTATTCCTGTGAAACCTCACGCAAGGCAGAGGCGATATTCTCCGCCTGGGTGCCAACCACAATCTGCACGCTTTGCTTATTGAGACGAATCACACCCGCAGCCCCTAACTGACGTGCCGCCGATTCATCCACCAGGCTCGAATCCTTCACGCTCAGGCGCAAACGAGTAATACAAGCGTCGATGCCGGTCAGATTGTCTTTACCGCCGATAGCCTGCAAATACCCTTTCGCTACCGATTGGGCATTGCCCGCAGGAGCGGTTGCCCCCTCCGTTGAAGGCTGTGTCGCAACGGCTTCACGTCCCGGCGTCATCAGGTTAAAGCGGGTGATAGTAAAGCGGAACACCACATAATAAATGACGAAGAACACCGCCCCCTGAAGCAGCAACATATACCAATGTGTCGCCAGTGGGTTGCGCGTAGAAAGCACCAAGTCCACCAAACCGGCACTGAAACCAAAACCGGCAATCCAGTGCATGCTGGCCGCGATGAATACGGAAATCCCTGTCAACACCGCGTGCAGTACATACAGCACCGGCGCGACAAACATGAAGGAGAATTCCAGTGGTTCAGTAATACCGGTGAAGAAGGCTGCAAACGCCGCCGCCACCATAATCCCCGCTACACGGCTGCGGTTTTCAGGACGCGCACAGTGATAAATCGCCAGTGCCGCACCCGGCAAACCAAACATCATGATCGGGAAGAAACCGGCCTGATAACGCCCGGTAATGCCCGGGATCGCTTTGCCAGCATCAATCGCCTGCTGCCCGCTCAGGAAATTGGGGATATCGTTAATACCCGCCACATCAAACCAGAACACTGAATTCAGTGCATGATGCAACCCGACTGGAATCAACAGGCGGTTAAAGAAGGCATAAATACCGGCCCCCACCGACCCCATTTGCTGGATATGTTCGCCAAAGGAAACCAGTGCGTTATAAATCACCGGCCAGACGTACATCAGCACAAACGCCACCACAATCATCAGCACTGATACCAGAATCGGCACCAGTCGGCGACCGTTGAAGAAAGAGAGCGCTTTAGGCAATTCAACCTGGCTGTAGCGGTTATACAACTCGGCAGAAATCACGCCGACCAGGATACCGATGAATTGGTTTTCAATCTTGCTGAATGCCTTGGGTACCTCTGCCAGCGGGATATGCTGAATCATTGATACCGCCGCAGGCGAGCACAGCGTAGTCAACACCAGATAACCGACAAACCCGGACAGCGCCGCCGCGCCGTCTTTATCCTTAGACATACCGTAGGCGACACCGACAGCAAACAATACCGCCATATGCTCGATAATCGCCGCGCCAGACTTGATCAACAATGCTGCCAGCGCGCTTTCGCTCCCCCAGCCAACCGGGTCTATCCAGTACCCTACCCCCATCAGGATGGCGGCTGCAGGTAATGTAGCGACCGGCACCATCAACGCACGGCCTACTTTTTGTAAATAACCGAGTGTACTCACCTTCCCCTCTCTTTCCCTTACGGGCAATAAAATTGTCTGTCAGCCTTGTTACCAAATCACCCGCCAGCCATGTGGGCCTGACCAGAGTGCCAAAAAAATAATTCGCCACGCAAATTAATAACCGTGATTATGTGACAATAATCACCACAAACGCACATATAAAAAGTTTATGGCGTCGCATTAACACAACTTATTTCAAGACTAAAAAAAACACGCTACACTAGCCCCAGATAAACACCGAAACATAGCATCGGCATATTACCTGACAGCCACTCTATCCGGCTGCGACTACCCGATGATAGCTAACCGATTGCCAGAGGAGAGCACCATGAGACTGATTCCACTAACGACCCCCGCAGAGGTTGGCAAATGGGCCGCCCGCTATATTGTCGAGCGCATCAATGCTTTCAACCCAACGGCAGAACGCCCGTTCGTGCTCGGTCTGCCAACCGGCAGCTCGCCGCTGGAAGCCTACAAAGCGCTGATTGCGCTTTACAAAGCAGGCCAGGTCAGCTTTAAGCATGTTGTTACTTTCAACATGGATGAATACGTCGGACTACCGGCGGACCACCCGGAAAGCTACCGCACCTTTATGTACCAGAATTTTTTCAATCACGTTGATATTCCGGAAGGAAACATTAACCTGTTGAATGGCAACGCGGAAGATATCGCGGCTGAGTGTCAGCGTTATGAAGAAAAAATCAAGTCTTACGGCAAGATTCATCTGTTCATGGGCGGCGTCGGCAACGATGGTCATATCGCTTTTAACGAACCGGCGTCTTCTCTGGTATCCCGTACCCGTATCAAAACGCTGACGGAAGAGACCCGTATCGCCAATTCCCGTTTCTTCGACGGCGACGTCAGCCAGGTGCCTAAATATGCCCTGACAGTCGGCGTGGGTACGCTGCTGGATGCAGAAGAAGTGATGATTCTGGTTAGCGGCCGTCATAAGGCACAGGCGCTTCAGGCAGCGGTAGAAGGCAACGTGAATCACATGTGGACCATCAGTTGCCTGCAATTACACGCTAAAGCGCTGATGGTGTGTGATGAGCCTTCCACCATGGAATTAAAAGTGAAGACCGTGAAATATTTCCGCGAGCTGGAAGCTGAAAATATCAAAAATCTGTAATCGGTGAGCCAGGAGCTTAGAGATGTTCGCTTTAATCAATGGTCGTATTTTTACCGGCCACCAGATCCTTGACGGTTATGCCGTCGTCGTCGCCGATGGATTGATCGAGGCGGTATGCCCGGCACATGAGCTGTCTGACACCCTGCCCCGGCGTGATCTTGCCGGTGCGCTACTGGCCCCTGGCTTTATCGACCTGCAATTGAATGGCTGCGGCGGCGTCCAGTTCAATGATGCGCTGAGCAGCCTTTGCGTCCAAACACTGGAAACCATGCAGAAGGCCAACGAAAAATCCGGCTGCACCAGTTTCTTACCGACGCTTATCACCTCTTCTGATGAATTCATGCGCCACAGCATCGGCGTAATGCGTGCCTGGCTTGCTCAGCACCGTCATCAGGCGCTGGGGTTGCATCTGGAAGGCCCGTGGCTTAACCCGATAAAAAAAGGCACCCATGACGCCAGTTTTATCCGCCAGCCGGACAATGAGCTGGTGGCTTATCTGTGTGACAATGCCGATGTGATTAGCAAGGTCACGCTGGCGCCGGAAATGGTGCCAGGCAACGTGATAAGGCAATTGAGCGATGCAGGCATCGTCGTATCCGCCGGGCATTCTCATGCCACCTGGGAACAAGCTAAACAGGGTTTTGCCGCCGGTATCCGCTTTGCTACCCACCTGTTTAACGCCATGCCCCCCGTTACCGGCCGGGAACCTGGTCTGGTCGGTGCCGTCTACGACGCCCCGGAAGTCTATTGCGGCATTATTGCCGACGGTCATCATGTCAGTTGGGCGACTATCCGCAACAGCAAACGCATCAAGGGCGACAAACTGGTGCTGGTCACCGACGCAACGGCACCTGCGGGTTCCACTATCGACCAGTTCACATTTGCCGGTAAAACCATATACTACCGCGACGGCATCTGTGTGGATGAGAACGGCACCCTGAGCGGTTCGGCTCTCACCATGATCGACGCCGTGCGCAATTGCGTAGAACACGCGGGTATCGCTCTGGATGAGGCGTTGAGAATGGCGACGCTCTATCCGGCAAGAGCCATCGGCGAAGCAAGCCGACTGGGAAGCATTGAAACAGGAAAAGTGGCAAACCTGACGGCGTTTACCCGCGATTTTGACATCCTCAGTACGTTTGTGAATGGTGAAGAAGTCTTTCGCAAATCGTAAGCGTATTGCATCGACACGAGTAACGCGTCATGACCACAGGCGGACAAACCCAGATAGGGAATATCGATCTGGTTAAACAACTCAACAGTGCGGTCGTGTACCGCCTGATTGACCAGCAAGGCCCTATCTCCCGAATTCAGATTTCAGAACAGAGCCAGCTTGCTCCCGCCAGCGTCACCAAAATTACCCGCCAGTTGCTGGAGCGCGGTCTTATCAAGGAAGTGGATCAGCAGGCATCAACCGGTGGGCGTCGCGCTATTTCCATCATTTCCGAAACACGACCGTTTCATACCGTGGCGGTGCGACTTGGCCGCCACGATGCCACCCTCGCCTTATACGATTTACAAGGCAAACGGCTGGAAGAAGAGCACTGCAACCTGCCGGAAAACACGCAGGAAGCGCTGGAAAACGCCTTATTCACCGTTATCGATCAGTTCATCACCCGCCATCAGCGCCGAATCCGCGAATTAATCGCCATTTCAGTGGTGTTACCGGGGTTGGTCGACCCGATTGCCGGCGTAGTGCGTTATATGCCGCATATCAGCGTGGATAACTGGCCGCTGGTTGACAACCTCGAACAGCGTTTTAACGTACACAGTTTTGTTGGTCACGATATCCGCAGTCTGGCCTTGGCTGAACACTATTTTGGCGCTACCCGCGACTGCCAGGACTCGTTACTGGTACGGGTTCATCGCGGTGTAGGTGCCGGTATTCTCGTCAACGGCAAAATCTTCCTCGGTAGCAACAGCAATGTGGGGGAGATAGGCCACATCCAGATTGACCCCTTGGGTGATCGCTGCCACTGCGGCAACTTTGGTTGCCTTGAAACCGTAGTATCCAACGGTGCGCTGGAACAGCGGGTTCGTCATTTGCTGCAACAAGGTTTCCCCAGCAAACTAACGCTCGATGACTGCCAGATTGCCGCCATCTGTAAGGCGGCAGTCAAAGGCGATCGCCTGGCCAAAGAACTGATTGAAGCCGCCGGGCAGCAACTGGGCAAAGCTATCGCGATTGCCGTTAACCTGTTTAACCCCCAACGGGTCGTTATCGCCGGTGAAATTACCGCCGCAGACAAAATTCTGTTGCCAGCCATTGAGCGTTGCATCAATACGCAGGTGCTAAAAGATTTCCGGCAAAATCTGCCCGTCGTCGTCTCCGAATTGCAGCATTTGTCTGCCATCGGCGCTTTTGCGCTGGTAAAACGCGCCATGCTTAATGGTGTATTGCTGCAACGTCTGCTTGAAAATCAGTAAGTTTTGGTTTTTGCTATAAGGCCGGATTATGAAATCGCTAAAAATCCGGCCTCTCTCCTCTCTCATTATGAATAAACCCCAATAAATCACGCCAAAAATTACACATTCACCACCACAATGGCTTTTTTCATTAAATGATATTGAATTAGCATCCCCTTTTGATGCTAAATCAGTGTTACCGACACGGCGGCGACCGACCCACAGCAATACCATACGGCAAGGAAAACCGCTGATTACCGCCATACACTTTGACAGTTTTCACGTTGTGATGCGTGAATAAAGGGAGCCTTTGGTATGTGTTCTATTTTTGGTGTGCTTGATCTGAAAACTGACCCGGTTGAACTGCGTAAAAAAGCGCTGGAGTTGTCCCGTCTGATGCGCCATCGCGGTCCGGACTGGTCCGGTGTTTATGCCAGCGACAAAGCCATTCTGGCGCATGAACGTCTGTCTATTGTCGATGTCAATACCGGTGCACAGCCCCTCTACAACCAGGCGCACACCCACGTTCTGGCCGTGAACGGTGAAATTTATAACCATCAGGCTCTGCGTCAGCAATATGGCGACCGCTACCAGTTCCAGACCGGTTCCGACTGTGAAGTGATTCTGGCGTTGTACCAGGAAAAAGGGCCGGAATTCCTGGACGAACTGCGCGGTATGTTCGCCTTCGCGCTGTATGACAGTGAAAAAGACGCTTACCTGATCGGCCGCGACCACCTGGGCATCATCCCGCTGTACATGGGTTACGACGAGCACGGCAACTTTTATGTCGCCTCTGAAATGAAAGCGCTGGTGCCAGTGTGCCGCACTATCAAAGAATTCCCGGCAGGTAGCTACCTGTGGAGTCAGGACGGCGAAATTCGTGAATACTATCGCCGTGACTGGTTCGAATACGACAACGTAAAAGATAACGTCACCGACGCCGCCGAACTGCGTGAAGCGCTGGAAGAGTCAGTGAAAAGCCACCTGATGTCTGATGTGCCTTACGGCGTATTGCTGTCCGGCGGTTTGGATTCGTCCGTCATTTCCGCCATTACCAAAAAATTCGCCGCCCGCCGTGTAGAAGATGACGAGCGCAGCGAAGCCTGGTGGCCGCAGTTGCACTCCTTCGCTGTTGGACTGGAAGGCGCGCCTGACCTGAAAGCGGCGCGTGATGTTGCCGAACATCTCGGCACGGTGCATCACGAAATCCATTTCACGGTACAAGAAGGTTTGGACGCTATCCGCGACGTGATTTATCACATCGAAACCTATGACGTTACGACCATCCGCGCCTCGACGCCGATGTACCTGATGTCACGTAAAATTAAAGCCATGGGCATCAAGATGGTGCTGTCCGGTGAAGGTTCGGACGAAGTCTTCGGCGGCTATCTCTACTTCCACAAAGCGCCGAACGCCAAAGAACTCCATGAAGAAACCGTGCGCAAACTGCTGGCCCTGCACCAGTATGACTGCGCCCGCGCGAACAAAGCGATGTCGGCCTGGGGTGTTGAAGCACGCGTACCGTTCCTGGATAAGAAATTCCTGGACGTCGCCATGCGTATCAACCCGAAAGACAAAATGTGTGGTAACGGCAAAATGGAAAAACACATTCTGCGTGAATGTTTCGAATCCTATCTGCCGCACAGCGTGGCCTGGCGTCAGAAAGAGCAGTTCTCTGACGGTGTTGGCTACAGTTGGATCGATACACTCAAAGAAGTGGCCGCTAAACAGGTTACTGATCAGCAACTGGAAACCGCACACTTCCGTTTCCCGTACAACACGCCGACCAGCAAAGAAGGCTACCTGTACCGCGAAATTTTTGAAGAACTGTTCCCGGTTCCAAGCGCAGCTGAATGCGTCCCTGGTGGCCCGTCAGTAGCCTGTTCGTCAGCTAAAGCCATTGAATGGGATGAATCCTTCAAAAAGATGGATGACCCGTCAGGCCGTGCCGTCGGCGTGCACCAATCTGCCTACCAATAAGCTACCCTATTTTACTGTTTTAAACGGGCCAATCGCGGCCCGTTTTTCTTATGTAATACCGTTAAAAGCCTGCTTTCTGACGCTTTTCTCACCAGACTGTTCATAACCCAAACAAACAATTCGAATACGCCGTTTTTAGGGAAAAAATGTGTTGACGCCAAAAGGCCAACTCCGCATAATGCGCCCCGCAACGCCGATGAAGGTGACGCGGAAAAGATGGCTACGTAGCTCAGCTGGTTAGAGCACAGCACTCATAATGCTGGGGTCACAGGTTCGATTCCCGTCGTAGCCACCATTTTTTCCCTGCGGGAGTGGCGAAATTGGTAGACGCACCAGATTTAGGTTCTGGCGCCGCAAGGTGTGCGAGTTCAAGTCTCGCCTCCCGCACCATTATCTTCATCGGTGTGAAAACCGAAAGCGTCAACTCGGGTTGCAACGATTTATTGGGGTATCGCCAAGCGGTAAGGCAGCGGGTTTTGATCCCGCCACTCCCAGGTTCGAATCCTGGTACCCCAGCCCATATATTTAGTGAGACACATCTTATGATGTGCACCCTGTTGGGGTATCGCCAAGCGGTAAGGCAGCGGATTCTGATTCCGCCATCCCGAGGTTCGAATCCTCGTACCCCAGCCATTTTCAGTCACAAAGCTTCAGGCTTTTGACAGTGCAGTATTGGCTACGTAGCTCAGCTGGTTAGAGCACAGCACTCATAATGCTGGGGTCACAGGTTCGATTCCCGTCGTAGCCACCACATTAAATTGGGGTATCGCCAAGCGGTAAGGCAGCGGATTCTGATTCCGCCATTCCGAGGTTCGAATCCTCGTACCCCAGCCATACAGAAAAGTCCGTTTATCGGGCTTTTTCTTTTTCATCTGCATCCCTTGTACCTTATCCTGCGCGCCGAGCCGCCTACGAATTCCATTACGGTTACGAACCTGGTACCAACCTGTTGTTGGCACCGGCTCGGTTATCAATGCGCGACGGTATTGGAAAACAAGTTAATGACCGCGACCCCGGCAATAATTAACGCCATTCCCAGCACCGCAGGCCAATCCAGCCGTTGGCCGTAAAAAATCCAGCTTACTGCAGCGATCAATACAATGCCGACACCGGACCAAATGGCGTAAATCACACCGGTCGGCAACACCCGCATCGAAATGGTCAGGCAGTAAAATGCAATCGCGTAAAATACTACCGTCACCGCGCTCGGCACTAACCGGGTAAAACTCTCCGACAGTTTGAGTGCCGTCGTTGCTATCACTTCCGAGACAATGGCCAGACAAAGAAATACATAAGTCATCAGTTTTGCTACCCAAAGATGAGGCTTTCACCACAAAAACCGCGATGCCGCGGAATAACACATGAAACAAACCAACACGTTATGGCTGACATATCTTCAATACCGCACCACTGTAATGGCGCGGCATGAAAGCGATATGACGGCGAAAAAGAATCTCCAGATACGCCTATACCGCCGCTAGCTATAGCCCTAATGCATACCGCAACGCCTGCTGCTTCAGTTTCCCGGCCCGTTGCGCCGCCATCAGCGCCAGATTACGCGCCAGCTCAAGCGGTGGCAGACGGTTACTAAACGCGCCGTAAAACAGATCCATGCCGCTTTGCATCAACAAATTGTCGGGTTTACGCAGCCGTTGATAACGCTGCAACACCGGCCCGCCGTACCACTCCTCGCCGTCATCGCGAGCCTGAATAACTACATCCATCAATGTGGAAACATCGCGATACCCCAAATTCACCCCCTGCCCGGCCAGCGGGTTGATGGTATGGGCAGCATCGCCAATCAAGGCTAATCCCGGCAACACATACTGCTGAGCATGGCGGCGCACCAGCGGGAACGCGCCAGCGGAAACGGCATTGACAGCCCCCAGTCGCTCAGGAAACGTCTCGGCAATGGCCTTATTGAGTTGAGGAAGCGACATCGACTGTAACTGGCGAATACGCTGCGGGCTGTCGTACCACACCAGCGAGCACCAACCGTCAAACAGCGGCAGAAATGCGCGTGGCCCAGACGGCGTAAATCGCTGCCAGGTCGCATCTTGCTGTGGGCCTGCCATTTCAGCGCTGATCAGCATGCAGGACTGGCGATATTGCCAGCCAGTAATACCAATCCCCGCCCACTGCCGAATGCGCGAATTAGCGCCATCCGCACCAATCACTAGTGATGCGGACAAGCTCTCGCCCTGTTCGCTGGTAAGCCGCCATTGGTCGTCCTCACGGTGCAAACGTTGTAGTTGCCACGGGCACAACAGCGTTACACCTGAAATCTTCTCCAGTTCCTGCCATAGCGCCAGTTGCAACACCCGGTTTTCCACCATGAACCCCAGCTCAGGTAAACCAAGGTCTGCCGCATCAAACACTACATGCGCGTTGTCCCACTCCCAGGTTTCAAGACGTCGATATGGCGCGCTACGCATCTGTTCAACGTTCTGCCATACGCCAAGACGCTCAAGCAATCGGACCGAGGCCTGACCAATTGCCGAAACGCGCACATCCGGCGTACTGCCTACGACAAACGGTGGTGGTGCCTCCTGCTCCAATACCGCCACCTGAAAACCACGTTGTGCCAGGCCCAACGCAGCGGCGGCACCGACCATGCCACCGCCTACAATTACCGCATCATAGTGCATACCCGCCCCACTGTTTCTGCTGCGCAGTTCAGTCAAAGCACCTGCGCCAGAAAGACAAAAGATGCCGATAGTTTACTGGATTTCACGGTGAGTTTTTCACAAAAGCGACACCCACCGTCACCAAACGCCGTTTCACGCTGGATCTGGTCACAACGGCGGCAAAAGATTACAATACGCGCCCGCATGTACGCGCCCCTCGAAGGACTGCGTGTTTACCCGCACTGAGTAATGGCTAGTCGATGACGATGACAAAGAAACTGCATATCAAAACCTGGGGCTGTCAGATGAACGAATACGATTCATCGAAGATAGCTGACCTACTGGAAAGTACGCACGGTTACCAGCTGACCGACGTCGCTGAAGACGCTGACATTCTGCTGCTGAATACCTGTTCTATCCGAGAGAAGGCGCAGGAAAAAGTATTTCATCAGCTCGGCCGCTGGAAAACGCTCAAAGACGTCAATCCGAATCTGATTATCGGTGTGGGCGGCTGTGTGGCGTCCCAGGAAGGCGAACACATTCGTGACCGCGCGCACTATGTGGATGTGATTTTCGGGCCACAGACACTGCATCGTTTGCCTGAAATGATCAACCATGTTCAGGGTACCCGCAGCCCTATCGTGGATATCAGTTTCCCGGAAGTAGAGAAATTTGACCGACTGCCGGAACCGCGTGCCGACGGGCCAACCGCATTCGTTTCCATCATGGAAGGCTGCAACAAGTACTGTACGTTCTGCGTGGTGCCTTATACCCGTGGTGAAGAAGTCAGCCGCCCGGTCGATGATGTGCTGTTTGAAATCGCCCAACTGGCAGCACAAGGCGTGCGTGAAGTGAATCTGCTGGGCCAGAACGTGAATGCGTATCGCGGCGCCACACACGATGATGATATTTGCAGTTTCGCAGAGTTGCTGCGTTTAGTCGCGGCGATCGACGGTATCGACCGTATCCGCTTTATCACCAGCCACCCGATTGAGTTCACCGACGATATCATCAGCGTTTACGAAGATACGCCGGAACTGGTGAGCTTCCTGCATCTGCCAGTTCAGAGCGGTTCAGACCGCATTCTGACGATGATGAAACGTCGCCACACCGCGCTGGAATACAAGGCCATCATCCGCAAACTGCGTAAAGCGCGCCCGGCTATCCAGATCAGTTCCGATTTTATCGTCGGCTTCCCGGGTGAAACTCAGGAAGATTTCGAACAAACCATGCAGTTGATTGCTGATGTCGATTTCGACATGAGCTTTAGCTTTATTTATTCGCCCCGCCCAGGCACTCCGGCCGCCGATATGGTGGACGATGTAACCGAAGAAGAGAAAAAACAGCGTTTGTACATTCTGCAAGAGCGCATCAATCAGCAAGCCATGCAGTACAGCCGCCGGATGATGGGTACCGTGCAACGTATTCTGGTGGAAGGGACGTCACGCAAGAGCGTGATGGAACTGTCCGGGCGTACTGAAAATAACCGTGTGGTGAACTTTGAAGGCACACCAGACATGATCGGCAAATTCGTCGACGTGGAAATCGTTGATGTTTATCCGAATTCACTGCGTGGCGTAGTCGTTCGCACCGAAGACCAAATGAATCTGCGCGTCAGTGAATCACCAACCTCGGTTATCGCCCGTACCCGCAAAGAAGACGAACTCGGCGTCGGTATCTATCAGCCGTAATCGCTCATGCACGTTATTCAGGCGGGCCGTCAAACGGCCCGCTTTTTCTTTAGTTCCGACTCACTGACCGGGCGAATACATCGCCCTTGCGGCCTTTATGCCGAATCTGACTTGCGCCTTGCGGGCTTCACGATAAATAATCAAGGTAATCTCTGCGCCACATCTGGGCAGATACCTCTGCCCGTGGCACAACGTCATTGCTCATTCTGCTTAAACCCAAGAGGAATAGTTTGAACGTAACGATAAAAGAAATTGC
This sequence comes from Dickeya zeae NCPPB 2538, assembly GCF_000406165.1. Classification (NCBI taxonomy): domain Bacteria; kingdom Pseudomonadati; phylum Pseudomonadota; class Gammaproteobacteria; order Enterobacterales; family Pectobacteriaceae; genus Dickeya; species Dickeya zeae. The sequence continues at coordinate 1,231,787 of NZ_CM001977.1, read as the reverse complement.
CCTCGAACCTGCGGATAATAAACGTCTGCTCAGTCTGTGCGGCCCGTTTGACGACAACATCAAACAGCTGGAACGCCGCCTCGGCATAGAGATCAATCATCGCGACAATCATTTCAAGCTGGTAGGAAAAGACCTCTGCATCGACGCCGCTGCTGATATCCTGCGCCATCTGTATGTGGATACCGCGCCAGTGCGTGGCGTGATTCCAGACATCGATCCAGAACAGATTCATCTGGCTATCAAAGAATCCCGGGTACTGGAACAGACCGCCGACAGCGTGCCGGAATACGGCAAGGCGGTGAATATCCGCACTAAACGCGGCGTCATCAAACCCCGTACGCCCAATCAGGCGCAGTACATCGCCCATATTCTCGATCACGACATTACTTTCGGTATCGGTCCGGCCGGTACGGGGAAAACCTATCTGGCGGTGGCCGCTGCGGTGGACGCACTGGAACGACAGGATATCCGCCGTATCCTGCTGACCCGTCCGGCGGTAGAAGCCGGTGAAAAACTGGGCTTCCTGCCGGGTGATTTGAGCCAGAAAGTAGACCCTTACCTGCGCCCACTCTACGATGCGCTGTTTGAAATGCTGGGCTTCGAGCGCGTGGAAAAGCTCATTGAGCGCAACGTCATTGAAGTCGCGCCACTGGCTTATATGCGTGGGCGTACCCTGAACGATGCCTTCATCATTCTGGATGAAAGTCAGAACACCACTATCGAGCAGATGAAGATGTTCCTGACCCGTATCGGCTTTAACTCGAAAGCCGTCATCACCGGTGACGTTACCCAGATAGACCTGCCACGCAACCAAAAATCCGGTTTGCGTCATGCCATTGAGGTGCTGTCAGACGTGGAAGAGATCAGTTTCAACTTTTTCCACAGCGAAGACGTGGTACGCCATCCGGTAGTGGCCCGCATCGTCAACGCGTATGAAGCGTGGGAAAGCGCCGACCAGAAACGCCGGGAAGAACTGGCAGAACAGCGTAAACGTGAAGCGCAGGCCAGCAGCACGCAGGAGCAAAAATGAGCCAGGTCATTCTTGATTTGCAGATAGCCAGTGAGAGTAGCCACGGGCTGCCCTCTGAAGCCGACTTCCAGCGCTGGCTGGAAGCCGTGCTACCCCAGTTTCAGGACGAGGCAGAGGTCACCATCAGGGTGGTGGATGAAGAGGAAAGCCACCACCTGAACCTGACCTATCGCGGTAAGGACAAGCCGACCAACGTCCTCTCCTTCCCCTTTGAGGCTCCGCCAGAAGTGGAATTACCATTATTGGGCGACCTTATCATCTGCCGACAAGTGGTCGAGCAGGAAGCGGTCGAACAAGGGAAAAGTGCAGAGGAACATTGGGCGCACATGGTTGTCCATGGCAGTCTGCATCTGTTAGGTTATGATCATATCGAAGACAGTGAAGCCGAAGAAATGGAAGCACTGGAAACGGAAATCATGCAGAGTATGGGTTATGCCGACCCATATCTGGCAGAAAAAGAAAATTTTACGGATACACCTTAAATTCGATATTTTAAGGACCAGACGCCAGCGGTGATATCGCCTGTTTACTGTATTCACTGCTGGTCATCATTTCTTAACAAGAGTGATATTTACTGACGCCATGAGCGACGACCATTCTACCAACAGCGATACCCCCAGTCCCAAAAAGGGATTCTTCTCTTTTTTTCTCAATCAAATTTTTCATGGTGAGTCCAAAGATCACGACGATTTGCTGGCGTTGATCCGCGATTCGGAACAGATCGACCCGGAAATCCGCGACATGCTGGAAGGCGTGATGGACATCGCCGATCAACGAGTGCGCGATATTATGATCCCGCGTTCTCAGATGATTACACTCAAACATAACCAGACGCTGGAAGAGTGTCTGGATGTGATCATCGAATCGGCGCACTCCCGTTTCCCGGTTATTAGCGAAGACAAAGACCACATTGAAGGCATCCTGATGGCCAAGGATCTGCTGCCGTTTATGCGTAGCAACTCCGAACCATTTAGCATGGATAAAGTGCTGCGTCCTGCCGTTGTGGTGCCGGAAAGCAAGCGGGTAGACCGCATGCTCAATGAATTCCGCTCCCTGCGCTACCACATGGCGATTGTCATTGATGAGTTTGGTGGCGTTTCCGGGCTGGTGACGATTGAAGATATTCTGGAGCTTATTGTTGGTGAAATCGAAGACGAATACGATGACGAGGAAGATCGCGACATCCGTCAGCTCAACCGCCAGACTTATACGGTACGTGCGCTTACACCTATCGAGGATTTCAATAAGATCTTCGAAACGCGATTTAGCGACGAGGAAGTTGATACCATTGGCGGTCTGGTGATGCAGTATTTCGGCCACCTGCCGGCACGTGGGGAAACTATCGACATAGACGGTTACCTGTTCAAAGTTGCTATGGCAGATAGCCGCCGTATTATTCAGGTTCATGTCAGGATCCCTGACGACGCCCCGCAACCGCAACTGGAAGACTAATTTATTCATGGCAGTCGCCTCATTATTACAACGCCAGCAGGTTCGCCTCCTGCTGGCGCTTTTATTCGGTGCCTGTGGCACGCTGGCGTTTTCTCCTTACGATGTCTGGCCCGCTGCCATCGTTTCTCTGATGGGCTTATTGGGCCTGACGCTAAACCGTCGGGCTCGTCAGGCTACCGCCATCGGCTTTTGTTGGGGGTTTGGCCTGTTTGGCACGGGTATCCATTGGGTTTACTACAGCATCGCCGACTTTGGCGGTATGCCCGGCCCCGTCAATGTCGGTCTGGTGACGCTACTGGCGCTCTACCTGTCACTCTACCCGATGCTGTTCGCTGGATTACTCTCACGCCTGTGGCCGCAAACCACCGTCTGGCGACTGGCGCTGGCTGCACCGGTTCTCTGGCAGCTCACTGAACTGCTACGTGGCTGGGTATTAACCGGCTTTCCCTGGTTACAATTCGGCTACAGTCAGCTTGATGGCCCGCTGAAAGGCCTTGCGCCGATAGCCGGGGTGGATACCCTCACTTTCCTGCTGATGGTGATAAGCGGGTTGCTGGTGCTGGGATTAGTACAGCGCCGCTGGCAGCCAGCCTTGGTTGCGGCAGCATTATTGGTGTTGCCATGGCCGCTGCGCTCGCTCGAATGGTACAAACTGCAACCGGAACGCGCCGTTAACGTCGCCATGGTGCAGGGCAACATTCCACAAGAGCTGAAGTGGGATCCGAACGAGCTGTTCAATACGCTAAAAATTTATTTCGACAACACCCTGAAGGTAATGGACAAGGCATCACTGGTAATTTGGCCTGAATCTGCCATTCCTGACGTCGAAATCCGCCAGCAACAGTACCTGACGCAACTGGACACTATCCTGCGCGAGCACCATAGCAGCCTGATCACCGGCATCGTGGATGCCCGCCGGGAAAACAATCGTACCGATTTTTATAACAGCATCATCGTGCTAGGTGACCAGCAGCCGTATCACTACCCCACCACGAATCGCTACAGCAAGCATCACCTGGTACCGTTTGGTGAATTTGTGCCGCTGGAAACCCTGTTACGTCCGCTGGCACCGTTTTTTGATTTACCGATGTCAGCGTTCAGCCGCGGCGACTATCGCCAGCCACAGCTGGTCGTCAACGGTTATCGCCTCACCGCCACCATTTGCTACGAGGTGATCCTGGGGCAACAGGTTCGCGACAACTTCCGCCCTGACACCGACATGCTGCTGACGATTTCTAACGATGCCTGGTTTGGCAATTCGATTGGTCCCTGGCAGCATTTTCAAATGGCGCGGATGCGTGCACTGGAACTGGGACGCCCGCTACTTCGCGCCACCAACAATGGGGTAACCGCCGCTATCGCGCCTGATGGCAGCATTAGCGCCAGCCTGCCGCAGTTTACCCGTGATGTGCTGGAAACCCGTGTCACCCCCACAACAGGCATCACGCCTTACGCCAGGTTTGGCTCATGGCCCCTGTGGATACTGGAAGCCGTGTTGGGCCTGACAGCGCTGGTATACCGTCGGCGCTTACGCTAACTCACCCACTCCCGCGACCCCGAACAAGACATGCTTAGACATGTCTTGTTTCATTTCTGGCATATAACTTGCTATCTATTCAGATGAAACGTCTTGCATGCACGCTTGCGGCCATCTTCATCCCTGAACCAGCACAACATTAGGGCATGAACTGCACCAAATCAGTGCCATAAGTTTTTTATTGCAGCAATTTGGTGCGGGACGCCTCGCAAAAAACAAACATTCTCGTTTCATTATGTTTACAATCCGCTATTTTTAAACATGACAGCGTTTTATTCGCTCTTTAGCGGTGCACAACGTGACATGGCCTGAATCCAAAGGTCACATCACCCATGATAGGCATCGATCACAACAGCAAAGGAGTTAGAACATGCAATTGCGCAAACTGGCACTGTCATTACTGTTGATCTCGGCAACCGGAAGTCTGGCTCATGCAGAAGAGCTGACGGGCACGCTGAAAAAAATCAAAGACAATGGTGTTATCACCATCGGCCACCGTGAATCGTCAGTGCCATTTTCCTACTACGACAACCAGCAGAAAGTAGTAGGTTACTCTCAGGCCTACTCCGACAAGATTGTTGAAGCCGTCAGGAAAAAGCTCGATGCACCAAACCTGCAGGTAAAATTAATTCCTATTACCTCACAAAACCGTATTCCGCTGCTGCAAAATGGCACTTATGACCTGGAATGCGGCTCGACGACCAATAACCTGGAACGCCAGCAGCAGGTCGCTTTCTCCGACACCATTTTCATCATTGGCACCCGTCTGCTGACCAAAAAAGACTCCGACGTCAAAGATTTCAGTGATCTGGCAGGTAAAGCCGTCGTTGTCACCTCCGGCACCACCTCAGAAGTGTTGCTGAACAAGATGAACGAAGAGAAAAAACTGAACATGCGCATCATCAGCGCCAAAGACCATGGTGACTCATTCCGTACGCTGGAAAGTGGCCGCGCTGTGGCCTTCATGATGGACGATGCCTTGCTGGCTGGTGAGCGCGCCAAAGCCAAAGCCCCGGATGAATGGGTTATCACCGGTACCCCGCAATCCCGCGAGGCGTATGGCTGCATGCTGCGTAAAGACGACCCACAATTCAAACAACTGGTTGATGCAACGATAAGTCAGGTGCAGACCTCCGGCGAAGCCGAAAAATGGTTTGATACCTGGTTCAAACAACCGATTCCGCCGAAAAACCTGAATATGAACTTTGCGCTGTCAGACGACATGAAAGCCTTGTTCAAGGCCCCCAACGATAAGGCGTTGTAACCGAATTAATAATGACAATAAAGGGCAGTAATCTGCCTTCCGATTGCTGATTCGTGGCAAGACAGACAGGTGCAGAGTGGCCGTTCCCCATTCTGCTAATCCATGAGCCACTCACCAATCTTCGGGGTAGCGAACGCTACCCCTTTTTTACCGGAGTTCGTTATGTCAATAGATTGGAACTGGGGTATCTTCCTGCAACCTGCCCCTTTCGGGAATACAACCTATCTGGGATGGATTGTTTCCGGTCTGCAGGTCACCGTCTCACTGTCGTTATGTGCCTGGGTCATCGCTTTTCTGCTGGGCTCACTGCTGGGTATTCTTCGTACCGTCCCCCATCGTCTGCTGTCAGGTATCGGCACCTGTTATGTGGAGATGTTTCGTAACGTGCCACTGATTGTGCAATTTTTTAGCTGGTATCTGGTGGTGCCGGAGCTTTTACCGACCAAATTAGGGATGTGGTTTAAAGCTGAGCTGGACCCCAATATTCAATTTTTCCTGTCTTCTATGTTTTGTCTGGGCATGTTCACCGCCGCTCGTGTGTGCGAACAGGTGCGGGCAGGAATTCAGTCATTACCGCGAGGCCAAAAGGCCGCTGGTTTAGCCATTGGCCTGACACTTGCGCAAACTTACCGTTATGTTCTGCTGCCCAATGCCTACCGGGTGATTGTGCCGCCACTGACCTCGGAAATGCTCAACCTGGTGAAAAACTCCGCCATCGCCTCCACTATCGGTCTAATGGATATGGCGGCGCAGGCAGGCAAGCTGTTGGATTACTCTGCCCACGCCTACGAATCGTTCAGTGCGATTACGCTGGCTTATGTCGGCATCAACGCCATCATCATGCTGTTGATGCAAGTTGTAGAGCGTAAGACCCGTTTGCCGGGCAACCTGGGGAGCAAATAAATGTATAACTTTGACTGGAGTTCTATTCCCCCCAGCCTGCCTTATCTGATTAAAGGCATGGGGGTGACGCTGGAGATCACCCTGACAGCCGTGGTGGTCGGGATAGTCTGGGGAACCGTGCTGGCGGTGATGCGACTGTCACCGGTTAAGCCCATCAGTTGGTTTGCCAAACTGTACGTCAACCTGTTCCGTTCAGTGCCCCTGGTGATGGTACTGCTGTGGTTCTACCTGATTGTACCGAGCTTATTACAAAATGTGCTTGGTCTTTCCCCGAAAACCGATATTCGGCTGGTATCGGCTATGGTAGCCTTTTCATTGTTCGAGGCGGCCTATTATTCCGAGATTATCCGCGCCGGTATCCAGAGCATTTCCCGTGGACAGGCTTCAGCGGCGCTGGCGTTGGGGATGACCCACTGGCAATCCATGCAACTGGTGATTCTGCCTCAGGCGTTCCGGGCTATGGTACCCTTACTGCTGACTCAAGGTATCGTGCTGTTTCAGGATACCTCGCTGGTGTATGTACTGAGCCTGGCGGACTTTTTCCGTACCGCATCCACCATTGGCGAACGTGATGGCACGCAGGTAGAAATGATCCTGTTCGCCGGGTTTGTCTATTTTGTTATCAGCCTCTCGGCGTCGATGCTGGTCAATTATTTGAAGAGAAGGACGGTTTGATGATTTTCCTGAAAAATGTTTCTAAATGGTATGGTCAATTTCAGGTGCTGACCGACTGCTCCACCGAAGTGAAAAAAGGTGAAGTGGTGGTGGTTTGCGGACCTTCCGGCTCCGGGAAATCGACCTTAATCAAAACCGTTAACGGCCTTGAGCCCATTCAGCAAGGTCAGATCGAAGTTAACGGCATCGTCGTCAACGATAAACGAACTAACCTGGCACAACTGCGCTCCAAAGTGGGCATGGTGTTCCAGCATTTCGAACTGTTCCCACACTTGTCTATTGTCGATAACCTGACGTTGGCACAGGTCAAAGTCCTCAAGCGTGATAAAGAGGCCGCCCGTGAGAAGGGATTGAAACTGCTGGCTCGCGTTGGTCTGTCAGCCCACGCCAATAAATTCCCTGGTCAGTTGTCCGGCGGTCAGCAACAGCGTGTAGCGATCGCGCGCGCGCTGTGCATGGACCCGGTTGCGATGCTGTTTGACGAGCCAACCTCAGCACTCGACCCGGAAATGATCAACGAAGTGTTGGATGTAATGGTTGAACTGGCGCAGGAAGGCATGACTATGATGGTCGTCACCCATGAGATGGGGTTCGCCCGCAAAGTGGCGCATCGCGTTATCTTCATGGATGAAGGCAAGATAATCGAAGACACGCGCAAAGAGGATTTCTTCGGCAATCCACGCTCTGATCGCGCCAAAGACTTTTTGGCCAAGATCCTGCATTAAGACGCAACGTCTCACTGACCATCGACTTCTGATATCAGTAACATTTGACCGCTATAACATTTAACCTCGATAACAAGGGTGCTCCGGCACCCTTGTTTTTACCTATGGTTGTTCAGAAATAACGGACTTAGCGGAAAAAGGGATCAGGGAGAAAAGGGCTGGCGATGGAACTGGTCGTGTCCACATTTCGGGCACAGTGGCAACACCTCTGGCGTATAAAAGGCAATATGGTGATGGCACTGTTCGCATACCAGATTACCCAGTCCCACCACTTCGCCACTGTGATACACGCCATGGTGGCTGACATCTTTGAACACTTCACGCCATTCCAGCTGTGTCTTGTCAGTGATGTCCGCCAGGTTCTGCCACAAACTTTCGCGGACAACACGCATGAAGACACTGTCGGAAAAAGCATTCTGGCTCTCCTCATAACTGAGGGAAAATGCTTCCAAATCACGCTGGAGCGCCAGTATTACCTGCTCAATCTCCTTTTGCGTCAGTTCGTTGGTTTCCTGCAACTGACGTCGCGCATCCGACATCAGTTTATCTATGTCTCTCTCACCTCGGCTTAGCCACTCGGTAACGGCAGACATCAGTTCCCGGTAATACTGCACCACTTTGCTCATCGTGACTCCTTAGCGTAAAAGCGCTTATCGACGGGCCTGCAAAACCTAGTGTAGATGATTTTTACAACACTACCGGGAGCCGCTTCCCAATCCGCCGTTTTCCCCCTCGCCTCGCCGCGTTCTTCACCACGAACACCGCATAAATCAACGACAGAGCGCCTCAAGCGGTTGTTGAGCCCGTTGCTTATCAGCTATGCTATGCGGATCTTTTGAAATGAAACAGAACATGCTACCGCGTTAGCAATTTCACTAAGGACCACTGGCAGCCATGCAAGAGCAATACCGCCCGGAAGATATCGAAGCGCACGTCCAACTTCACTGGCAAGAAAAACAGACTTTCAAAGTGACCGAAGAACCCGGCAAGGAAAAATACTATTGCCTTTCCATGCTGCCTTATCCTTCCGGCCGTCTTCACATGGGTCATGTCCGCAACTACACCATCGGTGACGTGATCTCTCGTTACCAGCGCATGCTGGGTAAAAACGTACTGCAGCCTATCGGTTGGGATGCGTTCGGCTTGCCGGCGGAAGGCGCGGCGGTGAAGAACAATACGGCGCCAGCCCCCTGGACCTACGACAATATCGAATACATGAAAAACCAGCTGAAATTGCTGGGTTTTGGTTACGATTGGGATCGCGAAATCGCCACCTGTAAACCGGACTACTATCGCTGGGAACAGTGGTTTTTCACCAAGCTGTATGAAAAAGGCCTGGTCTACAAAAAAACCTCAGCGGTGAACTGGTGCCCGAACGACCAGACGGTACTGGCCAACGAGCAGGTCATCGACGGTTGCTGCTGGCGCTGTGATACCAAAGTGGAACGCAAGGAAATTCCGCAGTGGTTCATCAAAATCACAGCGTATGCTGACGAATTGCTCAACGACCTCGATACGCTGGAAAGCTGGCCGGAGCAGGTCAAAACCATGCAGCGTAACTGGATTGGTCGCTCCGAAGGGGTGGAAATTACCTTCCGTATCGCCGACGCCGACGATACGCTGACCGTTTACACTACCCGCCCGGATACCTTCATGGGCGTGACTTACGTTGCGGTGGCTGCCGGCCATCCTCTGGCGTTGAAAGCAGCGGAAAACAACCCAGTACTGCAAGACTTCATCGCCGAATGCCGCAACACCAAAGTGGCCGAAGCCGACATGGCGACCATGGAGAAAAAAGGCGTCGCTACCGGCCTGTTCGCTATCCACCCGCTGACCGGTGAGAAAGTACCGGTATGGGCCGCCAACTTCGTGCTGATGGAGTACGGTACCGGAGCCGTGATGGCAGTACCGGGTCACGACCAGCGCGACTGGGAATTCGCCCACAAATATAACCTGCCGGTGAAGCCCGTTATTCTGATGGCAGACGGCAGCGAGCCGGATCTGTCCACTCAGGCGCAAACCGAAAAAGGCTGCCTGTTTAACTCTGGCGAGTTCAACGGATTAGATTTTGACGCCGCGTTCAACGCCATCGCCGATAAACTGGTATCGCAAGGCGTCGGTCAACGCAAAGTGAACTATCGTCTGCGTGACTGGGGCGTATCCCGCCAGCGCTACTGGGGTGCACCTATCCCGATGGTGACGCTGGAAGACGGTACGGTCATCCCTACGCCAGAAGACCAGTTGCCGGTCATTCTGCCGGAAGACGTGGTCATGGACGGGATCACCAGCCCGATTAAAGCCGACCCCGAATGGGCGAAAACGACGGTTAACGGTCAGCCTGCGCTGCGTGAAACCGACACGTTTGATACCTTTATGGAATCCTCCTGGTATTACGCACGTTATACCTGCCCGCAGTACGACCAGGGTATGCTCGACCCGGCAGCGGCGAACTACTGGTTACCGGTCGACCAATATGTTGGCGGTATCGAACACGCCATCATGCACCTGATGTATTTCCGTTTCTTCCACAAACTGATGCGTGACGCCGGTCTGGTGAATTCGAATGAGCCAGCCAAACGTCTGCTGTGTCAGGGAATGGTGCTGGCCGATGCGTTCTATCATCTCGGCAACAACGGTGAACGTATCTGGGTTTCGCCGGTCGACGTGACACTGGAGCGTGATGACAAAGGCCGCATCACCAAGGCGTTTGACAGCGAAGGCCGTGAGCTGGTGTATGCTGGCATGAGCAAAATGTCGAAATCGAAAAACAACGGTATCGACCCGCAGGTGATGGTGGAACGTTATGGTGCCGACACCGTCCGTCTGTTCATGATGTTTGCATCACCGGCGGAAATGACGCTGGAATGGCAGGAATCTGGCGTTGAAGGGGCCAACCGCTTCCTGAAACGCGTCTGGAAGCAGGTTTACGATCATACCGGCAAAGGCGCTACCGCACCGCTGGATACGGCAGCCCTGACCGACGATCAGAAAGCGCTGCGCCGTGACCTGCACAAAACCATCGCCAAAGTGACCGACGATATCGGTCGCCGTCAGACCTTCAATACAGCTATCGCTGCCATTATGGAGCTGATGAACAAGCTGGCTAAAGCACCGCAAGAGTCTGAGCAAGATCGCGCACTGACGCAAGAAACGCTGCTGGCGGTTGTACGGATGCTCTATCCGTTTACCCCGCACGTCTGCTTCATGCTGTGGAACGAACTGAAAGGCGAAGGTGATATCGATCAGGCACCGTGGCCGGTCGCCGATGAACAGGCGATGGTCGAAGATTCTCGCCTGGTCGTGGTACAGGTTAACGGTAAAGTTCGCGGTAAGATTACCGTGGCGGCCGATGCCACTGAACAGCAGGTGCGTGATCGTGCAGCGCAGGAGCCGCTGGTGGCAAAATATCTGGATGGCGTGACTGTCCGCAAGGTGATTTTCGTTCCGGGCAAACTGCTTAACCTGGTTGTGGGTTAAGGCAAGGAGGTACTGTGCGACACCCGTTTTTAACGCTGGTGCTGGGGCTGGTGGTCTTAATGACCGCCGGCTGCGGCTTTCATTTGCGCGGCACCACCCAAATACCGACGCAATTGCATAATCTGATCCTGGACAGCGGCGACCCCTATGGCCCAACAACTCGGGCTATTCGTGAACAGCTGCGCCTTAACGATATTCAGGTAACGGAAGATAGCAAACGCAAAGATATTCCATCGCTGCGTTATATGGGGGAAACCTTGTCACACAACACGGTTTCCATTTTCCAGGATGGGAAAACAGCGGAATATCAGTTTGTCATGGTGCTGAAGGCCCAGGTGCTGATCCCAGGGGATGATATTTATCCTCTCAGCGTAACGGTTTTCCGCTCTTTCTTTGACAACCCGCTGGCCGCGCTGGCTAAAGACGCCGAGCAGGACATTATTATTCAGGAAATGCGTCAACAGGCCGCTCAGCAACTGGTACGCAAGCTGCTGACCATCAAGGGTAACCAGAACACGAAAAGCGCTCAGAAAGCAGCGACTCACGCAGTCACTCCGGCTCAGCCATGATTCGTCTCTACCCCGAACAACTGACCGCGCAGCTCCATGAGGGGCTGCGCGGCTGTTATCTGTTGTTTGGTAATGAACCGTTATTGCTGCAGGAAAGTCAGGACCATATTCGTGCTGTCGCCCGCCAGCAGGATTTTCTGGAACATTTTAGTTTCACGATCGATAACAACACCGACTGGGATGCCATCTTTTCCACCTGTCAGGCACTCAGCCTGTTCGCATCCCGTCAGACCCTGTTGCTGATTTTGCCGGATGCGGGTCCCGGAGCCCCTGCCAGTGAGCAACTGGTTAAACTCTCCACGCTACTGCATCCGGATATTCTGTTAATGGTCAGAGGAAACAAACTGACTAAAGCGCAGGAAAACAGCGCCTGGTTCAAAGCGTTATCCCAGCAGGGGGTATATGTTCCCTGTATGACGCCCGAGCAGGAACAGCTTCCTCGCTGGGTGGCACAGCGAGCCAGAAATATGAAGCTGGAGCTGGATGATGCCGCCAGCCAACTGATTTGCTATTGCTATGAAGGAAATATGCTGGCGTTGGTACAGGCGCTGGAACGGCTCTCGCTGCTCTACCCCGATGGCAAGTTAACGCTGCCTCGGGTGGAGCAGGCCGTCAACGATGCCGCTCACTTTACGCCATTCCATTGGCTGGATGCCTTGCTCGGCGGCAAAAGCAAACGGGCATGGCACATTCTTCAGCAACTACGGCTGGAAGATTGCGAACCGGTCATCCTGTTGCGCACGGTGCAACGGGAGTTGTTGCTACTGCTACAGTTAAAGCGGCACATGACAAATACGCCGCTGCGTACGCTGCTTGACCAGCACAAAGTCTGGCAAAACCGTCGGCCACTACTGACACAGGCGTTACAGCGTCTGTCGTTGACCCAATTACAACAGGCGATTACCCTGCTGAGCCGACTGGAGATCACCCTGAAACAGAATTATGGGCAGCCAGTCTGGGACGAACTGGAAACCCTGTCGATGATTCTGTGTGGTAAAGCACTGCCTGACAGCCTGCTTGAGGTATAGCGATTTGCCGACATCCCCCACTATCCCTACCCTGACTGCCTATTTCGGCGGTACGTTTGATCCGATTCACTACGGACATCTGCGCCCGGTTACTGCACTGGCGCAGGAAATCGGCCTTCAACGCATCATTCTGTTACCCAATAATGTGCCGCCGCACCGCGAGCAGCCAGAAGCCAGCGCCAGTCAGCGTAAGATCATGGCAGAACTGGCAGTACAGGGTAATCCGCTGTTTTTGGTAGACTCTCGTGAGTTACAACGCGCCACACCGTCTTATACGATTGACACACTGGAAGCGTTGCGAGCGGAGAAAGGCACCAGTACGCCACTGGCATTCATTATTGGGCAGGACTCACTGCTGACGCTGCACCACTGGCACCGCTGGCAGGAAATTTTGGATTACTGTCACCTGTTGGTGTGTGCCCGCCCCGGTTATCGCCAGCAGTTGGATACCGACGAACTGGAAGCCTGGTTGACACGGCATCAAACCCAGGATGCCGCACAATTACACCGTCAATGCCACGGGTTGATTTATCTTGCCCATACGCCGTTGCTCTCAATTTCAGCGACAGAAATCCGTCAGCGTCGACAAAATGGCCTCGACTGCCATGACCTGCTGCCCGAGAGCGTGCTGAAGTATATTGACACACACGGACTCTATCGATAACCACACGTCGATACCACTCACTATAAGGCCGTGATATACTCCGCCGCTGGTTTCAGCCACAGGAAAACCTCCTGTCGTAGCCCTATGGCTTCGGTGAAAACGGCTGTTATCCGCCAATATCGCCTGGCCGACATAACCGGCTGATTAACCACTTATCGAAGGGGGAACCTTTGCAAGGCCAAGCACTCCAAGATTTCGTTATTGATAAACTGGACGATTTGAAAGGTCAGGATATCGTGGCGCTCAATGTAAAAGGGAAATCCAGCATCACTGACTACATGGTGATTTGCACCGGAACATCCAGCCGCCATGTCAGTTCTATCGCCGATCACGTTGTACAGGAATCCCGCGCCGCCGGACTGATGCCGTTAGGCGTCGAAGGGGAAAATGATGCCGATTGGGTCGTGGTTGACCTCGGTGAGGTGATCGTTCATGTGATGCAGGAAGAAAGCCGTCACCTGTACGAACTGGAAAAGCTCTGGGGCTGATATGAAGCTGCAACTGGTCGCCGTCGGCACCAAGATGCCCGACTGGGTGCAGACAGGTTTTACCGATTATCTTCGCCGGTTTCCCAAAGATATGCCGTTTGAGCTGGTGGAAATCCCGGCGGGTAAGCGCGGCAAAAACGCGGATATCAAGCGGATCCTTGAGCGGGAAGGTGAGTTGATGCTAGCGGCTGTAGGGAAAGGCAACCGCATCGTCACGCTGGATATTCCCGGCTCACGCTGGGAAACGCCGCAGTTAGCGCAACAACTGGAACGCTGGAAACAAGACGGACGCGATATCAGTCTGCTGATCGGCGGCCCGGAAGGGTTAGCACCACAATGCAAAGCCGCCGCGGAGCAAAGCTGGTCGCTGTCACCGCTGACGCTACCTCATCCGCTGGTGCGTGTGCTGGTAGCAGAAAGTCTGTACCGGGCCTGGAGCATTACCACCAATCATCCTTACCATCGGGAGTAAGGCGAATGATGAACCCTGTGAAGTAGCAATCGCTGGATGAATATAGAACGTAAACCCTTTCGTGACTATACGGCTGAGGCGGCCTTGTTTGTACGCCGGGCGCTGGTCGCATTCCTGGGCATTTTGCTGCTAAGCGGTATTCTGGTCGCTAACCTATACCATCTGCAGATTGTACGTTTTGACGATTACCGTACCCGTTCAAATGAAAACCGTATCAAGCTGGTACCGATCGCCCCCAGCCGTGGCATCATTTACGACCGTAACGGTACGCCACTGGCGCTCAACCGAACCATTTACCAGTTAGAGCTGATTCCCGAAAAAGTTAACAACCTGGAAGAGACGCTACAAGCACTCAAGCCCATTGTTGACCTGACCGATGAAGACATTGATAACTTCAGAAAAGAGCGCAAGCGCTCACGCCGCTTCACCTCCATTCCCGTCAAAACCGGACTGAATGAAGTGCAGGTCGCGAGCTTCGCGGTCAACCAGTACCGGTTTCCCGGTATAGAAGTCAAAGGCTACCAGCGCCGCTACTATCCTTACGGTTCCGCACTCACCCATGTCATCGGCTACGTTTCCAAAATCAATGATAAAGATCTGGAACGGCTGGACCAGGAAGGCAGGCTTGCGGATTACGCCGCCACGCACGATATCGGCAAACTCGGCATTGAGCGTTATTACGAAGATGTGCTGCACGGCAAACCAGGTTACGAGGAAGTGGAAGTCAATAACCGCGGCCGCGTCATCCGCCAGTTGCACGAGCAACCTCCGCAAGCGGGTAAAGATATCTACCTGACACTGGATCTCAACCTTCAGCTTTATATCGAAAAATTGCTGGAAGGCAGTCGTGCCGCTGTGGTGGTCACCGATCCGAAGGACGCGTCTATTCTGGCGATGGTCTCCACACCCAGCTATGACCCGAATCTGTTCGTAGACGGTATTTCCAGTAAGACCTATCACGCCTTGCTGAACGATCCCAACCGCCCGTTGATCAACCGCGCGACGCAAGGGGTCTACCCACCGGCTTCAACCGTCAAGCCCTATATCGCGGTTTCTGCGCTCAGTGCCAATGTCATTACCCCGTACACGTCGCTATTCGACCCGGGCTGGTGGCAGTTGCCCGGTTCGGAAAAACGGTTTCGCGACTGGAAAAAATGGGGGCATGGTCGCCTGAACCTGACCAAATCCATTGAAGAATCTGCGGATACCTTCTTCTATCAGGTGGCTTACGATATGGGGATCGACCGCCTGTCCGAATGGATGACGAAATTCGGTTACGGCCAGCGTACGGGGATCGATTTGTCCGACAAGGAAGAAAGTCCGGGCATCATGCCGACGCGTGAATGGAAAATGAAGCGTTATAAGAAACCGTGGTATCAAGGGGATACTATCCCCGTTGGTATTGGTCAGGGTTACTGGACCGCTACGCCGATTCAAATGCTGAAAGCGCTGACGACGCTGATTAATGATGGTCAGGTGCAAGTACCGCACCTGCTTGGCAGTACGATGGAAAACAACACGAAGGTGCCATTCCGTCAACCACAACACCAGCAGATTGGTGACATTCGTTCCGGTTATTGGGAAATCGTCAAAGACGGTATGTATGGCGTGGCGAACCGCCCGAATGGTACCGCGCATAAATACTTTGCCGACGCGCCGTATAAAATTGCGGTCAAGTCAGGGACGGCGCAGGTATTCGGCCTGAAGGAAAACGAAACCTATAATGCCAACCGGATTGCCGAGCGGCTACGTGACCACAAACTGATGATTGCCTTCGCCCCTTACAACAATCCGAAAGTCGCTATGTCCATCATTCTGGAAAACGGCGGCGCCGGCCCCGCCGTCGGGACCATTGTGCGTCAGATCCTCGACCATATTATGTTGGGCGACAACAATACCAGCTTGCCGGACGCGCCACCGTCGCCGCCGGGCAGTGAAACCGAGTAGAGACACCATGACAGACAGTCAACAAAAAGGCTCAATCTGGACCAAAATGCACATTGATCTGCCTTTCCTTCTGTGTGTAATGGCGTTACTGGGCTATAGCCTGTTCGTCATGTGGAGCGCCAGCGGGCAAGACCCTGGTATGATGGAGCGTAAAGTTGCCCAGTGCGTGCTGGGACTGGTCGTCATGATTGGCATGGCGCAGATTCCACCACGGGTGTATGAAAGCTGGGCGCCTTATCTGTACATTTTTTGCTTTATTCTGTTGGTGCTGGTGGATGTATTCGGCCAAATCAGTAAAGGCGCGCAACGCTGGCTCGACCTCGGTGTGGTGCGCTTCCAACCATCTGAAATCGCTAAAATTGCGGTACCGCTGATGGTGGCTCGCTATATCAACCGTGATATGTGTCCGCCTTCACTAAAAAACACGGCTATCGCGCTGGCGTTAACCTTTGTGCCCACGCTACTGGTTGCCGCCCAGCCGGACCTGGGTACCGCTATCCTGATTTGCGCATCGGGTCTGTTCGTGCTGTTTCTCGCAGGCATGAGCTGGCGGCTGATTGCAGTTGCCGCCCTATTGCTGGCCGCGTTCATTCCTGTGCTCTGGTTTTTCCTGATGCATGATTATCAGCGCGACCGAATCATGATGCTGCTTGACCCGGAAACCGACCCGCTGGGTGCGGGCTACCATATTATTCAGTCGAAAATCGCAATAGGTTCCGGTGGCTTGAGCGGCAAAGGCTGGTTACAGGGTACCCAATCCCAGTTAGAGTTCCTGCCAGAACGCCACACCGACTTCATCTTCGCCGTACTGGCAGAAGAGCTCGGCTTGATAGGCGTGCTAATTCTGCTGGCACTTTATCTGTTCCTGATCATGCGTGGTCTGGTGATCGCCGCCAATGCGCAGACCTCCTTCGGCCGGGTGATGGTCGGCGGTCTGATGCTTATCTTTTTCGTTTATGTGTTTGTTAACATCGGCATGGTGAGTGGTATTCTGCCGGTGGTTGGTGTGCCGCTGCCGTTGGTCAGCTATGGCGGTTCGGCGCTGGTCGTCTTGATGGCGGGATTCGGTATCGTCATGTCGATACACACTCACCGCAAAATGTTATCCAAGAATTTATAGGGGTAAGCAATGCGTAAGGATTGGGTTTGGATTGGCGCGCTCAGCCTGGCTCTGGCTGGCTGTAGCGTCACGGAACAGCCGCAGTCTCCCTCACCGCAGGCCTCGGCATACAACGGCCCGGTAGAAGAAATCGGCGGTGTCGAACCGCGCTATGAACCGTATAACCCTGCCAACATGCAAGATTACAGCATGAATGGTAAAACATACCGTATTGTCAAAAACCCGGAAAACTTCAGTGAAAGCGGGTTTGCCACCTGGCACGACAGAGAATCTGTCGGTAATCGCACTGCGACCGGTGAAGAATTCGATGTCAATGCGATGGCGGCGGCACATCCAACACTGCCTATTCCCAGTTACGTTCGCGTGACCAACCTCAGCAACGGCCGCCGTCTGGTAGTTCGCATCAACGATCGCGGGCCTTATACACCGGGCAGAATCATCGACCTGACTAAAGGGGCGGCCGACCGTCTTAACCTATCCAATAATACCAAGGTGAAGGTAGACTTCATCAGCGTAGCACCGGACGGTACACTCTCCGGCCCGGGAACCATCGGTACACGCGTCGCCAAGCAGAGCTTTGCTTTACCGGCTCGTCCCACACTGGGTTCAAGCGGTATGGGAACGCCAATGATGGAAAGCGCGCCACAGCCTGCCGCCGCCGTACGACCGGTCAGCAATGCTACGCTGGTACCAGCTACCAGTAACGCCGGTGGTATGACGGGCGCTGCCGATACGCTGGCTCCTCGTGCCAGTACCGCAACCGGGGGCGGTTTCCTCGGCGCGCCAAAACCGCTTCCCAGTGGGGTACTGGAAGGCTCGGAAACGACTCCTACCGCGGCGCCAGTTCGCTCAACACCGGCTGTCGGCGCAGCCTCTGTCGCCACGTCATCCCTTGCATCATCATCGGCAAGCGTGCCCGCAGGCTCTGGAAATATTGTGGTGCAGGTCGGGGCGCTGAGCGATCAGCAACGGGCGCAAACCTGGCTGAAAAGCCTGAACGAGCGTTTTCGCGTGCCCGGCAAGGTGACCCTGAGCAACGGCTTGTATCGCATCCAGTTAGGCCCATTCCAGAACCGTCAACAGGCTGTTGATTTGCAGCAGCGCCTGTCGAGTGAAGCGCAACAGCCGTCATTTATCACGACCGTATCTGGCGCACAGTAACGCATTTACACTCGAAAGAGGGGTTAATCCCCTCTTTCGTTATCCACACAAGCGATAACGATACCACCTATGGCGATCAGCAAAATCACGTAACGTATTGTCTGGTGCCGCCCCGATTTTCATCTGCTATAGTGTGGCTCGTTTTTTAACTTATACCCACGGATGTTGTTGTTCCAATCATGAAAACAGTAATCACGTCTTGTTTTACCAAACGTATTGCGCTCGGCACGTTGCTCGCCATCAGTGCATCCACTTTCGCCTACGCAGACGACATTAATCTGAAAACCATGATCCCTGCCGTCCCGGATATTGATGCCGAAGCGTACATCCTGATTGATTACAACTCGGGTAAAGTCCTGGCAGAAAAGAACGCCGACGCCCGCCGCAATCCGGCCAGTCTGACCAAGATGATGACCAGTTATGTTATCGGTCAGGCGATTAAAGCCGGGAAAATTACGCCGAACGACGTCGTGACGATTGGTAAAGACGCCTGGGCGACCGGTAACCCCGATTTTCAGGGTTCATCACTGATGTTCCTTAAACCGGGCGATCGTGTACCGGTTTATCTGCTGAATAAAGGGATCATCTTGCAGTCCGGCAACGATGCCTGTGTAGCAATGGCGGATTACGTGGCTGGCAGTCAGGATGCGTTCGTCAACCTGATGAATGGTTACGTCAAGGCATTGGGTTTACAGAATACCAACTTCAAAACCGTTCACGGCCTGGATGCGGAAGGCCAGTACAGTTCAGCCCGTGATATGGCGCTGATTGGTCAGGCATTGATCCGTGATGTACCGGATGAATACGCGACCTACAAAGAAAAAGAATTTACCTTCAACAACATTCGTCAGTTGAACCGCAATGGTCTGTTGTGGGATAGCAGCCTGGCTGTGGATGGTATCAAAACCGGCCATACCGCATCAGCGGGATATAACCTGGTCGCCTCGGCAACCGAAGGGCAGATGCGCCTGATTTCCGCGGTGATGGGTGGACGGACGTACAAAGGCCGCGAAACAGAGAGCAAGAAACTGCTCACTTGGGGTTTCCGCTTCTTTGAAACCGTCGCACCACTGAAAACCGGTAAAGAGTTCGCGTCTGAGCCGGTATGGTTCGGTAATAGCGACCGGGTATCGTTGGGTGTCGATAAAGATGCTTACATCACAATCCCGCGTGGACGCATGAAAGATCTGAAAGCCAGCTATGTGCTGACCAATTCAGAACTGCATGCGCCACTGGCTAAAAACCAGGTGGTGGGGACTATCAACTTCCAGCTCGACGGCAAGGTCATTGATCAGCGCCCGCTGGTCGTCATGAACGAAGTCAAAGAAGGCGGTATTTTCGGTCGTCTGTTTGATTACATCAAACTGATGTTCCACCGTTGGTTTAGTTGATCCCCCTTGAATCCTGAGCAACCGCCCTTATGTTGCTCACTTAAGGATCGACAGCCCGCTTTCGGTCATACTTATCCACTCCCGCTTCGGCGGGAGTGGTAATTTTTGTACTAATGAATAACTCTGGAGTCACCATGAAAACCAAACTCAACGAACTGCTTGAATTTCCATGTTCATTTACCTACAAGGTCATGGGATTGGCAAAACCGGAGCTGGTGGATCTGGTTGTGGAAGTGGTCCAACGCCATGCTCCCGGTGACTACACCCCACAGGTCAAACCCAGTACCAAGGGCAACTACCACTCCGTGTCGATTACCATCACCGCAACCCATATTGAGCAGGTTGAAACGCTCTACGAAGAACTGGGTAACATCGATATCGTGCGTGTCGTGCTCTAACCAGCGCGATTCTCCTGCCTTGTCTCCCTAATCCGGAGACAAGCGAGGAAAGCGCTATTCGCTCAAGTCGCCCCTCGCTATAATTACGCTCATCCCTTCTTTACCCGACGATGACACTCTTGCAACAGGATACGCTCACAGCACGCAACACGATCATAGTGCGTCAATTAGGCATACAGCCTTATGAACCAGTATCGCAGGCCATGCATACCTTTACCGAGCAGCGGGACAGCCGCAGCGCCGACGAGTTATGGCTGGTGCAGCACCTGCCCGTTTTTACCCAAGGTCAGGCAGGCAAAGCCGAGCACGTCCTGATGCCCGCTGATATTCCGGTGATCCAAAGCGATCGCGGTGGTCAGGTCACCTATCACGGCCCCGGCCAGCAGGTGATGTATGTGCTGATTGATATCAAAAGACGTAAAGTGGGCGTACGCCAGTTAGTAACCGCTATCGAGAATACCGTTATCAACACGCTGGCGCATTATGCTGTTGAAGCGCATGCCCGCGCGGATGCTCCCGGCGTCTATGTCGGCGAGCGTAAAATTTGCTCACTGGGATTGCGTATCCGGCATGGTTGTTCGTTTCATGGTCTGGCGCTAAATATTGCGATGGATCTGTCCCCTTTCCTGCGTATCAACCCTTGCGGCTATGCCGGTATGAGCATGACCCAGCTCAGTGAACTGGTTCCCGGTACGACGGTAGCTGACACTGCACCAGTCATGGTGAACGCGTTTATGGCACAGTTGGACTACCAACAGCAGGAATGGCTGGACTGGGACTGGTCACAGCAAGGGGAACCATACCCGCTGCATGCAGAATAACGTCGCCCAAAACCATTCAGTTACAGTTTATTTACATTGTTTCTGCATTTTGTTGTTCTATGGCTGCGCGTCAGAGGACAAAGATGATATAATTTTGTGAGTTTTTTAAAAAAAAGTTTAATCACTCACGTAATCCAATGAATTTTAGATAAATTCATAACAGCGATTCAGAACTGGAAATTACGCAACCATGAGTAAACCGATTCAGATCGAACGTGGCGTTAAATACCGCGATGCAGACAAAATGGCCCTGATCCCGGTACGGACCGTCGCTACCGAGCGTCAGGAAATGCTCCGCAAACCAGAATGGATGAAGATAAAATTACCTGCGGACTCCAGCCGGATTCAGGGCATCAAGGACGCCATGCGCCGCAATGGTCTGCACTCGGTTTGCGAAGAAGCCTCCTGCCCTAACCTGGCAGAGTGCTTTAATCACGGTACTGCCACGTTCATGATCCTCGGGGCTATCTGCACCCGCCGTTGCCCATTCTGTGATGTTGCCCACGGCCGCCCGCTGACGCCCGATGCCAACGAGCCGGAAAAACTGGCGCAAACTATCCATGATATGGGATTACGTTATGTGGTCATCACATCGGTTGACCGTGATGACCTGCGCGAT
This sequence comes from Dickeya zeae NCPPB 2538, assembly GCF_000406165.1. Taxonomy (NCBI): domain Bacteria; kingdom Pseudomonadati; phylum Pseudomonadota; class Gammaproteobacteria; order Enterobacterales; family Pectobacteriaceae; genus Dickeya; species Dickeya zeae. The sequence continues at coordinate 1,210,046 of NZ_CM001977.1, read as the reverse complement.
GGCGGTGCACAGCACTTTGCCGACTGTATCAGTGCGATACGCCGCAAAAACCCAACCATCAGAATCGAAACACTGGTGCCGGATTTTCGTGGCCGTATGGACCGGGCGCTGGATATCCTAACTGCCACCCCGCCAGACGTGTTCAACCATAATCTGGAAAACGTACCGCGTCTTTATCGTCAGGTTCGTCCGGGTGCCGATTATGAATGGTCGCTAAAATTGCTGGAGAAATTCAAAGCGTCGCATCCAAGCATTCCGACCAAATCCGGTCTGATGGTGGGCTTGGGTGAAACCAACGACGAAATTCTGGATGTGATGCGCGATTTGCGTCGACACGGTGTAACCATGCTCACGTTGGGACAATACCTTCAGCCAAGCCGTCATCACCTGCCGGTACAACGTTATGTACCACCGGAAGAATTCGAAGAAATGAAAGCGGAAGCGCTGGCAATGGGCTTTACCCATGCCGCCTGTGGGCCGTTTGTCCGCTCTTCCTACCATGCAGACCTGCAGGCCAAAGGGATTGAAGTGAAATAACAGGTTATTGCCTGCAATATTCCCTTACCAAAAACACAAGCAACACAAAAAGCGGATGGGTGACCCCCTCCGCTTTTTCGTTTTGATACTGTCAGTGATGCGCTTATTCTTTCGGGCGCGTTTCGCTGATAGCTGCTGGATGTTCGTCCTGAGCGGAAGATTTCGCCGCTGGCTGATCATCGTTCATGGCTTTTTTGAAGCCTTTGATAGCCGCGCCCAGATCGCCGCCCAGACTGCGCAATTTATTGGTGCCAAACAGCAGAACAATCAAGGCGCCAATCACTAAAAGTTTGGCAATACTGATACCTTCCATACATACCTACCTGATAATGTGAGCTGGAAAAGCCAGCGCGCTTTAATGCACTAATAATGCTCTTTTTAAATCGATATACCGGATAAGGCAATGCCTATCTGTAACAAAGTAAGACGCAACGCAATACCCGATATTTTTACCCGACCAAGAAAGCCTTACTCTTATCGTAATACAGGTGGCTTAAAGCGATTGTGATGTAGCACAGGTAACTGGCGACGAACGGTTTGAATTCGCTCCAGGTTCAATTCCGCCAACAGCAACTCCGGTTGCTCAGCAGCCTGAGCAATCACTACCCCCATAGGGTCTATCACCATGCTATTGCCGATATTCCTGTCGCCACACTCACCGGTCGCGACCAGATAACAGGTATTTTCCAGCGCTCGAGTTCGCGCCAGTAACTCCCAGTGCGCTTCTTTGTGCGGACCTTTCACCCAGGCCGCCGGGACGACCAGAACATCAGCTCCGCTGATCGCCAACTGACGCGCCATCTCGGCAAAACGAATGTCGTAGCACACCATCAGCCCAACTCGCATTCCCGCTATCTCCACCACTGGAGGCAACGCATTGCCCGGCGTCACCCGACGAGATTCCTGAACCGAGAAAGCATCGTACAAATGCAATTTATGGTAATGAGCCAGGACTTCTCCCCGCCGGATAACCAGCAATGTGTTATGCACCTTCCCTTCTGGCGCCGGGGTATGCAAGGTAAACACAACGCTGATATCCAGTGACTGACTCGCAGCTAGCAACTGGCTAACAAAAGGGCCAGTTATCGGTTGGGCACACCCGACGCCCCATTCCGGGTCCGCGTTATCACGCGCCAGAACAGCCTCCGGCAACACCAGCAGATCAGCACCGACAGAGGCAGCCTGTACCATTAATGTCATGCAGGTCTGGGCATTGTCCTGCCATAAACGCTGAACAGCAAATTGACCAAGCGCCACCTTCATATCAGGCTCCTTCATAACAGGCGGATACATTTGGTAAAACTACCACGGCTACAAAACACATCGGCATATAGGTAAACTTTATCAGACAGTAACGGAGATGACATTCCTCCATAACCGCCTTTCCGGCTGATGATGTCTACGCGTCCCTCAATCGGCATCACGCGTGCCCTTTCGAGAGTAGTCTAACTTACCCCTGAACGAAAAGGTGACTATGTACAGTACGTTACTTGCTATTTTTCTTGGCGGTGGGATTGGCAGCGTCGCACGCTGGCAATTGAGTGTGCGGTTTAACAGCCTGTTTCCTCAGATTCCAGCAGGCACACTGCTGGCAAACCTGTCAGGCGCCTTCATTATTGGTGCCTGCATGAGCTATTTCATCCGCCAGCCTGATCTTCCGCCACACTGGAAACTGTTGCTCACAACCGGTTTCTGCGGTGGGCTGACAACGTTTTCCACCTTTTCCTACGAAATGGTGACCTTACTGCAAAGCGGTGAATGGGCAGCGGCGTTGTTCAATCTGCTGCTTAATTTGCTTGGTTCACTGATGATGACGGCACTGGCATTTGCGCTGATGGGCTGGCTGAGCACCCATTAAGAGAAGAGTAAAATACAAAATAAAAACCCGCCATAAGGCGGGTTTTTCAGGAAATCGGTATAATTAAATAGCGATAACGTTAGCAGCAGAAGGTCCTTTAGCGCCGCTGGTGATTTCAAACTCTACGCGCTGACCTTCAGCCAGGGTTTTGAAACCGTTGCTCTGGATAGCAGAAAAGTGAACGAATACGTCCTTGCTGCCATCTTCCGGAGTAATGAAACCGAATCCTTTGGACTCATTAAACCACTTAACGCTACCTTTAATCTTAGACATCAAACTTACCTTTACATGAATGAACGACACAAAATCTGTGTCAAATACAGTACAGCAAGTAGCGGCGCATTTGTCCAGCCGAACATCACCAAAAAGTGATAAAACATGATAAAAAAGCGAACTGGCTCCATTCACCCCACAGATTTACCAGTCGCAACGCCATTATTTGGCATCTTATGCGTGGGTGGCCACTCTCTTTTTATTAGTACATTTTACTAGCACCGCGGCCATCGCAAACTCCGGGGCGATAAACTGAGATGCCGATGGCCTGAACCGGGATCACATTCACTACGACTCTGGCGTCACCCAACCCATTTATCTTTGCCTGCGGATACCGTTATCACCTTATGCCTTTACCACCTTAATCCTCGATCGACGTGGCTCACCGATATGGGGAACGACAAATGCAAATAATAGCCTCTTTTATTTACTCAGGCTTCCTCATTTACCCTTCGCTACCGGCGGCAGAAATCTGAAAAACATGAGCGAAAATTAGCGACATAGATCACAAAAATGAAAAGAGAAAAATGAGGTAAAACGGGGGATTTTATGGATAACACAACCACCTTAAGCGAAAATTAATTTTTATAAATCAGCTCATTAAAAGCGCTGTCAGTCACATAAAAAAAGCAGCAACCCGTGGGTTGCTGCTTTGGTGACACTCAATATGGGTCCTGGTAACTAATGACAGTAAATAAAATTGTACTAGTCTAAATACATCAGCAATTACTTACGCAGCATTGCGTCGATGAAGCTTTTCCAGTTGTTGAGTTCGATTTCGATCATGTTGGTAGCTCCTTAAGGCTTTGTGGTCTTACGGGGTTATTATACGCTTCTTTTTTGACCAAGATAAAGACTTTGGGGCGCAGAAATGTGCTCTCTTTCGCATTTCCGCAACTTTTCGTTAATTCCAACCCTATGATTTCTTAAGATAATTTTAATACTCTGCCGTATTTCATCGTTATGCGGTATGCTTTTTCGCCTTATAACATGAAAAATAACGAGTTTTAAATATATGGCTATCATCCTGTACGGAATCAAGAACTGCGACACCATAAAGAAGGCCCGTCGCTGGCTGGAAGAGCATCGTATCGACTATCGCTTCCACGACTACCGGGCAGACGGGTTAACCGCAGAGCGTCTGCAATCATTTATAGATGACATCGGCTGGCAGCCGTTGCTCAACACCCGCGGCACCACCTGGCGTAAGCTGGACGAAGCCTATCGTAACAGCATCAACAACGACGTGGCGGCAAAAGCTGTTATGCTGGAGCAACCGGCGTTGATAAAACGCCCGTTACTGGTAACCGATGATGGGAAAACCCTGCTTGGTTTTAGTGACGACAGCTATCAGCACTTTTTTACGGAGAATACCGCACATGTCTTGCCCGGTAATTGAACTGGCCCAGCAACTCATTAAACGCCCGTCCCTCAGCCCCGATGACGCGGGCTGTCAGGCACTGATGATTGAGCGTCTGAAAGCTATCGGCTTTATTATTGAAGCAATGGATTTCGGTGATACCCAGAATTTCTGGGCCTGGCGAGGCCAGGGAAAGACACTGGCATTTGCCGGTCACACTGATGTGGTACCGGTTGGCAACCAAAGCCAGTGGCAGACCCCCCCCTTTGAACCCACCATTCGCGATGGCATGTTGTTTGGGCGCGGTGCGGCAGACATGAAAGGCTCGCTGGCCGCCATGGTGGTGGCAGCAGAACGTTTCGTTGCTGCGCATCCTAATCATCAGGGGCGGCTGGCGTTTCTCATCACCTCTGACGAAGAAGCCAGTGCCGTTAACGGTACCGTCAAGGTGGTCGAAGCATTGATGGCGCGTCAGGAACGGTTGGACTATTGCCTGGTCGGCGAGCCATCCAGTACCGAACGTGTTGGCGATGTGGTGAAAAATGGCCGACGCGGCTCCATCACCGCCAATCTGCGGGTTCACGGTGTTCAGGGGCATGTTGCTTACCCACATCTGGCGGATAACCCGGTGCATCGGGCGATGTCCGCACTCAATGAGCTGGTGGAGACCGTCTGGGATCAGGGCAATGAGTTCTTCCCGCCTACTAGCATGCAGATAGCCAATATTAACGCCGGTACCGGTAGCAATAACGTTATCCCCGGCGAACTGTTCGTTCAGTTCAATTTCCGCTTTAGCACTGAGCTGACCGATGAACTGATTAAAGAGCAGGTCAAGACTCTGCTCGATAGTCACCAGCTTAATTACACGCTGGAATGGCAGTTATCTGGTCACCCATTCCTGACCGGACGCGGCGAATTGGTCGATGCCGTCGTCAACGCGGTGGAACACTACAGCGAAATCACGCCGCAACTCCTGACTACCGGCGGAACGTCAGACGGGCGATTTATTGCTCGTATGGGCACTCAGGTGGTTGAATTGGGGCCGGTCAACGCCACCATCCATAAAGTGAACGAGTGCGTTAGCGCTGCCGACCTGCAACTGCTCAGCCGCATGTATCAACGTATTATGGAGCAATTGATCGCATGATGTCCCCCGCCTGCCTGACTGGCAAAAGCGACCGCCATCTGGTGACGTTGAGCGGTTCACATCGTCTGCAACCTGAAGCGGTCGCGGCGTTTACTGCCATGCAGCAGGCGGCACAACAAGCTGGATTC